>NVTS01000092.1 GCA_002732995.1 Marinosulfonomonas sp. | reverse complement strand
AAATGCTCAACCAGACGGCCCTGTTTATGTTTGCTTAAACGACTCTTTCTCATACGTCCCATGATAACCCCATTTGTGGTTATCTAGGACAGCCCCTTTTCTTAATCATAGCACGTAACCCCTATGTCATTAGTGCGCCGTAGCGGATATTTCATCATCAGGCCCAGCCTTTTCAAACCCGTGTAGAGTTTGCTGCGGTTCGTTTTCGAACTTCTCGATATCCTCAAGGCTATGGTGACAGGAAATCATGTGGCCTGGCTTTGACTCATGCACAGGCGGTGTTTTTATATTGCAGGTGCCGTCAATCGCCATTGGGCAACGGTTGTAAAACGGACACCCCACCGCGGTCATTTCAACGCCCCGCGCAATCCCCACGGCCATTTCACGTTTCGCCATTGTTTCTTCCAGCCAGCCAACCCGCATTTCCGGAACCGAGCTGATCAGCAGGCGCGTATATGGGTGGAACGGTGGCGACAGAACCTCGTCCACCGGCCCTTGTTCAACAATACGCCCCGCATATAGCACGACGATTTCATCGGCAAAGGCCGCAACGGTCGATAAATCGTGGGTGATGAACATGAACGACACACCGGTCAGGTCACGCAGCCGTTTCAGCAATTTCACCACGTTTGAGCCAACGATGCTGTCCAGTGCCGATGTTACCTCGTCGCACAGCATAATTTCGGGCAATGCGGCCAGTGACCGCGCCAGATTGACCCGCTGTTTTTGCCCACCCGACAGTTCCGCCGGATAGCGGTTTTCAAACTCGATCGGCAGCTCGACCATGCGCAACAGTTCGGCCACCTTTTCGCGCTTGGCCTTGCCGCGCAGGTTCTGGAACATCTCGACAGGACGACCCAGAATATCACCGATCAACTGCTTCGGGTTCAGCGCAGTATCCGCCATTTGATAGACAAACTGGACCTTTTGCAAATCCTCTTTGCTGCGCTGCTTGTAAGAGCCTTTCAGCACATTGCCGTCCAAAATCACTTCGCCTTGGGCGGCAGGAAGCAGACCGGCGATAACCCGTGCCAATGTGGATTTCCCACAACCGGATTCACCAATAACCCCGACCACATGCGCGTTCTTGACCACCATATTAATGTCGCGCAACACGGTGATTGCCGGTTTGCCGTCAACAATATCACCATAGCCAGCCGTCATGCCTTTGACTTCGATGTTGGCCACATCCTTGTCGTGTTCGCCAGACAGCTTGTCACCCATCCCGGGTTTTGGTCCCGCATGTGCAGCCGCCATCAGACGCTTTGTATAGGGGTGTTTCGGGTTGTTGATGATCTGGTCAACCGGTCCCTGTTCCTGCACTTCGCCAGAATACAGAACCACAATATGGTCGGCGATTTGCGCCACAACCGCCAGATCGTGGGTCACATAAATCGCGGCTGATCTTTCTTCCTTGATCACCTTTTTGAAGGCTTTCAAAACCTCGATCTGGGTGGTCACATCCAGCGCCGTTGTCGGCTCGTCCAGAACCAGCAGATCAGGCCGCCCGACCAGCGCCATTGCCGCCATCAGGCGTTGCAACTGGCCACCGGAAACCTGATGCGGATAGCGTTTGCCCAACAGTTCAGGGTCCGGCAATTCCAGCGCATGATACAGTTCCGTGGCCCGCACGGTCGCCTCGGCCTGTGTCATCACCCCGTGCAACACGGCAGATTCAGTGACCTGCTCGCCAATGGTGATCGCAGGGTTGAATGTGGCGGCTGCACTTTGGGCAAGGTAGGCCACCCTTTGACCACGCAGGCTGCGCAAATCATCGTTTTCCATTGTCAGAATGTCATCGCCATGCAGGCAGATTTCGCCGCCTGAAAACTCCAGCCCCGGTTTGCTGTAGCCTAGTGCTCCCAGCGATATCGTGGTTTTGCCCGATCCGGATTCCCCGATCAGTGCGACAACCTCGCCCGCCTTGACGCTAAAACTGACACCTTTGACGATAGGAATGGCTGATCCGTCTTTTTGCGGTGCCTCGATTTTCAGGTCTTTGACTTCTAATAATTCGGCCATTAGATCATCTTCTTTGCAAGGCTGCCGCCGGATGAAGCAGAAATATCATCGACGATAAGGTTGATCGAAATGGTGAATGTCGCAATTGCCAGCGCAGGCCAGACAGCGGCGTATGAACCATAGCCCAGCCCGTCCAGATTTTGCCGCACCATGCTGCCCCAGTCAGCCATCGGTGGCTGAATGCCCAGACCAAGGAAACTGAGAGACGAGATGAACAGCACCACAAACACCAAACGTAGGCCGAAATCGGTGGCCAGCGGCATCGCGGCGTTGGGCAACACTTCGCGGAAAATAATCCAGCGCATGCTTTCACCACGAACCCGTGCCGCCTCGACAAAATCCATCACCATAATGTCTTGGCCCAGCGCCCGCGCGATGCGAAACACCGATGCGGCGTAGATTGCGCCAGCGGTGAATATCAACGTCGGGATGGATGACCCAAATGCGTTAACAGCCAGCAGGCCCAGCATAATGGAGGGCAGCGAAATGATCGCGTCATTGGCCCGGCTCAGGCCCACATCCAACCAGCCGCCGGAAACAGCGGCGGCAATGCCCAGCGTCACGCCAACAACATAAGCCAACAGCGTTGCGGTAAAGGCGATGCCGATTGTGGTGCGGGCCCCCCACAGGATACGCGAGAATATATCACGTTCGATATAATCGGTGCCCAGCAGGTGAAACCCTTCACCCTCGGTCGTGGACATGATCGGCATATAGCTGTCGTATGCCATGATATCCGCCTCGTGGAATGGCGCGATGTACGGCCCGACAAAAGCCATGACCAGCCAGAACAACACCACGCTCACGCCCAGCTTGCCAACCCACGTCAGGGTTATTTTCTTTTTTGGCGGGGCATCGGGCAGCTCATCATAGATCGAATTTTCTTCGGTGTTTGCAGTTGCGTCTGTCATGTTCCTGCCCCCTATTTCGGATTGCGCAAACGTGGGTTCGACAGGATCGCCGCCACATCAGCCATAATAATCAAGATTACGTAGGTGCCACAAAAGATCATCGCGCAGGCTTGGACCAGCGGCAGGTCGCGGGTTTGCACCCCGTCGATCATAAGTTTGGCAAGCCCCGGATAGGCAAAGATCGTTTCAACGATCACCACGCCCGAAACCAGATAGGCAAGGTTCAGGGCGATCACGTTCACAATCGGCCCGATGGCGTTGAAAAGTGCGTGGCGCAAAATGATGCGCCGACGTTTGACACCCTTCAGGATCGCCATTTCAATATAGGGCGAATTCATCACGTTCAGGATACCGGCCCGCGTCATCCGGATCATTTGCGCGGCCACCACAATGATCAGGGTGATCAGCGGCATCGCCATCCCCCGCATCGTTTCCCAAAGGCCATCTTCGGGGGCGATATGTGCGATCGCCGGCAACCAGTGCAATTTCACCGCAAAGATCAAAACCATGAAGGTGGCGATGAAAAATTCAGGCACCGAAATCAGGCTGAGTGTGCCGAATGTCAGCACCCGGTCAATCCATGTGCCGGGATACATCGCTGCCAGCAAACCAAGGGCAACCGATAGCGGCACCGCAATAATCGCGACAATGCCCGCAAGGAACATAGTGTTGCCGAACCGCCCGTTAATCAGGCTGGAGATCGATGCGCCACCGGCCTTGGAGGTGCCCAGATCGCCTGTCATCATGCCAGCAAGCCAGGAAAGATATTGCATATACAAGGGTTGATCCAACCCGCGCTCGGCGCGGTAAGCGGCCAGTGATTCAGGGGTTGCTGTTTGGCCAAGGACGATTTCTGCCACATCACCCGGTAGAACAGATGTGCCGATAAAAACCATCACCGACACCACCCACAGCGTGATTATCCCGACAATAATGCGTTGAATGACCATGCGCTGCATGATTGATGCCTCCCCCTGGCGTAATTGCATGGTTCGCCTTGCTCTTTAGATAGATCGGCAAGTTGTGTTCGCTGGCCCAAGTTTTCGGGCCAGCGATGTGTTTTGTGCGTCTATTCCTAGACGTCTGTGCGCCATGCAAATTCTGGCCACTCGTAGCCGCCGAGCGATCCCAGAGGCATCCGTGTAATGCCTTCGATCTTATCCGATTTCGCATCCAGATAGTTCCGGTGCGCAGGAATGATCATGCCGCTTTCGTTGCTGATCAAGGTCTGCATTTCACAATACATCTCGTGACGCAGTGCCGCATCTGTGGCCGCACGCGATTGGACCAATAGTTCGCCCATACGTTCRTTCGACCATAGTGTATCATTCCATGGCGCATCCGGCGCGAAGGCCAGATTCATCATGATGTTGGCTGTTGGTCGCATGTTCCACGAGGTCACATTCATCGGCGTTTTCATCCAAACAGCACCCCAGTAGCCATCATTCGGCACTTTGTTGATGTTCAGTTTCAAACCGATTTTCTGTGCTTCACGCTGCATCAGCAGAACGATGTCAGTCATACCCGGCGCAACTTCTGCTACCTGAATTTCGGCCTCGGTTACACCTGATTTTTCCAGATGGAATTTGGCTTTATCCAAATCATGTTCACGAATTGGTAAATCCGCGCAGAAATCAGCCCCATATGCGGCATTGATCGGGTTGTCATTACCGATCGTACCTTGGCCTTTCAGGACCGAACGCACAATTTTTTCACGGCGCTGAATATATTTCATTGCCAGAACAAAATCAGGGTTATTGCCCGGCGCAGAATTAGACATAATACAGATGCCCGGGTAGGCCCCTGAGGCAACAGACCAGATACCAACGCCATCCGCKGCTTCAATTTGCGGAACAGCCTTAGGATCAAGCGCCTGCATCAGGTCAATGTCACCGGAGATCAGCGCGCTGGTGCGGGCCACTTTATCGGTGATGGCAGTGATCTCTAGCGCATCAGCATTCGCACCTTCACGCCAGTAATCCTCGTTACGAACGTGCAACGAGCGAACACCCGGCTGGAATTCTTTCAGCGTGTAAGGGCCGGTGCCAACAGGATTTTGGAAATCTGTTGTGCCGTCTTTGATGATCTTGAACTGTGATGTGCCCAGAATTTTCGGAAGGTCACCGTTCGGACCGGACATGACGGCCTTAACCGTGTGGCTATCAACCTTGACCCATTCCTCGACATCGGCAACCAGCGTTTTCGCGGTTGATGTGGATTTTTCACCGTAATGGCGGCTCATTGAATACATCACGTCGTCAGCCGTCATCGGGCTGCCATCGTGGAATTTCACATCTTTACGCAGTTTGAACGTCCATTCGGTGTTGTCAGCGTTCGATGAAAACTCCTCTGCCAGTTCGGGACGCACGGATGTGTCATCKTTGAACTGGACCAGACCGTTATAATGGGCGCGGTTACGTGAATAATCAATTGTCGATGTGTTCAGACCAGGATCAAGCGTATCTGACGGGCCGTGAAGGTCAGATGCAAATTTGATCAAACCGCCCTTTTTTGGTGTCGCAGCCAGCGCGCTGGTTGCCGAAGAAATAATAGTTCCAGCTGCCGCAATCGTTGCGCCACCGGCCATTAGCCACCCCATCATCTGGCGACGTGTCGCCCCACGACTCAAGCCAGCTTTGACCGTTTCCTGGTCCGTCATGGATAAGCTGCTGATATCGCTTTGTTTATTCTTTGAATCGCTCATTGCTAAAGCTCCCTAATTTTCTATAGCTGCGTCAAAGTGTAAGGCTTGCGAGGGAAAGGGAAGTATAATAATAGTTATATATTATATAACCTGAAAGCATAACATGCTGCGCCATAAATTACCGTCTACAAATTCGCTCTTTACCTTCGAGGTTGTTGCCCGGTTGGGCAGTTTTTCAAGTGCCGCGCGAGAACTAAATGTGACACAACCTGCAGTTAGCCGTTCCATCAACAGTCTAGAGAGCCATTTAGGTTATCCGCTGTTTGTGCGTCACGGTCGCTGGATTGATTTGACCCACAACGGGGAACGTTTGTTTAGAACGACATCCACATCATTTAACGCGATAAACGAGACATTGCGAGAGATAAGCAAACAACACGAGAGCCATGAAAAAGTATCCATTTCGATGTCTACGACTGCGGTGAATTTCTGGTTCATTCCACGCATGCAAAATTTCAGACTGAATTTCCCTGCTGTGAGCCTCGATTTCCGTATGTTTGAAAATGATGTGGATGCCATGGCAAAAGATGCCGACCTTTGCATTCGGCTATCTGACCCAAAAGAGGGGAACACCCAACGCTGGCCATTCGCCGAGGAGCGTATTCTTGCCCTTTGCTCCTCGGAATACCTGATGGAATACGGGTCCTTTGACGAGCCCAAAAAAGGGCGACTGCATACTGTGCTTGAAGCCCCGAACCAAAGATACACACTGGATGAATATGCGCATGCTACGGGGCGGCCGATCCTCAGCAGCCATCAGTCCATCACGTTTTCGGATTATTCCAGTATCATTCAGGCCGCCATTAAGGGACAGGGAATTGCCCTTGGATGGGTGCCCGAGGTTTCACAAATGATCATCGAAGGCAGCCTGATACCGGCCTGCACACAAGTGGTAAAAACCGGGCGACGGTATCACGTTCTGGCCTCTAACCTTACACCAATGCGCCCCTTGATAGAAGATATCCGTGACTGGCTGATCAAGGAAATGCGCAGCGATTCGACGGCTATAAATTCGGCCTTACGCGCCCGGATGATAGATTTCGGCACTGCATGAATGGGCGGTAGAACTGTTGATGCGCTGCATTCTCAACCAAGCTCATGCAGGTTTCGGTCGCCAAGGCGTGTATTGACACACCTCAACAGCACTGTTAGTTATAAATCTATAACCATCAATCTCACCGTTGGAGTCGATTATGTCTTCCCAAAACCCAGTTGGTCTCGCCCTAAAGATCGCCGTTGTTGTTGCTCTGCTGTTTGGCCTTGTTACAATTTACTCTGGCGGAATGGCGCTGTCAGGTAAAAAAGAGGTCGGCAATGCTGTGCCCTTTGTCTTGTGGTTCAACTTTCTTGCGGGCTTTGCTTATGTCGCCGCCTCGTTCGGCTTGGCAAAGATGCTCGGCTGGGGGCTAAAGCTATCGATTGCCATCGCTATCGCCACCGCGCTGGTCTTTGCTGCTTTCGGGTTTGTCGTGATGCAAGGCGGCACCTACGAAATGCGCACCGTTGGCGCAATGGGTATCCGGCTTGGCGTCTGGGTGGTAATATCCGCAATCGCCATGCGGGCCTTTCGTCGCCCTGCTTGATTTATCGGGTGGCTCGAAAAATAACCCCTAACTGTTCCGCTCAGGATCGACCGTTGAACCACCCCACGGTTTATTCTGTTGAAAAACGCTTCTTGATTTGAGGTGCTGTCACGGATTCAATTTCCTTATTTATGCGGGCCGAATGATGCGCATGTTGCTCATCGGATATATTACGAGCCTTCGCTCGGAGAGGCGGCTGTGTGCTGAGGTTCACCTCAATCTGGCATACCGCTGGTTTTGCAAGCCGGACCCGACAGACCCTAATTCAAAATCATCCGACTTTACCCAAAATAGGCAGCCCGTTCCGTGACAGTGGCGTGCTCCGCAGGGGCGGGTCAGGGCGTGGCTTTTTTCCTGCTCTTTGTCAATCAACCGTTGCAGCCCAAGCCGGATGAGTTTAGCGCCTGCGTTTAATCCCAAGTCGATATTTGGCGTTGCCATCTTGGCCATACCACTATGCACAGCTTCCAGGATATTTTTGTCCTCCTTAAATGCCATGACCGCACCCGCATTCATTTTCTCGGAAACCGCCTTGATGTTCGGGTCGGTGTTTCGGTGCTGGAACCAGGTATATTGCGTATTGTTTTCGTCAACCGGAGTAAGGAAGTTGTAGGAAATATTCACATAGGTCTTTTCAGCAGCTGCCTTATCCGGCCCACCCGTACCAGCAGGGGAATATATSGACATGTTCAGCCGGTAATCCCCTACAATTTTAAGCACCGTATTTTGGAAGTGGAATGATGGAATGCCTCTATTACTCACAAAGCATTTTCGAGTTGCCCGGCGTGATGGGCTTCTTTTTATATGTGTTGAATTATACGTTGCTGACATTCAGATTTTTGTCCGGCGATAGTCTGACGTATTTCGCAGTAAATCTGTGCGGCGTCGCTTGTTCTGATCGGATTGACCAACAGTTTTTACCTAGCGGCGGCATTGGTGCAGGTTTTCTGGATATGCATGTCGACACAGGTAATCATTTTACGTCTGATGCGACACAACCCCAGCGTCAAAATCTAGCGCTTCAATGTATCACCAAATTGCAGCTTTGGGGTCAGCTCAATGCGCGCTTCCACCTCTTCGCCATTTGCCCGCGCCGCGATAATCTGGGCGGCGATGCGCCCGATCTGGTGACGCTCGGCATCCATTGTGGCGAGCTGTTTGGGTAACCCGTCTAGCAATTCCACCCCGTTGAACCCTGCCAGCCCGACCTGACCTGGCACATCAATGCCGTTGGCAAGACAGTATAGCAAACCACCTGCACCAATCATGTCGTTTGAAAAATATAGAAAATCCAGGTCGGGCGAGCGTTTCAGAATGGCTTCGGTCATCTCGCGTCCTTTCACAAGGGCCGATCCACCAGAATAAAATTCCTGATCCGCGATCTCGATACCGGCCTTGGCCAGCGCTTCGGTGAACCCCTCGAACCGTTTGCGCGCACGATGATCCAACGGCATGTTGGTGCCCATAAAGCCGATTTTTCGATAGCCCTGTTCAATAATCGCCTCGGCCATTTCGCGGCCTGCGCGGCGTTGCGACACACCGACAATGGCGTCAATCGGATCGCCATCCAGATCCATGATCTCGACAATTGGCACATCGGCATTTTGCATCATCGCCCGCGCCGCTGCCGTGTGTTCCAGCCCCGCGATGATCACACCGGACGGGCGCCATGACAGCATTTCAAACAGCACGGACTCTTCTTTTTCGGGCAAATAGTTGGTGACGCCAATCACCGGCTGCAACGGGGTTTCGTCCAGCACCTCGGAGATCGAGGTCATCACTTCGGGGAACACCATGTTGGACATCGACGGGATGATCACCGCAACCAGATTGACCCGCTGCGAGGCCAAGGCACCGGCGATCTTGTTTGGAACATAGCCCAGCATTTTGGCGGCTTTGGTAACCTTGAGGCGGGTTGCGTCCGACACATCGCCGCGGTTCCGCAACACACGGCTGACCGTCATTTCGCTAACCCCTGCGGCCTCGGATACATCGCGCAGGGTCAGGGGGCGTTTGGACGGGTTATGTTGTGGTGACACTGAATATCATCCTGTTTGGCCAGATAAATCATTGTTAGCTGGAAATTCCAACTTGTCCAAGGTTGATGTTTCAACTATGTTACCGCTAACACGAATTATCCACGGCCATCTGGGAACCTCTTCTTCAGCAGGTGTGGATATTAAAGGGGAGCGGTGGGCCAACTTCGCTCCCCTTTACAGCGTTTTCGTTTCATTCAGGACAGTGCACCATTTTACCCGCCGAGGCAGCGGTTGTGAAACAACTGCGTTCGGTGGGCAAAATGGTGCAAATCAAACGCAAAGCGCTTGTGCGCTACATTTTGAACACACGGTAAATCGCCGGGATCACCAGAACCGTCAGGATGGTCGATGTGGCCAATCCGAACAGCAGCGAAATTGCCAAACCTTGAAAGATCGGGTCGGTCAGGATCACGCCCGCCCCGATCATCGCGGCAAGTGCCGTTAGCAGGATCGGTTTGAACCGAGTTGCGCCAGCGGCAATCAGGATGTCCAGGTCGACACGGCCCTCGCCCTCGTTCCTGATGAAATCGACCAGCAGGATCGAGTTTCGCACGATAATCCCCGCAAGCGCGATGAAGCCGATCATCGAGGTGGCCGAAAACGGTGCATCAAACAGCCAGTGGCCAAAGATGATGCCAAGGAAGGTCAGCGGCACCGGCGTTAAGATCACCAGCGGCACGCGGAACGAGCCGAACTGCGCCACCACAAGGATGTAGATGCCTAATAGTGCCACGCCGAACGCAGCCCCCATATCACGGAAGGTGACCCAGGTAACCTCCCATTCGCCGTCCCACAGCAGGGTGGTTACGCTTTCATCCGTGNNCATGCCGTTCAGGCGGATCACCGGTTTTTCCATGTCCGACCAGTCCATCTTGTCCAGCTCCTCGGCGACGGCCAAAATACCGTATAACGGGGCTTCGAACTGACCGGCCATTTCGCCCATCACCATTTCGGCATAGCGTCCATTGTGGCGGAAAATCGGGAAAGAAGCGCGTTCCTCAACGATGGTCACCACATCGCCCAACTCGACCACGCCACGATCCCCGGGCAACACGTTGGCGGGCACGGGGGTCGCCATCATACGTTCGTCAATCACGCGGTCGCTGCGGTCACGGCCCACCACAACCGGGATCGGCTGGCGGCCCTGCCCACGGTGCGAATAACCGACGGTGATCTGGCTGTTCAGCAGGCGTAAGGTGTCCAGCGCATCGCTTTCCTGAACGCGGTAAAACTCCAGGTCGTCCGGCGACAAAACGGCCCGCATCCGGCGGGGTTGAACGCCGAAACTGTCATCGACATCGACCACATAAGGCACCGCTTCGAACGCTTTGCGAATGCGGCGCGCAGCCTCGCGGCGGGTATCGGCG
>NVTS01000091.1 GCA_002732995.1 Marinosulfonomonas sp. | reverse complement strand
GCCTCAAGCCAGCGCAGCWWKKYGMKCYKKWSYWTYTMSYCKKWYKRSMKKSRKRCAATTTCCCACGCCATCGCCGCCTCAGGCAAGCCCACTGTGGGGAGGCGCTGCTGCATATTGTCAGGGTCTTGGAAATGTGGTGCCACATGATCAAACCACCAGCCCGTTTCGGCGGGCAGCATGGCAACCCGTTTGCGCCAAACCGTTGCGGGCACATCGGTGCGGGCCATATCACCCGCCAGAACAGCACCGTCGTTCGGGTCCAGATCGACAATTGCCCGCAATAAAACCGATTTACCCGCACCCGATGGTCCGGTGATTGCCACACATTCACCGTCCGACAGCGTTAAATCGACGGGGCCGATCATTAACCGGGTTAATCCGGTAACTTTTAGCATCGGGCGTTTTTCGGGTTCACAGGCAGAAATTCCTCGGCTACACAGTCCCCATGATTAAACGCCTGAAACAGATCGAGTGCAACCGGCGCCGACGCTAACGCGCCTGCCCGATGCTCTATTGTTTAATCCCGCGCGATCCTGCGCACCCCATCCTAAATATTGACATGCCCGTGGTGATACGCCACCCAAGGGACTTCTTCTAAAGGACAACCGCTATGATACCATCCGTTTTGCCCACCTATTCCCGCGCACCGCTTTCCTTCGTCAAAGGCGAAGGCAGCTGGCTGATCGAGGCAGACGGGCGCCGATTTCTGGATTTCGGAGCTGGTATTGCGGTGAATGTGTTGGGTCATGCCAATCCTGCATTGACGGCAGCATTGACGCAGCAGGCGGGGCAGCTTTGGCACACCTCGAACCTATACGAAATCCCGCAGCAAAAGGTGCTGGCGGACAAGCTGATGGCGGCGACCTTTGCCGATACCGCGTTTTTCACCAATTCCGGCACCGAGGCCTGCGAGTTGGCGATCAAAATGGCCCGCAAATACTGGTTTGACAAAACCCATCCAGAGCGGGTGAAAATTATTGCCTTTGAAGGGGCATTCCACGGCCGCTCCGCCGCAGGGATTGCCGCTGCAGGGTCCGAGAAAATGACCCACGGGTTTGGGCCGTTGCTGCCCGGATTTGTGCAGCTGCCATTTGGCGATATGGAGGCGCTAAACGCTGAAATGGACGACACTGTGGCCGCGGYCATTCTGGAGCCGGTACAAGGCGAAGGTGGCATCCGCCCGCTGCCAGATGCGGATATGAAGGCCATTCGCGCCGCTTGTGACGAGGTTGGCGCCTTGCTGATATTGGACGAAATCCAGTGCGGCATGGGGCGCACCGGCAAGCTGTTTACCCATGAATGGGCCGGCGTTAGCCCTGATATTATGCTGGTTGCCAAAGGCATTGGCGGGGGGTTTCCGTTGGGTGTTTTGCTGGCCACAGAAAACGCAGCGTCAGGTATGACGACTGGCACGCGTGGCTCGACCTATGGCGGCAACCCACTGGCTTGTGCGGTGGGCAATGCGGTGATGGACATCGTTGCAACGGATGAATTTCTGGCGGATGTGAACCGCAAGGCAGGCGGATTGCGTCAAAAACTGGAGGGGTTGGTGGCCGCGCACCCCGATGTGTTTGAGTGTGTGCGCGGGTCGGGTCTGATGCTGGGTTTGAAATGTGTCGCGCCAAATATGGACGTGATCAATGCGGGCTATGCGGCCGAAATACTGATCATACCCGCCGCCGATAATGTGGTGCGCCTATTGCCTCCGCTGAATATTTCCGACGCCGATATCAGCGAGGGTATATCACGCYTCGATGCGGCGGCGACCGAAGTTTCCAAAGGACTGAACACATGAACCATTTTCTGGATATCCACACCACTGATGCCACTGCCCTGCGCGGCATGATTGATCAGGCACGCGCGATGAAAGAGGCGCGCAAGGGCTTGCCCAAAGGCACACCTGATGCGGAGCAGCCTTTGGCCAATCACATGGTCGCGCTGATCTTTGAAAAACCCTCGACCCGCACACGGGTATCCTTTGATGTGGGCGTCCGGCAGATGGGCGGTCAAACGCTGGTTCTGTCGGGCAATGATATGCAATTGGGCCATGGTGAAAGCATTGCCGACACCGCGCGGGTTCTGTCGCGCTATGTCGATATGATCATGATCCGCACGTTCGAGGAAAGCATCCTGCACGAGCTGGCCGAATACGCCGATGTGCCGGTGATCAACGGGCTGACCAACACCAGCCACCCCTGTCAGGTGATGGCCGACGTGATGACGTTCGAGGAACACAACGGGCCGATCAAGGGCAAGAAAGTGGTGTGGACGGGGGACGGCAACAACACCTGTGCTTCGCTTATTCATGCCGCCGGACAGTTCGGGTTTGACTTCACCTTTGCAGGTCCCGAGGCGCTGGACCCTGATCCTGAACTGATCGCCTTTGCCCGCTCCAAAGGCGTGACGGTGACAATCGAACGCGATGCCGAGGTAGCTGTGCAGGGCGCTGATCTGGTGATCGCTGACACATGGGTTTCAATGCACGACAGCCAATCCACCCGCCAGCGCCGGCATAATCAATTGAAGGCCTATCAGGTTAATGATCACCTGATGGCGCAGGCCAAACCGGACGCATTGTTCATGCACTGCTTGCCCGCACACCGCGAGGAAGAGGTGACATCACAGGTGATGGACGGCCCGCAATCTGTGATCTTTGACGAGGCCGAAAACCGTCTGCACGCGCAAAAGGCAGTGATGCGCTGGTGTTTGGGGATTTAATGGCCAAATGTATGATTTTCTAAGGTTTGAGATTTTTATCGCCCCCAGCGTTCTGCTGTTCTGCTATTATCTGGGCGCGGTAGGGATTCCGCTGGCTGCTGTCCTGCTGGTGCGTAAATTATTTGCCACTTATCCGGCTCTTGGCGGGGCCGCGAAAACTGCGGGTGCGCAAATAAAGGCAAGTGCATCGCGCAAGAACCGGCTGCGGATATATTTGGCGATGGCGGCAGTATTTGTTTGTATGGAAATTGTCTGGCGGATGATGTTTGAGGCAATGATCGCCTATTTCCAGATGCGCGAAGCACTTATGGGGATGGCCGGATCATAACCGGTTATTTCCGCCGTGGCTTCGCCCGTAATGTCGGATCAGCCTTGGTCGGGTCTTCGGGCCACGGGTGTTTCGGATACTGCGCCCGCATATCTTTGCGCACATCGCCGTAAGAGGACGCCCAGAACCCGGGGATGTCCATCGTGGTTTGCACGGGGCGGCGCGCGGGTGACAGCAGGGTGACGCGCAGGGGAGTGTGGCCGACCAAAGGGTGGCTGGTGACGCCGAACATTTCCTGTAGGCGCAGGGTGATTTCGGGGGCTTCACCGCTGTAGTCAATCGGGGTTTTGTTGCCGAGCGGGGTGATGAAGTGTGCCGGAGCTTGGCTGTCCAGTTTCTGTTGTTGTTCCCAGTCTAGCGATTGGCGAAGTGGCTCAAGCAGGTTCAGGCCTTTCAGATCGCCAGCGGTTTTGAGGCTGGACAGGTGCGGCAATAACCATTCCCCAACCCGTGCCATCAACGCGTCATCCGTGAAGTCCGGCATCGCGTCAATCAGCAAAACCCGCGCCTGAAAACGTCGTGCCGCATCAGACCACGGCAGGCCCAATTCACGCACCCCGTCCAGCATGGCAAGTGCTACGGTATCATCGGGGACATCGCGCCAGATACGGTCCGCCAGCACCAATGCGCCGTAACATTCCTGCTGGCGTGCCGACACACGCCGCTCGCGTTTGCTCCACTCGCAGTGGTCGCGCCATGTGATCTGGTCGCCAAATAGTGCCCGCACACCGGCCTCGGAAATTTCCACCGCCTGCCGGATGCGGGCTTCGCGGATGTCGCCGTCCAGATCGGTGGCCACGATCAATCGGGCCGCCGCCATCGGGTCACCATCGCGCATCACAGCGCCTTTACCGCCCGACAAAACCCAGCGCGGCGCGTCCCCTTTTCGGCGCAAACCAATGCGGTCGGGGTAGGCGAGGGCTGCCATTTCGCCGAGCGTAAGCACGGGTTTATCACGGCCTCTTTTCAAGCGTTTGGCGTCAGCGCGGATGCGGTGCACGGCACCAGCGTTCACCATATAAGGTCGCTCGGATGCAAAGCGTTTGGGATCGGCAATCGCTTCCATTCGCAAAGCCAGATCAACAGGTGCACCACGCAGCGGATCACGTTCGGCCAGCAAGGCAGCAAAGGTTGCGGCCTGTGGTCCGGAGATGGCCAGCATATGGGCCAGACGCGGGTGCAGGGGCAGGGTGGCCAAGGTGCGGCCATGTGCGGTGATGCGCCCCGCCACATCCAGTGCGCCCAGCTGTTTTAGCAGCGCGACCGCCTCGCCATACGCCCCGGGTGATGGCGGGGTTAACAGAGCCAGATCGTTCGTGTTGGCCGTGCCCCACAACGCCAGTTCCAGCACCAGCCCTGTCAGATCGGCGGCCTCGATTTCGGCGGGCGGAAACGGGGCCATGCCGCCTTCTTCGCCCTTGGTCCACATCCGGTAACAGGTGCCTGCTGCCACCCGCCCCGCGCGGCCCCTACGCTGGGTTGCCTCGGCCTTGGTGACGCGTTCGGTGATCAGCCGCGACATGCCCGAGGCAGGGTCAAACCGCGCACGGCGGGCCTGACCACAATCAACCACCACGCGCACCCCGTCGATGGTCAGCGAGGTTTCGGCGATCGAGGTGGCCAGCACGATTTTGCGCCCCTGTTTGGCGGGGGCAATCGCGGCGCGTTGGGCGCGAAAGTCCATCGCGCCAAACAGCATATGAACGTGGCAATCGGCGGGCAACGCATTNAACATGCCCGCCACGCGGCGGATTTCGCCCTCGCCGGGCAGGAATACCAGCACACCGCCTGCGGTTTCATTTACGGCCTGAATGACCAGCGCGGCGGCGGCGTCATTGAACCGTTTGCCTTTGGCCAATGGGCGGTCCAGCCAGCGGGTTTCCACCGGATAGTTGCGCCCCTCGGAGGTGATGACAGGGGCTGCGTCCAGCATCAGCGCTACAGGTTCAGCGTCCAGCGTGGCGGACATCACCACCAACAGCAAATCCTCGCGCAGCGCCCCGCGCACTTCCCACGTTAAGGCAAGGCCAAGATCGGCATTCAGGGAGCGTTCGTGAAATTCGTCGAAGATCACGGCACCTATGCCCTCCAGTGAGGGATCGGTTTGCAACATGCGGGTCAGGATGCCTTCGGTGACAACCTCGATGCGCGTTGCCTTTGATACCTTGGATTCACCCCGAATACGGTAGCCGACTGTTTCGCCCACATCTTCGCCCAAGGTTTGCGCCATCCGTTCGGCGGCAGCACGGGCAGCCAAGCGGCGCGGCTCCAACATCAGGATACGCCCTGTGCACAGCCCTGCGTCCAGCATCGCCAAAGGCACCCGCGTTGTCTTGCCGGCACCGGGGGGCGCTTGCAGCACGGCGCGGCCGTGGGCCCGCAAGGCGGTGATCAGCGCCGGAAGGGCCTCGTCAATGGGGAGGCGGTCTTTTATGTGGGCTTTATCGGGCATGCGGGCTTTATCGGGGATGGCGGCGGGGAATGCCATATCAAACGTGTTTTAGGGCGTGCAAATAGGGGGCAAGGTAAACTGATCGCAAGTCGTTGCAGGCAGATTGTATCAGGGCTTAGGGTCAGGGCGGCTTTCTACACCGTGCCCACCAGTCGCACTTCAGCTCCATCCTTCTGCACATGGCTGTCGTGCGCCTCGTCTGTCTTTGGCAACACTGCTGGCAACGTCAGGGCAATCGCCAATAACACCACCAACCCGATCATTTTCAATGTGTTCAAATTTGCCATCACGTGTGTTCCTTCTTTCTTTGCTGTGCAGGTTGGGATTATGATGCAGCACAACCGGCGGGCTAACCAATATCAGCCCTCTGTTATCTGATAACGGCCAGTGAAAGGGCAGCGGAACCCGATGGATATTTCAGACCTTGCCAGTCGCGTGGTTGCAGGCGAGCGCCGTGCCTTGGCCCGTGCCATTACCCTGGTCGAAAGTGTGCGGGCGGATCATCGTGAGCAGGCCACAGCTCTATTGGATGCGGTAAAGAGCGCCGGGCGACAGGCGTTGAGGATCGGCATGTCCGGGACACCAGGGGTGGGGAAATCCACCTTTATCGAGGCCTTCGGCATGATGCTAACGGGGCAGGGCTTGCGTGTTGCGGTGCTGGCGGTTGATCCGTCATCCACCCGTTCTGGCGGCTCGATTCTGGGCGATAAAACCCGCATGGAATTACTGTCACGTGACAGCAATGCGTTCATCCGGCCATCGCCCAGTCAAACGGCGCTGGGCGGGGTGGCGCGGCGCACCCGCGAGGCGGTGATGCTGTGCGAGGCGGCGGGGTATGACATCGTGTTGATCGAGACCGTCGGGGTGGGGCAATCCGAGACTATGGTGGCGGAGATGTCCGATTTGTTTGTGTTGTTGCTGGCACCAGCGGGCGGGGATGAATTGCAGGGGGTCAAGCGCGGCATTATGGAAATTGCCGATCTGATTTTGGTCAACAAGGCCGACGGGGATTTGCTGCCTGCCGCGACGCGCACCTGTGCCGATTACGCGGGGGCTTTGCGGCTGTTGCGCAAACGGTCGAGCGACCCCGAGGGGTTTCCCAAAGCGATGCTGGTCTCGGCGATTACGCAGGAGGGGCTGGGCGCAGCTTGGAATGAAATGCAGGCCCTGATCGCGTGGCGCAAAGAGAGGGGTCATTGGGATGATAATCGGGCGCACCAGTTGCGCCACTGGTTTGAAGAAGAGGTTCGATTGGGTCTGTTGGCGCGTCTGGCCGAGGGCGAGATGCAGGCAAAGATGGCGACGTTGGGGGCAGATGTCGCAGCGGGCAAGATATCGGTTGCGGCGGCGGTTCTGGTGGCTTTGGACGGAAATTAGACGGAGTTGCTACGCAACGCTTAATATCTCGCCCCCCCTGCGGGGCCTCGGACGGGGCCTGATTTTACCCTCTTCCCAGACCGCGACAATTCCGCTAGCCTGACCTGACAGCATGACGGAGATATGCCGATGATCAATTTCAGGACCCTAATGCGAGCCTAAGCCGCCGGTCCTGTTGGGCTGGCCACAGCCGCCCGATCATCCACATCTTATCCCAAAATTCACGAGCCCCTGTCATGTTCCGTTTCTTTGAAAATCTAGTTGATCCGTTTCAGCCGTTTGATGAGACCACGCCGCCTAAATCCTTGTGGCCCTATTTGAAAAGCCAATATGGCCCGTTCAAAAAGCTGATGATCTGGATGGCGCTGACCGGTGTGTTGGTGGCGATGGTTGAAACCGGCCTTATTTTCTATTCCGGACGGCTGATCGACCTGATGAATGCCAGCGCACCTGGTGTATTCTGGTCGGCGCACGGGTATGAACTGTTGCTTGCGGCATTGTTCATCCTGTTCTTGCGCCCGCTTGCGATTGCTCTGAATAAACTGTTTTTGGAGCAAGCATTTGCTGGCAACATGCAAACACAGGTGATGTGGCGGGCGCATAAACACCTGTTGGGGCAATCCTCGACGTTCTTCCAGAATGATTTTGCCGGACGGTTGGCGAACCGCGTGATGCAGTTGCGCGTGGCGGTCGAGGATGTGACCTATATGTTCTTTGAGGGYATCTGGTATGCGCTGACCTATGTGATCAGCGCSATTYTGATCYTGTCGCAGATGGATATACGGCTGGGTCTGCCGCTGGCGTTGTGGGTTGTTGTCTACATCGCCTATGTGCGGGTGATATCGCGTCAGGTGGCCGYGGCCGGTGAAAAACTGTCGGATAGCCGATCCTTGGTGACGGGGCGGATTGTTGACAGCTATTCCAACATCGAAAGCGTGAAATTGTTTGCCCACGGCGGCAGCGAAGAAAACTATGCCCGCCGCGCCATGCGCCGGTTTCAGCTGCGGTTTTTCCAGTTTGTGCGCCTTATGACAAAGATGTCCTTTGGCCTGAACTTGCTGAACGGGCTGCTGATTGTCGGGGTTCTGGGCATGGCGGTCTGGTTGTGGTCCATTGGCGAGCTATCGATTGGCGAGGTTGCGGCGGCGTCGGCCCTGACCATCCGCCTGAACGGGATGAGCGGCTGGATCATGTGGTTGGCAATCCGTATTTTCGAGCAGATCGGGGTGATCCGCGAGGGGCTGCGCTCGGTTGCGGTGGCGCATTCGGTTGTGGATGCGGCGGATGCGCCTGCATTGGCCATCACCAAGGGCGAGATCGAGTTTCGGGATGTTTCGCACCATTATGGCCGTGATAGCGGTGGGCTGGATCATGTGTCGATCACAATTCCTGCGGGCCAGAAGCTGGGGCTGATCGGGCGCTCGGGGGCCGGGAAATCCAGCCTTGTGAACCTGCTGTTGCGGTTTCGGGATGTTGAGCAGGGGGATATCCTGATTGACGGGCAGAATGTGGGCGGGGTGACGCAGGACAGTCTGCGCGCCTCCATCGGGATGGTGACACAGGATTCGTCCCTGCTGCACCGATCGGTGCGCGACAACATCCTGTATGGCCGCCCCGATGCGAGTGAGGCGCAGATGATCGCTGCCGCCAAGCGGGCCGAGGCGGATGAATTTATTGCTGATCTGTCGGATATGCAGGGCCGCACTGGTTACAATGCGCAGGTCGGCGAACGTGGCGTGAAGCTGTCAGGCGGCCAGCGTCAGCGGATTGCGATTGCGCGGGTSATCCWGRAMRMSGYGCYGAKYSWSGKGCKSKRCGWSGMMRCSKCRSSGCTSRWCAGCGAAGTCGAGGCGGCGATCCAGCAGACCCTATACGGGGTGATGCAGGGTAAAACCGTGATCGCGATTGCGCACCGGCTGTCAACCATTGCGCAGATGGACCGGATCATTGTGCTGGATCAGGGGCGCGTGGCCGAGGATGGCACACATGCGGAACTGTTGGCGTTGGGCGGTATTTACGCGGGTCTGTGGCAGCGCCAATCGGGCGGGTTTTTAGGGTTGGACATATAATTGGGTTATCGGGTGCATATCCCGCCTGAACCTCTTGACGCCCCCCCGCTTTGGGCCTACACCCCGCAAACGGAATTAAGGGCACTGAATGTGAGTCGGTGCCCTATTGTATTATCGAGCCGCCCGCGACCATCGCAGGGCTGGCGCTGAGACAAGGAAGACTAAAATGGCACGTCGCTGCGAATTGACTGGTATAGGCCCGATGTCTGGCAACAATGTCAGCCACGCCAAAAACAGAACCCGCCGCCGGTTTCTGCCCAACCTGAACGATGTCACGCTGATATCCGACGTTCTGGGCCGTTCCTTCAAGCTGCGGATTTCCGCGGCTGCGTTGCGCACGGTTGATCACCGTGGTGGTCTGGACGGGTTCATGGCAAAGTCCAAGGATACGGAACTGTCGGTGAAAGCGCTGAAGATCAAGAAAGACATCGCCGAGGCACAGACTGCTGAGGCCCCAACTGCGGCCTAAGAGCTATTCGGTTTTGATGGATTAAGAGAAGCCCTGCCGGTTTGGCGGGGCTTTTTTGTGTTTGTGTTGAAAGCTATTATGAAAACAACTATAGGTCGTTTTGCATTCCCTACCAATAGTTGTTTCAATGAATACTTTGCCCAAACCAACACTTGTTCTTAAGGCAAAGCACCTTGGCCCTATTATGCAATTGGACGCCAAGCTTTCAGACCAAAAACAAAACTTGGTTTTTGCTCGAAACGGATCGGGGAAATCCTTTGTTTCGCGTGCACTCCGCGCACTTGATGTGGACGAACTTCCGCAAGATCAGAAAGATAATATCCCTGAAAGGTTGGTTTCGGCAGAGTCCAAGGACGGGCAGGGCAGTTTTGGGTTGTATGAAAATGATATTTGCATTGGCGGGCTTGGCCTAAATAAAAACACGAATGTCGTCAATCTGACCCAACCAAAGTATATTTTCCATGTCTTTTCAGAAGATTTTGTCGATACGCATTTGCGGAACAAATTTGATGAGCTGGAAGGCAATATTTCACATGAAATCATTGTTGGAAAAGACAACGCAGATTTGGATGGAAAAGAAGCAGAACAGAAAAATAAAGGTGATACATACGATCAGGAGCTGGACGATCTTGCCAAATTGTTCAATGAAGAGAAGGAAAAGCTTCAAACAGATTTTGCTATAAATAGGCAGCTTGGGACCTTCAAAAACCTTAATGCCGATCTCTATTTTTCTGATACGCCGTATGATGCTGATGAAGATGGAAATAAGCTCAATGAATTTCTGGATCAGTATAACAAATTCAAGTCACGCCCCTCAGATCCTGATCTACCAAGTGATCTGATTTTTACGGGTCTGGGCCTAGCATCAGATGAAATTGGTCAGGTTCTCCAGAAAGTGACCTCACCTTCCAGTGTTGCCGAGGAATTCAAAGTAAAGATCAACGCTGATCTGGATTTCTATAAAACTGGTTTGGGAATATACGATCGAAATCCTGATGAATGCCCATTTTGCACGCAGGATATGGCGAGTGTTGCGATTGAAGCGATCGAGCGATACCAAAGCTATTTCAATGATGCAGAGGCTAAAGAACAGGAGAAATTGCGGGGCTTTGCCGATCAAATCCAAGAAGCG
The DNA here is from genome assembly GCA_002732995.1 of Marinosulfonomonas sp. Taxonomy (GTDB): domain Bacteria; phylum Pseudomonadota; class Alphaproteobacteria; order Rhodobacterales; family Rhodobacteraceae; genus Profundibacter. The sequence continues at coordinate 196 of NVTS01000091.1, read as the reverse complement.
AAACGTGCAATTCAGCAGTGGGAAACTAATTCCCTAAGGGAAAAAGATCGCTTTGATCAACTAAAACAGTTTTTTCCCTCATTTGCAGAAAAAGAAGGGGGCTGTCCTAGATAACTAGTTCAGATACTTCCTAACCCATTGTCTTAGCTGCAATAACTGAGATGATGGGTCACTGTTGTTAAATCTCCACTCACAT
>NVTS01000001.1 GCA_002732995.1 Marinosulfonomonas sp. | reverse complement strand
AGTGCTCCATGGAGAAAATCCTTCCTAAAATCCAAAACCTACAGACAGAATCGCAGATCAAGGCAAGGAGCGGAAGGTGGGGGCGGGACAACGCTTACGCTTTGGCGTCCACGGCTTGATAAATCACCTTCAGGCTTTTGGCGACTTCTTTGCGATCCTTCCAGCCGCAGAAGTTCAAGGAATGGCGCACGAGGTGCGCGATGCAGGTCTGGACCGTGGTGTCGGGATAGGCAGCATTGATCGCGTCCGTTGCCCGGCAGGTGTTTGCTTGCAAACGCCGAGAGGGAGGGAAGCCCTTGAGGCCGTCCACAACGGCAATCAGGATATCTTCCAGCCCACGATTTTTGAGGTTATTCATGATGGATAGCCAAAACTTGGCTCCTTCGTTGGCCGCAATCCAAAGGCCTAAAACCTCGCGTTCGCCATCAGGTATGACGCCCAGAGCCACGTAAACCGCCTTATTTTTAACCTGTCGGCTTTCAGCATCGCGGATTTTGACCCGCAGGGCATCGCGGAAAACAATCGGATAAACCGGCTCCAATGCGCGGTTTTACCAGTCGGAAACCTCCTCCAGAACTGCATCGGTAACACGGCTGATAAGGTCCGCAGAAACCCGTAATCCATAGACATCTTCAAGGTGGCTGCTGATATCGCGGGTTGATAGTCCAGCCGCATAAAGCCCTATGATTTTGTCATCGACTCCGTCAATACGCGTCTGGCCTTTCTTCACCAGCTCCGGCTCAAAACTGCCGTCGCGGTCACGCGGAATGTCAATCGGCACAGCCCCATCTTGGCCCTTCAGTACCTTGCGCGTGCTGCCGTTGCGGCGGTTACTTTGCTGGATGGCGGGTTCTGCGTGCGGCTCATAGCCCAGATGCTCCGTCAATTCGGCCCCCAGCATCCGCTCCATAAGCCGGACTTTCAACTCTTTCATCAGGCCCTTGTCCCCGAAAAAATCTTCGGGCTTTTCTACGCCGCTAAGCAGCTCATCTAGCAGTTCTTTTGATATCGTCATTGTCTTTATGCTCCTTCGTTGGTGAAGCATGGACCAATTTACTCATACACAGAAGATCTGACACTCTCCATATATTGGGTGTTGTCACCTGCAAACTAGCCCTACATATTTGCCTCGAATGCAAACGCATCCGGTATCCCGCCAGTATCCCCGTCCAGCACCAGACCAGCCATCACCTCGCCCACTTTCAGCGCCATGCCAAAGCCAATCTTGAAGCCGCCATTGGCAATGAAATGCCCATCGCGCCCCGGATAGGCGCCCAGCATCGGGGCCAACTTGCGCCCGCGCGGGCGAACCCCCGCCCAACGCTCCAGCACCTCGGCCCCTTTCAACACTGGAAATGCCGCGAATGCCTGCTCCAGAAATGCATCCAACAGCCCGTCCACCGTCACCGGATCATCCCAATACCGCTCGCTGGTTGATCCAACCGCAACGGTCCGGTCACTATGTGGCACCACATAAATCCCGTCAGAAAACAACTGCGGCACATCCCCGGCATCATAGCCCAACAACACCGACTGCCCCTTCACTCCGCTGCCTATCTCGACTCCAAACTCCTTGGACAATGCCAGCAATCCACGATACCCCGTCGCCCAAACCACCTTGCCCTCAACCACACCTTCGCCAATGAGAATCTCGCCGCCCAGCGCCACCACAGCCCCAGCCAAACTCATCGCTGCCCCGCGTGGCTGCATCCGCGCGCTCAACGTGTCATGCACCAGATACCCTGTCGGGCTTTGCGGTGCCCACGCACCATATTCCGCCCGCTTAACCACCCGCCACTCAGCCAAACCACGCCACATCTCGCGCGCGTATTCGACCCGCTCATAGGACAACGCCAACACCCGCTCAGTTGCAATCGGATGCAGACGCCCGATCCGTCGATATCCTGATGAAACACCGGACAACCGGTCCACCTCGCGCCAATGCGCCTCGGCCATTGCCAGGCTCTGGTATTGAAACTCCTTCTTTGCATCCCAGCGCTCGGGCGTATGCGGGGCCAGCGCCCCGACCAATCCACCGCTTGATCCAGCCCCGATACGCACCGCTTCGATCACCCGCACCTTGGCCCCGCGCGAAGCACAAGCATAGGCCACCGATAGCCCGAAAACCCCTGCCCCCATCACCGTCACATCAAACATTGCCAAACCGCCTTGCCTCTTTCATTGTCCCACAGGTTATGACCCATTCAAGCGACCATATCCAGACAGCAAAATTAACGTGGCGCGACGGGAGCCTGCCGGTCAGCACGCGTTTTGATGACCCCTATTTTTCGCTTGAAAACGGCTTTGCCGAAACCCGCCATGTTTTTCTTGCCGGCAATGACCTGCCCGCCCGCTTTGCTCCAGGTTTCCACATCGCCGAACTCGGCTTTGGCACAGGCCTGAACATGTTTACCACCTTACTGGCATGGCGCATGTCGGGCCAAACAACCCCGCTGCACTTCTCCAGCTTCGAAGCCTACCCGATGTCCGCCCCCGACATGGACAAAGCACTTGCCGCCTTCCCCGAAGCCCACGCCATCGCCGCCCCGTTCCTAAACGAATGGGCCGACGGCAAACGCTATATCGAAACGGATGACCTGATTGCCAACATCATCATTGGCGATGCCCGCCTCACCCTACCTGAATGGGCGGGCACAGCGAACGCATGGTTCCTCGACGGATTTTCCCCTGCCAAAAACCCCGAACTCTGGGGTGACGATCTGCTTGCCGATGTCGCCAGACATACCGCGCCAGCCGGAACGCTTGCCACCTATACCGCCGCCGGATTTGTGCGCCGCGGCCTTGCGTCCGCAGGCTTCACCGTCACCAGAACCACGGGTTTCGGGCGCAAACGCCACATGACCACAGCGGTGCTGACATGAACCAGCAAAACACCCGCCTTGGCATCTGGTTGATGATCGCCACCACTTTAGTGTTCTCGGTCCAAGACGGCATTTCGCGCCACCTCGCGGGCGAATATAACGTCTATATGGTCCTGATGATCCGCTATTGGTTCTTTGCCGCCTTCGTCCTTACCATCGCTGCCCGTGCCCCCGGCGGTATCCGCCAAACAGCCCGCACAACACAACCATTCCTGCAAGCCTTCCGCGCTCTGCTATTGGTCGCCGAAATCGCCGTCACAGTCCAAGCTTTTGTTCTGCTCGGCCTCGTTGAAACCCACGCCATCTTCATCAGCTACCCTTTACTAATAGCTGCCCTTTCCGGCCCGATCCTTGGCGAAACCGTCGGTTGGCGACGCTGGGTCGCTGTTGGTATCGGCTTTGTCGGTGTGTTGATCATCCTGCAACCGGGCATCACTGTATTTCAGCCCGCCGCCATCATCCCGCTGATCGCCGCCTTGATGTTCGCGCTCTACGGCCTGCTGACCCGCTACGCAGCAAGGCRMRWSWMNGCCGSYASSWSTKKCYTYTKKWCMRKYMCAGWRKKSGCMMYYRSYMYCAYMRCYGKGSGRRYATRKWAWYKKSWRCYMMYGRTYSYRKCTGACTGGATATGGATGGGTGCACTCTGTGTTACAGGCGTGCTTGGCCACTGGCTCCTGATCAAATGCTACGAGGTGGCCGAGGCCAGCGCGGTGCAGCCTTTTGCCTACCTGCAACTGGTCTTTGCCTCCACGATCGGCATCCTGGTCTTCAATGAAACCCTGCGCCTGAACGTGGCCATCGGCGGCGCGGTTGTGGTCATGGCTGGCTTGTTCACCCTATGGCGCGCCCGCACAAAAACACGCTAATCCGCCCCCTTCTTCTTGCCTTAAATACCTGCCGCGCGCAGAGCATTAAACCTCTTCACTTCTTCTTGCGCCACGTTGCCAGCCACGCGCCAATCCGCCCAAAAAACCCGCTGGCACGTTCCTTGGCCGCATCCGCGTGCCCGTCAACCTTGTCCCAAAGGTCGCCTGCATCTTCAATCAACGGGTCAACCGAGCGTTCCCTAAACTGCCGCCACATCGCGCGAATAAAGAAATAGGCAGCAATCAGAAATATGAAAAAGAAGATGTTGAACCACGGGATAATCCGCACATCCGGTCCCGCAATTCTGCGAACCCCGACGGCATTCGGATAGATCGAAAAGAATTTATTGCGCCAGCCGTAATGGGTGATGACCACCCACTGCTCGCCGCCGGTTACCGAAACAGCCGCTGCTGCCTCGGCTTGCAAGTCCGAGCTGTCAAATTTGAAATACGGCGGCCAGATCCAGCCGGTATCCTCATTACGATACACCATAACCCCACGCGCATCGCGCGGGATAAAACCCAATAAGAATGTTTTCTGCCGCTCGGTATATATAAACCGAATATCGCGTGTCGAATACTCGGCAGAACCGCTATCCGCTTGCGCATAGAACATCCGGTTGAACGTGGTGAAATCCTGTCGAATCACATCGGTTGATGTCACCCGCGCAATATCGTGCTGCGGCAAAACATAGTGCAGCACCCCAAAAACAAACAGCAGAGGCAACACCTTCAGTATAATTTTAACTTTGCGCATTTCAAACCTCACTGGGTGTTCGTTAGATAAAGAATAACCGCCACAAAAATCGGCGGAATGACATAGACCAACATGATCATCTTCTTGCGAAAGCCGCCTTCATATTCGGCCATGCCCTCCTTTATATAGACATCCCGCGCCGCCGCATCACCCCCCTCGGGTGGATTTGCATCCCATTCTTTTTCCAGCTTCTCGCGCCGGATAGACCGCGAAAAGATCGAGATCGCGAAATAGATCACGCTCAAACCAATAAACCCCAGCACAATTAATCGGATTAATCCCATTTTAATTCCTCCTCACCGCGCCCCACGGGCCAACCAATTCGATCAAATCCTCAGGCTCGGGCATTGCCACGGGTTCTTCCATCGCTTCGCCCTCGCCAAACAACGCCGCGCGCGCGCCCGCCTTGTCCACCTGATATTCCCGCTCCAGAAACTGGGCAACAAATGTCTTTTTCGCATCCGGCCACGCGGAATAGGAATGGTAAAACCGCTCCTTGTGGCAAATGAACAGCTGGCGAATATCCATTGGCGTTAACGCGGCCAATAACATATTAACCAAATCCCTGTCCGCGTGCGGTTTGGAGCGTAGCGTATAGAAATACGCCGGATGGTCCGATGAAATCCGTGGCCAGTTCCCACCGGATTGCGCCCAGCGCAACAGCGCCGCCAACCCGTAAAATTCCTCGGGCAAATCGCTTGCATATTTCCGCGTCAGCGCCCGGATATCGCGCCGCGTTGTCCCACTCAAATCCGCGCCCTTTTCAGCCGCCACATCGACCGTAATAAAATCCATCTTCTGCTGCAAAATCGCCGCCGCATCCACGCCCCGCGCCTTTACAATCGGCTCCACCAAATCGTTCAGCTCCAGAAATATCGCAATCTCGTTCCGGTCATTAAAATCAAACGTATAATTAATCGGCAGCTTACCCAGATCTGCCTTGCCGCCCGCACAAATCGCCACCGGATGTTCCAGCGTGCGAAACAAATAGATGCCGCCAAAATGTTTGGTCCAGAAATTATCCTGATTGAATTTCATCTTTTTCAGCCGCAAAGGCGCCCGTGTCACATCGCCGGTTTTCTTGGCCAACCCGATCATTTCCGCGATCAGCACATCATCCCACCACGCATCATCCTCGCGCTTGAACCGCTCTATCTTGTCCGCCAATGCTTGCGCCGATTTCACATGCGCCTTGGTGGTGTCCGCTTCAATCGTCACTTGACGAATGTCAAACAGCCGCACCGCCTCCTCGACCGAATAGACCGAGTTCAACAACTCCCCCGCCACCGCATCCTTGGCGGTCAGGGCAAACAGCTGCGCCTCGTTTTCATCATAGAACTGGCGCAATATCCCGCGCGAGGTCGAGAACTGCGCATTCAACAACGGGGCGGTTTTCTGCTCGGTGGTCAGCAGGATAAACTGCCGGTTACAGCCCCCCTCGTTCAGATACAAATGGTCCTTCAGACTATCACCGACCTCGGGCGAATACCCCGAAATATCGACGTGAAAAGACTTCAGGCGCGTCTTCTTGCCCGTCAACTGTTTCAGCGCACGGTTATACCGCTCGACCAGTGCGGGCGAGGAAATACGGATCAGATTGCCAAACATCAGACCGCGTTCAATTAGACGTTTCATACTTCCGGCCTCCACTTCTGCGGCTGCATCGCCAACACCACCAACACAATCGGCCCCCAGACCATCGCCGATAGGAACCCCAGCCGGATCAATTCGGCTGACGAGGACATATAGTATTCCCCGTTGGCCGTGATCGCCACTATATCATTCGGCAGCCGGAATATGGCGAAATATGTGACACTGATCACCAGTAAAACCAGAAACGAGATCAGCAGATTCCAGAACAACCCATACCAGCTCTGCGGGAAACTCCGCGCCATAGACAGGGGCAACAACGCCGCCAACACCGCGATCCCCGCCACCGGCAGGATCATCGAGGCCCAGTTGGAAAGGACGGCGGTTGGGGTCATTCAGGTTTCCCCTCCATGTTTACGGCAATAGCCTTCAAACTCCACCCACTCGCGAACAGGGAGGCCTCGAACCTGAAACACTTTTCGAGAACATGGTTTTCCTGAATTCAAATATCCAACGCAAATTGGATCGCCGCCAGCTTCAAGCCATTGCTCGAAGTCCTTTACAGTCACGCCTTCTTTTTTCGCTATCCAAGTAATTTTATTATCACAAAACGGCTCAATATCATCATAGTCCAATTGAATCGATCTACCTCCAGCGATCCAAGGCACTTCCCCGATGACAACTATTTCAGCATCGAATAGAGCCGTTAATGTAAACTTGTCCAATTGCCTTTTCATCACCCTTTCCCCTCCAGATACCGCCGCTTCGCCTCTTCCATCCGCTCCATATCCCGCACCGCATTGGCAATCGCGATCTCGTCCGATTTATCGGCATAACGGAACTCGCTATCCGCATAGCGGTTGATCTCCTGTATCACCATCTCGACAGTAATCGGCTGGGTCATATCGGTGATCATCCCCAGCTTTTCGTTATACGGTTTGAACAGGAACAGATCAGGCTCCTCCATCCATTCGTCCGGCAGCTCGAAATCCATCGCCCGTACCTTAACCGCATCAGTGATGTTCTTGATCGCCCGTCCCGTGAACCGCGGATCCGCCTCCTGAATTCCTTTCAGATACGCCCCCAGTTTGGCAATCGTATCCAGCGCCCCGATGTCTTTGGACACCGCATCGAACACCTCCAGCAGCCCATCCTCATGCGGTTTCGAGTGCCCCGCAAACGACGCTGCCACCGCCTTCTTGATCTCTTGCGCCGCAAACAATTCATGGTCGCCTGTCGGGATCGAATGATTCTTGCCCATCAACAAATGCAGAATATCAATGTAATCCTCGCGGGTCTGCGGACCATCCACCAAAAACCTTGCCCCCGCTCGCTGCCGCAACGCATCATCAACGTTTTCGGGGTAATTCGAGAACATCCCGAAGGTGCAATTCCCCCGAACCACCGTATTGGCCCCCGCAAAGCTCTCCATCAAAACAGCCGTAATCTCCAACTGCCCAGCGCTCGATTGCCGGTCCCCACGCTTRCCCGCCAACTGGTCAATATCGTCAATCGTGCCAAAGCCGATCACACTAGGATCAAGCATATTGTTGATAAACGCCTTGGCGTTCTGCCCCGATTTACCCTGATAACTGTCAATACTATCAGTCCCCAAATTCTGGAACCGGAACGGATAATCCGCCACCTCGCAATAGCCCGAAATCAGCCCTGCCATCATCTGGATCAAGGTGGTTTTCCCCGTCCCCGGCGCGCCATCCCCCATGAAGGTAAAGATGAACCCGCCCATCTCGGCGAACGGATTCAGTTTGCGTTCAAAATCATACGCCATCAGCATTTTCGACAATTTCACCGCCTGATATTTGGCAATATGGTTGCCCACCACCTCGTTCGGTTTCTTGAACGTCATGGTCAGCTTGGAGCCCTTGCCCGCCTGCGCCGGCGTGAACCCCGCGATCGTCAGGCCGTCCGCTTCAACCTTGTAGGATGCTCCGGTAAACGCCGCCAGGCGTGGTGCATTCTGCGCCCGCAGCGCGACTTTCTCCATCACCTGCTCGGCATAGGCCAGCACGCATGAAATCAGCTTGGGTTCTTCATCGGCGAACGTCGCCAAATCCTGATCCAACTCCCACAACGCGCCGTGCAACGCCAATTGCGCGTTATCCGTCAAAACCTCCTCGACCTCGCCAATTTCAACGGTCACCTCGCTTGCGTGCGGGGCCAGTAAAAACGACGTGGCATTGGCGAATGTATAGAGCGTCGCCAAAGCCTCGCCCGCCAACAGCTCGGTAAACTCGCCCTTCTTACCACTAGCCAACATGCCTTCCAGATTGTCTTTTTTCAGCGCCAAAAGCCCCGTCTGTTCGGCAAACCCCTCGCCGACCGCCAGCGCAATCGCCAGCGCACGGCGCAGGTTGTGCATCACGTTGGCTTGCAGCGGCGAGGTCAACGGATCATCCCCGTCGCTCGCCTCGATCCGCTCCAACAGGCGAACCCCTTCGGGGCGCGCAGTGGATCGTGTCACCAACCCCGGCGTGGTGCTGCGAAACCGCCGTCTTGTGCCGATGCCTGCCGATTTCTCCTTGACCTCGGAAACCTTCGCCTTGGCGATCCGCGGCGTATGATCCAGCCCGTCCAACATCCCCGCCGCTGCCCCGTAATGCTTGCGAATATCCGCCTCTGGCAGTTCCATTTGATCCGAAGGCATACTCATCATTCACGTYCAATCATTGTTCCAAAAATATCCCCGCGCGGAGCGCATAGAATCTCTTATCTGTAACTCAAAACCCGCCCCTGCGGTGACACCACAAACTTCCGCACCGAATTAAACCCCTTGGGCTTTTTCTCTTCCAATACCTGATAGGGTTTCTGCGGCAGGATAATCGCCCGCTCGGTCCGCGTCGCACCGGTATCTGCCCCGTGGCCCGAAAACGGATCCAGCGCAAAAATCTGCCGCTCCACCGTGCCAAACCAGCCGGATTTCTCTTCAACCACCCGCTCGCTTTCCAGCTCTTCCATGGTCCACGCCAGCGCCCAATCCTCGCCCGCCGGTGAGTCCGCCTCCTCAAGCACTTCGCGCAATGGTCCTGTCTGCTTTGTGAACGCCGACGAATACATCGGCCCCACATGGAACCGGCGCAATCGTTTCGGGTGCAGATCGTCGAAATCCTCGTCAAACCCTTTGGCAATGGTCAACAACTTCAACCCACCCAACGCCTGCGCCATCAAATGCGCTTGGGCCTCGGGCCAGCGGCGCTGGTCTTTGGGCAGGGCGGTCGATCCGGTATCCTCGACATCCATCAGGTAGATCACCGGCAGGTTCACTTGGCTGTCATACACCGCCCAATGCACCAGATACCGCTTGCGATCCGCCCCGTCATTGCCCTGCCATAATGCCTCTGGGTCATTCTGAGGCCAGAACAATTCACCCTTTTTCAGCTCTTCATAGTATAGCCGCTGTGACATCGCGTATTGCAGCTTGGTCGGGATTTCCAGATCCCCCACAATCTTGCGGATCATCTTGTCCTTGATCTCGGCCTTTGCAGGCATACCCCGCAAATGCCGTTCGGCCTGATGGGCGTCATTGGCCATGGTCATCAGCTCTTGGGCGATGGGAAATCCGCTCTCGACACGGTCGAAATCCAATTCCCCSSCCAGCGGCCCGGCAATCCGCCCCGTCATCAGGTATTTGTTCGACAGCGCCCGAAAGGTGCGCGACAGCCCCTGAATATAGCGACCAAGGATCGCCACATCCGCCTTGCTCAGCCGCCCCTCGGATTCCATCGCGCCGGCCACCCGCGCCATATGCGTGGTGATCCTGTCAAACTTGGCAAAATACCGCCGCGCCGTCAGAGCGTCGTTTAGTTGGGCATGGTCTCGGGTGAGTTTGGTTTTGGGCATTTAAGACCCATACAGGTTCTTGTCATGCTTCTCGACAATCTCCGAGAACCGCCGCGCGAACCGTTCATCCGCTTTGGCCTTTTGCTCCAGCACCTTGCGGGCAAACACCATGTGATCCTCGTGCGCTTCCATCATGTCGGCCATCCGCTGATTGGTCGCCGAGCCAATCGCCGCCATCGCTGCTTGGGCTTCTTGATCGGTTTCAACACCAATTTCGTTGATCCTATGCGCCACATCCTGCTGCTGCGCGGTTTTCAGAGATTTGGTCAGCGCATCATACAACACCACCCGTTGTTTGGTATCCGTTTGCAGCTTGTTGATCAAAACCATCTGCGTCGCCGCCTGGTTCTGCAATGAATCGATCCACGTTTTGCCGGTCTCGATATAGCGCTCCAAAGTCTGCGATTTGGCCAATTTGACCTGCTCGTCCTGCACCATCTCGTTATAACCCGAGTTCATCTCGGCCAGCTGGGTTTCCAGCTTGGTCCGCGCCGCCGCATCCTGCTCCACCGAAATTTTATTCTCGAGCGTGATAATTTTCGGGTCCAGCGCCAAAATTTCGGCCCGCAGCGTTTCCAGCAGACCGACCGTCAATTCACGATCATCCAGTGTCTCGCTCAGGTTCACCGATACCTTTTCCTTTTGCACGTTCAACTCGGCCAACTGGCCTTCCAGCAGCTTGACGATCACGTCGGATTTGGAAATCAAATCCTGAACCTTTTCATCAACCGACGCGCTGCGAATACGTTCCTGACGCATCGAATCCGCCTTGGCCTTGGAAAAAATGCCGATGAAGGTCTCCATCCCGGTCTTGTTCCGCATCTCGTCGAAATCTTTGGAAAATCCGGCGGTAACGTCGTCCAGACCCATGATCAAGTCGGCAATATTGGCGTTCATCAGCTCGGTATGGGCATGCACATCCTCAAGCGTGGCGTTTTCGACATCAATGTCGATGCCCTTGTCCAGCTTGCTCCGTGCCGCATCAATACGGCTGGTAATGTCTGAAATTTTGCTCTGGGCGGCAGAAACCTGCTCTTGGGATTCTCTAATCTGGGCGTCGAAATTGGCCATTTTGGCTCCTTAATTATGAATACAATAACCGATATATGGGTGTTCTTACCTGAATTTTCAAAGCGGTAACATCCCGTTTTCCTCATTTGTTGCATTGCCGCCTTTGGGCGGGGGCGTTAGATTTATGGCATGAATATAACCACATCAGACCGACTCATCAAAGAAATTGAGGCCCGCCGCGACGCGTTGATCGAACTGACCCAGCAGCTGATCCGCATCCCGACGCTAAACCCGCCTGGTGCAAAATACCGCGAGATTTGTACATTTCTGGCCGAACGTCTGGGGAAATCCGGTTTCAAAATAGAACTGATCCGCGCCGAGGGGGCGATTGCCGACAGCAACGAATACCCGCGCTGGAACCTGATTGCCCGCCATGAGGGCGCGCATTCCGGCGAATGTGTGCACTTCAACAGTCACCATGATGTGGTCGAGGTGGGCCACGGCTGGACCCGCGATCCTTTTGGCGGCGAGTTGGAGGACGGCAAGATTTATGGCCGCGGGGCGTGTGATATGAAGGGCGGGCTGGCGACTTCGATCATCGCTGCCGAAGCGTTCATCGCCATTTGCCCCGATTACCACGGCGCGATCGAGATCAGCGCCACAGCGGATGAGGAATCCGGTGGTTACGGCGGCGTCGCTTATCTGGCCGAGAAGGGTTATTTCAATCCCGACCGCGTGCAGCACGTCATCATCCCCGAACCGCTGAACAAAGACCGTATTTGTCTAGGCCAYCGCGGTGTSTGGTGGGCGGAAATTGAAACAAAGGGACGTATCGCGCATGGCTCGATGCCGTTTCTTGGCGATTGTGCCGTGCGTCATATGGGGGCAGTGTTGGAGGAAATGGAAACACATCTGTTCCCGCTGCTGGCCACCAAACGCACCGACATGCCGGTGGTGCCGGACGGGGCCAAACAGTCCACCTTGAACATCAATTCAATCCACGGCGGGGCAGTGGAGCAAGACCCTGATTATACCGGTCTGCCCGCCCCTTGCGTGCCGGATCGTTGCCGGATCATCATTGATCGGCGGTTTTTGATCGAGGAAGACATCACGCAAGTCAAATCCGAAGTCGCGCAGATGCTGGAGAAAATCAAAGCCGATCGCCCCGATTTTGAATATGAAATTCGCGATCTGTTCGAGGTCCAGCCCACCATGACCGCCGAGGACGCCCCCGTGGTGAAAACCGTCGCCCGCGCGATTGAAAAGGTGTTAGGCCAACCGCCAGAATTTGTGGTGTCCCCCGGCACCTATGACCAAAAACACATCGACCGCATTGGGAAACTGAAGAACTGCATCGCATACGGGCCGGGCATTCTGGACCTTGCGCACCAGCCGGACGAATGGATCGCTGTGCAGGATATGGTCGATAGTGGGCAGGTCATGGCTTTGGCCTTGGCAGAGCTGCTGTTGCCGCATTAAGCTACCGTGAATTACATAGGGAGAATCAGATGTTTAACCGCCTGAAAATGACCGTCGTAGCGCTTGCGCTTACGGCAGGGGCTGCGCTTGCCGCCCAGGATACGATCACCATCGGCATGGTGCTTGAGCCACCGAACCTTGATCCGACAGGTGGGGCCGCTGCCGCGATTGRCGAAGTGGTTTACGCCAATGTGTTCGAGGGGTTGACCCGCTTTGGGTCTGACGGTGCCGTTCTGCCCGCATTGGCCAGCAGCTGGGATGTGTCCGGCGATGGCAAGACTTATACGTTCCATTTGCAATCCGGTGTTAAATTCCACGACGGCACAGATATGAACGCCGATGATGTGGTATTTTCCCTGAACCGCGCCCGCGCCGAGGATTCGACCAACGCGCAAAAGGCCCTGTTCAAAGGAATTGAACGCGTGGTTGCCACCGACGCAACAACCGTCACCATTACCCTAACCGATCCAAACGGCAGCTTCCCGTTCAATATGGCGTGGGGTGACGCGGTGATTGTCGGCGAGGAAAGCATCAATGATGCGGCCACCAAACCCATCGGCACCGGCCCGTTCAAATTTGCGAATTGGGTGCAGGGTGATCGTGTCGATCTGGAACGCAACGATGCCTATTGGGGCGAGGCGCCCGCCCTGTCCAAGGCCACGTTCAAATTCATCTCGGACCCGAACGCGGCCTTTGCTGCAGTGATGGCCGGCGATGTTGACGCGTTCCCGAATTTCCCCGCACCGGAAACCCTGTCGCAGTTTGACAATGATCCACGCTTCACCGTGATCGTTGGCTCGACCGAGGGCGAAACCATCCTGTCGATCAACAATAAATCCGGCCCGTTGTCGAATGTAAAAGTCCGCGAGGCGATTGCGCATGCGATCAACCGGCAGGAAATAATCGACGGGGCAATGTCGGGTTACGGCACACCCATCGGCAGCCACTTTGCACCGCATAATCCGGCCTATGTGGATTTGACCGGCATGTCCGCGTATGACCCTGAACTGTCCAAAAAGCTGTTGGCAGAAGCAGGCCAAGAAGGTCTGAAGCTGCGCCTGATGCTGCCCCCGCCCGCTTATGCAAGACGCGGTGGCGAGATCATTGCGGCACAGTTGCGGGCCGTCGGGATTGAARCCGAGATTTCCAATCTGGAATGGGCGCAATGGATCGAACAGGTGTTCAAGGGCAAGGATTTTGATCTGACCATCGTCAGCCACACCGAGCCCGCCGACATCAACATCTACGCGCGGCCTGATTACTATTTCCAGTATGACAGTGCCGCATTTCAAGCGTTGATGGAAAAGTTGAACCTTGCCACTGATCCGGCAGAACGCATGGCCATTCAGGCGGATGCGCAGAAAATGATCGCGTCGGAATACGTCAACGGTTATTWGTTCCAACTGGCCAAAACCGGCGTTGCGAATGCAAAAATTCAGGGGCTTTGGGCAAACTCGCCAACACAAGCCAATGACCTGACGGGGGTGAGCTGGGCTGATTAAGCCGAGCCATCATATCAAACAAAAGGGCGCCGTATCGGGCGCCCTTTTCGTTAGAGATACGTTTTTCTAAAACTGCCACAACGCCGGAACGAACTGGAACGCATCACCATTACGCTTCACATGGCCAACCCCCGGAAACGGGAAGTGATAGCCCAGCACCGCAATCCGGTCTGCAGCTGCCATATCCAGAATGCGCGCCCGCGTTGCCGCTGCCATTTCCTTGTCGTGGTCACGCCCGGTCAACCAGTCAGGCCGCGCGAAATTGGCATGCGCGTTGGTCAGACAATCGCCCAGCGCGATCAGTGATTTACCACCACTGTCAAGCCGCACCGACATATGCCCCAATGTGTGCCCCGGCGTGTGCACCAGCGAAACCCCCGGCACCACCTCGTGACCATCTTGGGCCAACGTCCACTCCACCCCGTCCGCATTGATCGAATTCACCGCCGCCAGCACAAACTGCTGATCCTCTGGTTCAACCTGATTAACCAGATCGTCCTGCATCCAGTAATCATGCTCGGCAGCACCAATGATATATTCAGCATCCGGTATGATCGCCTCGTCAAAATCATCGCGGATGCCCAGAATGTGGTCGGGATGAGCATGGGTCATCACCACATGGGTTACCGCTTGTGGATCAATCCCTGCGGTTTCCAGATTGCCCATCAGACGGCCAGTGGTTTCAAAAAACCGGCTGCCCGATCCAACATCGACCAGCACCTTGGCGTCGCCAATTTCGATATACAGATGGTTTGTATGGGCATAGCCAATGTCGGTCGGCTGGTAATGGCTGGCCATAAACGCCTGCACCTCGGCGGGGTCCGCATTAACGCCGATACCACTGACCGGTGTGGTGAAATACCCGTCCGAAATGATCGTCAGCCGTGCCTCGCCGATGGTGAAATTGAAATGCGCAGGATTGCCATCCGTCGGTGGCCCTACCTGCGCACGCGCCGCCAACGGGAACGCCATCACAGGGGCCATCGCGGCCAGTTTCAGAATATCGCGTCGGGTGGGTTTAATTAGGGTCATCAGAGGCCTCGCTGGGGATTGGTCAACCGAAGTATAGACCGTAACCCAAAGGACACAACACAATTTGTGAATGTATGGGGCAGACCGCATCCTCATTTTGTGATGGGTAAAAAGATTTTCCTTAGATAGCCGGTGCTCAGAGAAACGGCTTAATGGCGGGTATGTGGGACAAAGCTGACAATCGGGCCGCCGGAATTTTCAAAAACTCCGGCATGGAAAATTGCAATTTCCCAACTCGTTTTCTTTCAAGAAAACGCTTTACCTGCCAACRCAGCGCATGGTCAATCTGGGCTCAGAGCAGGCACCCATAAATTCAGATCAGATGACCGCCTTTTTGGTGCCTACCCCACCACGTTAAACTCTGGTCCATAGGGATACTGCGTAATATTCTCGGCGCCATCCTCGCCAACCACCAGAATATCATGCTCGCGGTATCCACCAGCCCCCGCTTGCCCCTCGGGAATGGCCAGCATCGGCCCATTGAAATCACCATGCCCGCCTCCAGCACCGTGTCGATATCCTCGCGCAGTTCCAGCCCCGCTTAGCGCCCATAGTAATGCGACAGAACCCCCAAGGAATGACCATATATTCATCCTTTGCCATGCTATCGCAGGGGACACATCCAGAACATTTGAGGGTTCCACAAAAGCCACCAGTTTGTCATTTTGAAGCAGCATCAGATGGTCGCCTTCAATCCCCAGCACCGCAAATTCTCCAGTGATCGAGCACACCGCCCGCCAGTAATATCGTGCTGCCAATCGGTATAGGTGATGTTGTCGCCATAACACCGCCGCCATGGCTGCCCCGCATCAATCCCGGCACTGATCGTCACGACTTCGCGGCAGGTCACCACCAGCGCATAGGGCCGCCCGAACGAGCAGTATAAAAAGCCGGAATAACAGGCGATCGAATGCATCGAGGTCAGCACCACCACATCCAGCGACATCATCTCCATGATCCCGCGCAGCCCCTTGATCCGTGCCTCGTATTCCTGATCTTAAAATGGTAATTTGGCGGCATGCCCATTGTGCAGCCGGTAAAACTCTTCACGTGTATGTTTCATATCTGGTCTCCTGAAACGGGCGGCCAGCTGCCCCGTATGACAATTCCCGGCGTTCAGGATGTTTGTAGCACATGGGAAATGCCCGCGTCAGCGACACCATCGCCTGTCGTATATCAGGAGTGTTATTAAAACAAAGCGGGAAGGCAAGTGAAATTCATTCCCCGTATCAACCCTCGGCCGCTTCAATCATCGCTTTTGCCAACACATTCCGATCACCGATATGGTTGGCCAGCAGCAGGATCAACCGCGCATTGATCGCGTCGGATTGTTCTTTGGAATGGCTATCGTGCAGCGCCAGCAGGTCGGCGTAAAAGTCATCGGCATCTGTGATATTGGGTGTTGTAACCAGATCAGTCATATCAGTTTCCCCCCTGTGCGGTGGCAGTTTTCAGGGCATCCAGAACGGCGGATTTATCATAGTTGATCCAACGCGCCGCAACGTGTTGATCCGGCCGCATCAGGTATATTGCCCCCTTCGCATCACCCAGATACCGCGCCTTTATTTCGGGGCTTTCATCGGCAGCAAGGGCGATGGTTTCAATCTCTATATCACACGCGCCTAACCCCGTTTCGGCATCCAGACCAATCGCTAGTAACTGGAACTTATCACCCAGACGGTCCAGCAACCAACCATCCTTGGTCGGCGCATCCACCGCCGCTGATCCGCAGCGCAAACCGCGCGGCAACTTAGCGGTATCAGGCCCGTTCAGTGATGATCCGTCATAGGTGCACGGCACCGACAAGCGGCCAGAATTCACCAATGGGCGGGCAAATTCATGCCGTTTGGCAAGGTCCAGAACCGCATCACGAAATACGCGGCTGATTTCAGACTTCGGCGTGATAAAATCGGTCGAGCGTGTCGAGTTCATAATGTTTTCATCCGCACCGTAAACCCGCTCGTCACTATAGGTATCCATCAACGCATCCGGCGCTTTGCCGTCCATCACCAGCTTCAGCTTCCACGCCAGATTGTCGGTATCCTGCAACCCGCTATTGGCGCCGCGCGCCCCGAACGGTGAAACCTGATGGGCAGCGTCCCCAGCGAACAAGGTGCGCCCCGCACGGAACGCTTCCATCCGGCGACACTGGAACGTGTAGATCGACACCCATTCCAGTTCAAACCTGGCATCTTCGCCCAGCATCGCATGCAGGCGGGGAATAATATTTTCGTGCTTCATTTCACGCTCGCGGTCAATGTCCCAGCCCAGCTGCAAATCAATACGCCAGACATTATCGGGCTGTTTGTGCAGCAGCGCCGACTGGCCACGGTTAAAGGGCGGGTTAAACCAGAACCAGCGCTCGGTCGGGAAATCAGCCTCCATGATTACATCGGCAATCAGGAAATTATCCTCGAACACACGGCCCTCGAAATCCAGCCCCAGCATCCGGCGGGTCGGGGAATTGGCACCATCACAGGCAATCAGCCAATCGGCCTCGACCACATAGGGACCATCCGGCGTTGYCACCTCAAGCGTCACATGATCGTCGTGCTGCCCGACGGCATCAACCTTGTTCATACCGCGCAAATCGATTGGTTTTCCCTCGGCTTGCAATGCACGCAAACGGTTCACCATGTATTCTTCTAGATAGTATTGCTGCAAGTTGATAAACGCAGGATTTTTATGCCCGCCCTCCTCCAGCAGGTCGAACCGGTAGGTTTCATCTTGGTCATTGAAAACCTTGCCAACATTCCACTTCACACCCTTCTCGACCATCGGTTCCCCACAGCCCAGACGGTCCAGAATTTCCAGCGGGCGCTTGGCAAAACAGATGGCGCGGCTGCCGAACGACACCTTGTCGTTATCGTCCAGCACAACCACCGGCACGTCGTGTTGCGCCAGATCAATCGCCACACCCAGCCCGATCGGGCCAGCGCCGATCACGATCACGGGGTGGCGCACCGGCGTTATTGCATCCTGATCCTTTGACCGTTCATAGGCATACATCGGGGTTTCAAAAATCTTGTTCATGGCGTCCTCGCGGGCTTGTTTGTTCTAGGCTTGCAATGCTTCCCACATTGCGATGTCACGTTCGGCCGTCCAGATGCGCGGCGTGTCGATACCGCGGGCCTCGTCATAGGCACGCGCCACGTTGAACGGCAGACAATGCTCGTAGATTGCGTAATCGTTGAACTTGGGGTCGCACTCGGCACGCACCGCATCCCATGCTTCTTTCAGGGTGCCACCACGGGCGGCAACACGAGCGGCGGGTCGGTAAGTGCTCTCGACAAAATCCAGCGTGCTTTCCAATGCAGCCGCAACCATTTCACGACCCACCAGCGCATCACCACGGCCCGGCGCAATGCTGACCGGATCAAACATCGCAATGTTTTCCAGCGTCTCACCCCAGTCGGCGAAATGCCCGTCACCACAATAACAGGCCGAGCGGTATTCAACAATATCACCGGTATACATCACCTCGGCATCCGGCACCCAGACCACCGCGTCCCCTGCAGTATGGGCGCGCCCCAGATGCATGATATCAACACGGCGGTTACCCAGATAGACGGTCATAGAATCAGAAAATGTGGTGGTCGGGTAGGTTAGGCCAGGAATGCTTTCATGGCCGACAAACAGGCGCGGAAAACGTTGAAATTCACTGTCCCAATCTTCCTGCCCACGCTCCACCACCATCGCCCGCGCCGCATCCGACATGATGATTTCCGGCGCACCATAGGCCGAAGCACCCAGCACCCGCACCGCATGATAATGGGTCAGCACCAGATGGCTGATCGGCTTGTCGGTGACCTTGCGGATTTCCTCGATCACCTTGTTGGCCAGTCGCGGGGTTGCTTGGGCCTCGATCACCATGACGCTTTCGTCGCCGATGATCACGCCGGAATTCGGGTCACCCTCGGCGGTGAAGGCCCACAACCCGTCGCCAATCTCGACGAAGGAGGTTTTCTTTTCGGTCATGTCGCCTTGCGATGCGAATGCTTTAGCCATTTGATATTCCTTCTTTCGTGTTC
Organism: Marinosulfonomonas sp.; assembly: GCA_002732995.1. Taxonomy (GTDB): domain Bacteria; phylum Pseudomonadota; class Alphaproteobacteria; order Rhodobacterales; family Rhodobacteraceae; genus Profundibacter. The sequence continues at coordinate 53,271 of NVTS01000001.1, read as the reverse complement.
ACTTGTATCTTATGTGTTGGTCGGCATCTTGACCGACGGCAAAATCTTGCCGGTGCAGTCGCCAAACCCGATGCGGAAACCATCGCCTTGAGCAAAGCCTTTCAGGGTCAGGGTATCGCCATCCTCGATGAATGTGCGGGTCTCGCCAGTGTCGAGCGTGAAGGGTTCGCGCCCCGCCCAGCTCAACTCCATCAATGATCCGTACTCGGCTTTGGTAGGGCCGGAAATGGTGCCGGRGCCTAACAGATCGCCGGGTGACATTTCACAGCCCGATACCGCGTGGTGGCACAATTGTTGGGCAGCAGAATAATACATCCGACTGTAATTTGTGCGGGTTAATGTGGTGGCTTTGGCCGCCCCTTCGGGCTGCATGGTGACCTCCAGATTGATGTCATACAGGCCATCTTTGCTCTCGGACAGATAAGGCAACAACTCAAAATCGCGCGGCGGCGTTGCGGTGCGAAACGTCTCTAACGCAGCCGAAGTCACGATCCACGGGCTGATAGAGGTGCCAAAGGCTTTGCCTTGGAACGGCCCTAGCGGCGCATATTCCCAGCCCTGAATATCGCGCGCCGACCAGTCATTCAGCAGCACATAGCCAAAGATCATGTCGTCAGCCTGATCAACGGTGACCGGTTGGCCCATGGTCGAGCCGGTGCCGACAATCGCGCCCATTTCCAGCTCGATATCCAGTCGCTTGCTGGGCCCGAACGACGGCATCTCGGCATCCGGTGCTTTGGTCTGGCCCATCGGGCGGTGAATCTCGGTGCCGGACACCACCACGGTCGAGGCGCGGCCGTTATAGCCGATCGGGATGTGCAGCCAGTTGGGTGGCAGGCTCGCTGATCCCCGCAGAATCGCCCCCATGTTCTCGGCGTGTTGGCGGCCCGCATAAAAATCGGTGTATTCCGACACGGCGAACGGCATGTGCATGGTAACATCGCTCAGCGTCACCAAATGCGGCTCTAATGCTGTCTGTTTTGCTGATCCTTCACTTAATGCCGCGATTAGATCGGCGCGGAATTTACCCCACGCCTCGGCGCCCAAATCCATAAAGTCATTCCAGAATGGCACGTCAAACACCGGCACATCTGCGGTGTTCAGTACGCCTGCTGCCTCGGCGCTGGTCACATCTAGAATCATATCCCCGATGGCGACCCCGCAACGGGCATCATTTTCAGCGGATGAAAACACCCCGTATGGCAGGTTGTTCAGCGGGAAATCAGTCTCGGCAGAATTGGCCGAAGCAACCCATGATTTTAGCAGTTTAGTCATCTATGTTTCCTTTTACTCTCAAGTTGCGTCTGGCTGGTTTTCAGGCCGTGCGGCCTCAAAGGCTGGCAGGGCCAGGCAGTTTTGTTCAATATCGGTCAGGCGGGCGTAGGGGGCAAGGTCCAGACCCCAGCGCCGCGCGTTGTAATACTGTGCGGTCAGGCAGATATCGGCAAAGCCGGGGGTGTCGCCAAAGGCAAAGGGCGTATTCGGATTTACCGTTTGCAATAATGAATCAAAGCCCTTCACTGTCCAATGCCGCATCCATTCTGCACTGTCTTCATGCGACGCACCAAATCGGGCCTCGAGATACTGCACCACGCGCAGGTTGTTGACGGGGTGAACATCAGTGGCAAGCACCAGCGCGGCTGCTTTGACATGTGCCCGCTGGATCGGGTCTGCGGGCAGCAACGGTGGATCAGGGTTGGTGATGTCCAGATACTCGATAATTGCCAGGGATTGGGTCAACACTGTGCCATCGTCCAGTTGCAGGGTCGGCACCAGATGTGACGGGTTCAGGGCCACATAATCCGGCGCATGTTGCTGGCCTCCGTTGGCCAATAGATGGACGGGGATGGTCTCATACGCCAGCCCCTTCATGTTCAGCGCAATGCGAACGCGGTAGGCAGCAGTTGATCTCCAGTAGGAATAGAGCCTCATTCCACCTCCTTGGTGCCGTCAAATTTCTTGTCCAGAGAGTCCCAGCAGTCGATATAGTCGTCCTGCACGGGGGCATCATAGGCGGCAAAATCGGTCAGGTGTTGCGGGAAGCGGGTCTCGATCATGAAGGACATGGTGTTGTCCAGAAACTCGGGTTTCAGCTCAGTATTGCTAGCCTTCTCGAACGCCGCATTATCCGGCCCGTGCGGGATCATCATGTTGTGCAGCGACATGCCGCCGGGCGCAAATCCGTCCGGTTTGGCGTCATAGATACCGTAAATATTTCCCATCAATTCCGACATGATGTTCTTGTGATACCACGGCGGGCGGAATGTGTCTTCAGCCACCATCCAGCGCTCGCGGAACAGCACAAAATCAATGTTCGCCGTGCCTTCGACGCCTGATGGCGCGGTCAGGACGGTAAAAATCGACGGATCAGGGTGGTCAAACAGCAGCGCCCCGACGGGGGAAAACGTGCGCAGGTCGTATTTGCAGGCGCAGTAATTACCGTGCCACGCCACCACATCCAGTGGCGAGTGGTCGATGAAGGTTTCATGAAACTGCCCGCCCCATTTCACCACCACACGGCTGTCGGCATCGCGGTCTTCAAACGCGGCAATCGGTGTTTTGAAATCGCGCGGATTGGCAAGGCAATTGGCGCCAATCGGGCCGCGTCCGGGCAGGTCGAATTTTTGACCATAGTTTTCACAGACGAAACCGCGCGCAGGACCATCGACAACCTCGACCCGAAACACCATACCGCGCGGCAGGATGGCAATCTCTTTTGGCTCCAGATCAATAATGCCCAGTTCGGTGCAAAACCGCAAACGCCCCTCTTGCGGGACGATCAGCATCTCACTGTCGGCAGAATAGAAATATTCATCCTGCATCGATTCAGTGATCAGATAGACATGCGTCGCCATGCCAACCTGGGTGTTCACATCCCCCGCCGTCGTCATGGTGCGCATGCCGGTAATGAACGTCAGTGGTTCGTCCGCATGAGGGATCGGGCTCCAGCGATATTGACCCAAAGACAATGTATCAGGATTGATATTTGGCGCCGACTTCCAATACGGCAAATCAATGCGCGAAAACCGCGATGTGTGGCGCACGGACGGGCGAATGCGGTAGCACCATGTGCGCTCATTCTGCCCGCGCGGAGCGGTGAACGGCGTGCCGGATAGCTGTTCTGCATACAGTCCATAGGCGCATTTCTGCGGGCTGTTCATCCCTTGTGGCAACGCTTCCGGCAGGGCCTCGGTCTCAAAGTCATTGCCAAAGCCGGGCATATAGGCATTTATATTTTCATCGCGAATTAGCCCGCTTGCGGGGGTCTGGGATGTCATGACGTCTCCTGTCTTCAATAATTGCCCTGCGGCAATCTATGGCGCGCTTCCTGTTGTGAAAGGTATCGTTGCAGATGCAACGAAGTCAAGCGGCGTTGGAGGTTGATCCGGCCCGCAATTCGTGCAGTCATTGCAAATGTAACAAACGCGAGGGCTCGTAGGTGAGTGATTTTGATCTGGACGCATTTCTACCCTACCAACTGGCGGTTCTGGCGGCGCGTGTTAGCCACGGGTTTTCAGATCTGTATCAACAACGTTTCGGCATAACTATACCGGAATGGCGGGTTGTGGCGCATCTGTCCCAGGCCGGATCAGTCAGTGTGCGTGAAATCCATCAACGGGTGGATATGGACAAATCCAAAGTGTCGCGCGCCGCATCCCGGCTTGAGGCGGCTGGCTATATCAGCAAAAAAGTAAACGGCAATGACCGACGGTTGGTTGAACTGGAATTGACCCAAAAAGGGCAGGATATGATCAATGAACTCACCCCGATCGCACAAGAATACGAGGCAACAGTATTGGCCACATTGGGCGAATATGCACCGTGCTTTCGATCTGCATTAGACACGCTGTTAAATGAAAAGGCAGAAAAATGACCAACATTGTAATATTGGGCAGCGCCCGCACGGCAATCGGCACATTTGGCGGGGCCTTGGCGGGCGTTACGCCAGTTGAGCTGGCCACTGTGGTCTCCAAAGCTGTAATGGAGCGCGCCGGTGTTGATCCGGCGCAAATTGGCCACGTGGTGTTTGGCAATGTGATCAACACAGAGCCGCAAGATATGTATCTAAGCCGTGTGGCTGCGATGAATGCAGGTATTCCCGATAGCGTCCCCGCGATGAATGTCAGCCGTTTATGCGGCTCTGGCGCACAGGCAATTGTATCGGCTGCACAGGGCCTAATGCTGGGCGATGCCGATTTTTCGCTGGCTGGAGGGGCCGAATGTATGAGCCGTGCGCCATACATTTTTCCCGCCGCGCGGTGGGGGCAAAAGATGGGTGATGTCACATCGCAAGACATGCTGTTGGGCACGCTGAACTGCCCGTTTGGGTCAGGGCACATGGGGGTCACGGCGGAAAATGTGGCGGCGGAATACGGGATCAGTCGGGAGGATCAGGATGCTTTTGCACTGGAGAGCCAGACGCGGGCGGCCAAGGCGATTAAGGCGGGAGTGTTTGAAGAACAGATCGTTCCCGTTAACGTGAAGGTGCGGCGCGATACGGTAAAATTCAAGATCGATGAACACCCAAAGGCGACATCGCCCGAGGCTTTGGCAGGCTTGCGCGCGGCGTTTCAAAAGGACGGCACAGTAACAGCGGGCAACGCATCCGGCATCAATGATGGTGCAGCGGCGCTGGTGTTGGCACGGGAGGATGCGGCCAAAAAGGCTGGATTAGAGCCTATTGCACGCATTATCGGCTATGCCCACGCAGGGGTGCGCCCTGATGTGATGGGCATCGGGCCGGTGCCCGCTGTTCAAGCATTGCTGGCCCGAACCGGCCTGACCGTGGATGATTTCGATGTGATCGAATCCAACGAGGCCTTTGCCGCCCAAGCGCTGGCTGTGAACAAGATTTTGGGGCTGGATCCGGCCAAGGTAAACCCGAATGGCGGCGCGATTGCACTGGGGCATCCGGTGGGGGCGACCGGGGCGTTGATCACCATCAAAGCACTGTATGAGCTGGAGCGGACCGGCGGCAAACGGGCGTTGATTACCATGTGTATTGGCGGTGGTCAGGGCATTGCACTGGCGATTGAGCGGCCCTGAACCCTATATGAATTCCATATGAATCGCATATGAAAACCATATGAGCTTTAGTCCAACCTGATCTGCGCCTGTCCTGCACGCCCTTTGACGTCAATCACCGAAAGCGACACAAATCCGGGGCCTGAAATTTCCAGAACCGACTGGCGCTCGTAGGTGGCCACATCAAACGGCTTGCCGTTGGCTAGCCACGTGAACGGCGCGATGCCATTGCGGACTTTGACAACCAGAAATCCACCCTCTACTTTGAGCGCCGCACCGTCCGGCGGAAAGGCAACTGTCGGCGCGTCTTTGGGCTTCTCGAACAACGCGTTTCGGCGACGGAACCGTTGTAACGGTTGTGGTAATTCCGCGTTGCTGACCGTTAATGTCGCGGGCGGTGGCGGGCGCAGCGGGGTCAGCACAGGTTTGATCCGGCTGAACACCTCGAACAACACAGGCGCTGCCAAATCGCCGCCAAACGCGCCCGGAACAGGCGTGCCATCAGCGCGGCCYATCCACACGCCAACAACATGCTGGCCGTCAAACCCAAGCGCCCAAGCATCGCGGTGCCCATAAGAGGTGYCTGTCTTATAGGCCAGACGGTTGCGCGATGCATTGGGCGGCGGGGTTAGGCCCGACAGGATGTCCGCAACATGCCATGCGGCCACGGGCGAGATCAGGTTTAGGCCTGTTTGAGCTGGATTAGAGCCTGTTTTCCAAACCAAAGGCCGCGGTGTGCCGCCTTGGGCCAAAGCCGCATAAAGCTGGGTCATATCGGTAAGGGTCACGCCCAAACCGCCCAGCGCAATCGCCAGACCAGGCTTGCCGCCCGGCACCACTGGCTCCATTCCGGCGCGGCGCAGGGTCGACATTAGTTTGGCGGGCCCAAGCGCTTGGGTCAGTTTGATCACCGGGATGTTCAGCGACAATTGCAAGGCACGGCGCACACGTAGGGTGCCGCGAAACTTGCCATCAAAATTCTGCGGGAAATACGTGCCAAAAGCGGTGGGTGTGTCATCAATCAGGGTTTCGGGGTGAGCCAGACCTTGATCAAACGCCATGCCATAGATTAGTGGTTTCAGGGTGGAACCTGGGGATCGCAGGGCGCGGGTCATATCGACAAAGCCAAGGCGGCTGTCGGCGCGGTAGGCCGAGGAGCCRACCGAGGCGAGGATTTCGCCAGTTGTATGATCCGCCACAAGCATCGCAATTGACATCTGGTCGCCCCGCCCGCGCAGGGCCGTGGTGGCGAGCGCTTCAAGCTGGCGCTGAAGGGTTGCATCAAGGGTGAGTTGGTGGATGGACTGCAAAGGGCTTTCAGCCAAGGCGCGGTCCGATAGATGCGGCGCGACGGCGGGAAAGCGGTGCTTTTGGGCTGGAACAGGCTCTGATTTAGCGCCGTCAGCGGTATCGCCCGACATAATTCCCGCCCCCACCATACGGGCCAGAACACGGGTGCGGGCCGTTTGGGCGGCTTTGGCAAAACGGTCAGGGCGGCGGGTTTCCGGCGCTTGTGGCAAGGCAACCAGCAGGGCGGACTGTGCGGGCGTCAGGCGGCGCGGGTCTTTGTTGAAATAGGCGCGGGTTGCGGCGCGCACACCTTCAAGGTTGCCGCCAAAGGGGGCGTGATTCAGATAAAGGCTGAGAATTTCATTCTTGCTTAAGCGCCGTTCCAGCGCCAGCGCCAGACGGATCTGGCGCAGTTTGCCGGACCATTTACCGGTGCTTCCATCTTCCAGAAGTCGTGCTACCTGCATGGTTAGGGTCGAACCCCCAGATACGATTTTACCCTGTGTTAGAGCCTGATATGAGGCGCGTAGCATCGCCACAGGATCAACACCTGCGTGGGAATAGAACCGTTTGTCCTCATAAGAGATCAGCATTTTGATGTAGTCGGAATCAACACTCTCCGGCGCAGCATTCAGCCGCCAGCGGCCATCGGCAACCGTATAGGCCCGCAGTAAGATGCCGTTGCGATCCAGCACCTCGACCGAGGTTTCAGCCGTGAGCCGTGGCAGTTCGGTGGCATCCACCCACGCATCAAACCGGTCCCGCGCCATGGCTGTCAGCAACAGCCCCAGCGCAAAGATCAGGAGGGCGTGGCGGCGGATCATTCGGTGACCGTGATCTGCCCTGTTTCAGAATGGGCGCGGTATTGGGGGCGATACATATCCTCGACGCTCGCCGCCGGATGGTGGTAGGTGCCCGGCGAAATCGCCCGCACGATATAGGCCAGATCGAACGGCGTTTCCTTGCGCCAGTCAACCGCCGCAAGGAAACGGTTTGTGCGGAACTCGGTGTTGCGCACGTTTGGCGTGACCTTTAACCAATCCAGCATGCTTAGATCGCCGCCCGATATCAGGTTCGGGTTGTCAATCTCGAACCCTGCTGGCAGCGGATCATTCACCATCAAACGGCCCTCGTTATCGCTGAAGGGTGAAATCGTCAGCACCACCGCCAGACGGGTGCCAACGCGGTGGCCGCTCGGGTCTGTCGGGGTGCCGTCCATCATGTAGTAACTACGTTTGATCGCATAGCCGTAGCCGCTGGCAGGTTCAGGCTGCTCTGGCACACCAAAGGTGGTCATCGTCACCAGTTCATCCCGATCCGTGCCGTTGCGAATGGCAAGGCCTACGTTGGTCGCTGTATCCTCGAGCATACGCACCAACGGGCCGACAGCAGCTGCGCCATTTACGGTAAAACCATTCATCGCGGGATCCTTGATCAGGGCCTTGACCGCCATCAGGGACCACATGGATTCCTGCGTGGAATGGTAACTGTTATTAGCATAGCTGGTGGAAACCCGATGGGCGAGGTCGGCGCTGTCAATCGCTGTGCTCCCTGCCTCTACCGCAAGCGCAAGGACCGCAGCGCCATCGCGCAGGTGGGTACCGTAATCAGAGCGCCAGTATTGGGTCTCGTTCGCCTCCCACGTTCGGTCAATCATCCGCGCGGCACGGGTAAACATCGCGTCAGCGCGGGGTTGATCGCCGTAGCTGGCTAGTGCTGCACCCAGTTGGGCCGCCGCCATTGGCGTTGCGAAATCACCGCCCTTTGCGTCGGCGTAATAGCGCAGGTCACCGACATTTGCCGCGCCTTCGCGGGCGAGGACGAACAGCGCATAGGCCACGTCTTCGCCGCCCTTATCGAAATCGGGGGCATAGTTGATGCGGTTGCGCAGGTTGTCGACCGCCGAGCGGAAGGCGTGGTCGGGCACGGTAAACCCTTTGGCGCGTGCGCGACTAAGGAAATCGGTGACGTATGAATCCAGCCAGAAGTCACCGGATGATGGACCCCACAATCCGAAGGCGCCATTGCTGGCCTGGTTGCTCAACACGCGCTCAATCGCGTCATCCACGCGCTCGCCGATTTTCTCGCGGGCGCCCAGACCCATGACCTCGGCCACCTCGTTCAGATACAGTAACGGCATGGCGCGGGATGTGGTTTGTTCGGTGCACCCGTAAGGGTAGCGGTCCAGTGCGGACAACAGGCCGGGCGCGTCGAACTGCGCCAATGCGCCGACAGATAACATCGCCGACCCTGTGCCGGGTTTGAAACCGGCAAACACGTTATCATCCAGCGTGAACGTATCGCCAGCAGCCAGCGAGAAGCGGCGGGTGCGCGATATTTCGGGGTCGTTCACCTCAACCGGAATGGTCAGAGGTTTGGTCAGTCGGGTGCCATCGGGCGTTATTAGGGTCACATTTATCTTGTGTGCGCCCACATCCACAGCGGCAATCGGCATCGACAGGGTGGTTTTCTGAAAATCATCCAGCGTGATTTCTCTGGGCAGATTGGTGGTGCTGACGGCGATGCCTTGGCCCGCAACCTCAAGCCCCATTTTACCGGATGGACCTGTCGCGTGGGTGATTTCCAGCAACATGCGGGATGTGTCGCCTGGGGCGAGGAACCGCGGCAGGCTGGCGGTGACCACAACGGGGTCGCGCACCAGCACGTCTCGTTCGGCAGCCCCGACGCCCGAGGCAGACCAGACCACGGCCATCAGCCGCACGGTGCCGTTGAATTCAGGCAGATCGAAGGACGCATGTGCGATGCCATCAGCCCCAACCGTGATGGGGCCAGAGAAATAGGCGACCAGTTCTTCGGTTGGTGGGGGCGATTGCATGCCCATTTCGCTGCCCGCGTCGCCGCCGGAACGAATTGCCCCCATCGCACCGTTCATTCCGTCAATCAGGCGGCCATAAACGTCTCGCATTCCCATGCCCAGTTTGCGCTGGCCAAAGTAGTGGTTGGGGGCATCGGGGCTCTCAAATCCTGTCAGGTTCAGGATACCCAGATCAATCGCGGCGATGGTGGCATAGGCGACCTCGCCAGCTTTGACCCCGTCCACTTTTAGCGCCACCTTTAGCGGCGCGCGGGGGGCGGATTCGGCGGGCATGTCAAAGGCGGCTGACAGCTTGCGCATGCCGGGATCAACCGGCGCATAGGACAGGCCCAGCGCACGGGCGGGATTGTGGCCAGAGGCCGCATCCATCGGACGAATCACCGTGGCGGTGACATAAGCGCCAGCGCCCCATTTATCCGTGACGGACAGCGGGATCAGGTTTTYKYYSKYRRSSMYWTSKWCYWYYKTYWTRTCGATCAAATGGCTGGACATCACCGTGATCAGCGCCTTGCCCGCGTAACGCGGCACCACGCGCAGGGTGGCGGTTTCACCCGTTGCATAGGCGGACCTGTCCAGCGAAACCTCGAGCGTGTCAGGCGTGCTGGACGCATCAGCCGAGGCATACCAACCGGCGTAGAAATCCGTTGATGAGGCAACATAAGTGCCGTCAACGCGTTCGACCTTGATCTCGTATTCACCCCACGTCACAGGGGCGGAAATGGTGATCGGCGCACCGTTCAGATCGGCGGTGCCGCTGGCCACGCGTTTGCTGGTCTGGATCGCCTCCCAATTCCAGTTGCCGTATTGCTGATACCATTGATACCGCGTGCTCACGCGGTTGACAGTCCACTTGACCTGCATCGGGGTGTGCGCCTCATCCTCGTCAATCGCAATGATCCGGAAACTGGCCTCTGTGCCTTCCTCAACCACATCCTCGAACATCGGTTTAATGCCGATCATCGCACCGTCCGGCGCGAGGCGTTTGGTGATCTGGCGCTCGACTGGGCGGCCGGAACCCTCAGAAATCCGCACGGTGAAGCGTGCCTCGAGCGGACGCGAGGTGTCCTCAACCTTGGGGAATTCGACAGGAATGCGAACAAAGCCCGCATCATCCGTGCGCAAGTCACCTCGCAAGGTTTTAATCACCGGATCAAACCGTTCGCTATGACGCCCGAAACTGTAGCCAGGATAGGCGGTCAGACCATCAGTGGCCCGCACCAGAACTTCGCCTTCGATCGGCAGGTCGGCGGCAGGGGCGCCAAACAGATAACGGGTGTCAGCGGACAGCACTGTGCCCTCCTTCAGTCGTAGCGGTGTGTCGGGTAAGGTCAGGTTAAAATCAGTGCGTTCGGGCAGAAAATCCTCGACCAGAAAACTGGTGCTGGCCAGCGCCGGCGCATCAACGTCGGTGAACAGCGCCAACTGCCATGTGCCACGCGGCACCAATGGGCCGATGGGCATGTTAAAGATGTGGCCACCAACAACGGCTGTATCGACGGTCGACAGATGGCGGCTGTATTCCACACCATCGGGGCGGGTCAGGATCGCTGTCACCGGCAAGCCAACGATGGCATTGGCGGTCGCGTCACGGGTCAGCGCGGTGGCGTTCACCACCTCGCCTGCACGATATGCGCCACGATCTGTGGTCAGGAACATGTCGATGTGTTTGGCCGGCTCGCGCCCCTCTACTCCGCGATCCGACAGGTCGAATTCAGGATCAGTCAGGGACAGGAATGCAATGTCCTTATCGGCCTGTTTTGCCACGATCAGGGCCGGCTTTGCCCCACCTGTGCCACGCGCCAGCGCATCGGCAAACAGCGCATAACCGCGTTCATCCGTCACTGTTTCAGCCAAAACAGCATTTGCTTTGGACAACAGCGTAACGGTGATACCCGCACGCGGTTCCGCATCGCCCAGACCGCGCACAAAGACGTGGATACCGTCGGTGCCGCTCATCGTGGCGAGGCCAATATCTGACAAAACGAACCACTGGGTCGCCGCGGCGTTTTGGTAAGGATCAGAGCCTGGCACGCGGGCTTGCAGGGCGTAGATGCCGGTTGGCAGATCATTGATCACCTCGCCCATTGGCAGGCGGGTGGTCATATCCTTGTTCAGGGTCATCTGCACCTCGCCGGTGCCGCGCCACACTTCTTCGGCGACTTGGCTGGCAAAGTTTTCCTCCTGCCACGGTGACAGGGGGCGGCCGAAATAGCTGTCTTGCATGGCGCGCAAAAGGTTACGGTCGCTAACGCGACGCAGCACCAGATCCAGTTCGGTGACATTGACGGTTTCAACCGGAATGCCCGCGTTGSSRSAKKYSSGSAGMMCWTRSRCSYGGSYGRKGMAWKYYGMGYTCGGGCTGCGGTCATTCACATAGAGCGACAGGTTGACCGCTTTGAGCAGGGTTTCACCCGATTTCGCAGGCAATCCCTCGCGCAGGGTCACATCATAGCGCTTGCCATGCTCCACACCTGAAATGCACAAACTATTTCCCTCGGCCTCGACCGACAGGCCGTTTTGCGACAGGCGCACGTAGGGGGTGTAGTCCACCTCGCCCACGGCCAGTGGTTCGGAAAACCGGGCACAAATACGCGGTTCGAGCAGATCGCTTTCGATGTCATGGTCGGTGATTTTCAGGCCGTATTTATCAACGGCATATTCCAGTTTCGCCAACAGTCGTTGTGTCGGTGAAATCGTCTCGGCCAAACGCAATGCTTTTAGCATGTCCTTGTTGCGGCCATTCTTTTCCAGCGCATCGGCCATCGCCAACAGCGAGGTTACCTTCTCGCTGTCGGTGGTGCTGCGCAAATAGGCATTTATCGACGCCAGCATCGCGCGGCGCTTATGTTTGCGCCGGTCGCTGTAATCACCTGAATTATTCAAAAATGCCGCATGCGAATATTCGACCCACAGGTCCGATGCGTCGCTTAGTGTCAGTGCCGCACCAAAATAGTATTGGGCGCTGCTGTTATTGCTGCCAACCCTGCTCCGGCCAGTGCGCCACAAAGACAGGGCATCTTCGCCTTGGGTATCATAAAGGATGGCCAGCTCTTCGGCGAAATCCTTGGCCGCTGTAAACTCTGCCCGACCCAGAAATGATAATTCCGCTGCCCGCGTTGATGCCGCCGCAAGGATTTTCGGGTTGGTGGCCAGAACCCGCGCCGAAATTGCACCAGCGTAGGGCTGTGTTTCGGTCACTTCGCTTTTCGGGAAACACGAATTGGAACGGCTGTTGAAGGTAAGCGCCTGACACCGTGCATCCGCCAAACACGCCTTTTGACAGGCGGGCAGGGTCGTATCAAATATCGACTGTAAATCAGAGCCGTAAAAATCCAGATCACGCGTGATTGCAAGGCGACGGTCAGGGATCAAATCATTCGCCCATAGGGATGTGGTGAACAACAGTAAAACGGCAACGGCTTTGACAACAAGGCGCATAAATAGTCCTCCTGAAAATAATGCCCCGATGGTTGCACGGCCATACAGCGGTGGCAATCGGTTCTTGCGGTGAAAATAATTGGATATGTTAAGGTATTGTTCACCATGTTCGTGGAATGTTCCTTATAAATAATAAACGAGGAACAAGATGGCAATCACCGAAAAACTGGCGCAAGAACGCCGTGGGCGACTGGCCGCAGAACGCCTTCTGGAGCAAAAGCAAAATGAACTGTTTGCCGCCAACTCCAAGCTGGGACAACACGCGCGCGCCTTGTCGGACGAAATCGTTGAACAGCGCCATGAAGCCGAAGAACTGAAGGGTGAAAACACCCGGGTCCGGTCTGATTTGCAGGTCGCCAATCACAAGGCGGGCATCGCCGAACGCCGCCTGTGGGATTCGATCGAAACGATCGAGGACGGGTTCGCGGTTTTTGACATGGACGATTGTATGGTCTCGGCAAACCACGCCTATCTGGCCGTATTTGACGGGCTAGAAGAGGTTCGAACCGGAGTGAGTTATGTCCGCCTTGTCCWGCTGCTGGTCGAGGAAGGCATCGCCGATCTAGAGGGGGAAACCCCGATGGAATGGCGCGACGCAATGCTGACGCGCTGGCACAGCGACCCGATTGAGCCCAAGGTGATCCGGCTGTGGAATGGCGCCTACATCAAACTGGTTGATCGGCGCGCCCGCGACGGCGACACTGTATCGCTTGCGCTGAACATCACCGACACCATCCGCCACGAGGCCGAACTGAAAGACGCCCGCACCAAGGCCGAAGCCGCGAACCGCGCCAAATCAGCATTTCTGGCAAATATGAGCCACGAAATCCGCACCCCGATGAATGGCGTTGTCGGGATGGCTGACCTGCTGACCGATACCGATCTGGATGAAGAACAAATGCTATTCGCTGAAACCATCAAGAATTCCGGCGAAGCCTTGCTGGTGATCATCAACGATGTGCTGGATTATTCGAAAATCGAGGCGGATAAACTGACGCTAAAGGCCGAACCGTTTGACCTGGAGCGGTGCATCCATGAAATCGTGACCCTATTACAAGCTTCGCTTCAGGGTAAGACACTCGAAATTCTGGTGGATTACGACATGTTCCTGCCGACCCAATATGTAGGTGACGCAGGGCGGATGCGCCAAATTTTGACCAATCTGATAGGCAATGCCGTCAAGTTTACCAATGAGGGACATGTGCTGATCCGCGTGGTCGGGCTCGAGGTCGGTCAATCCGGCAAGACGCGGGTTCATGTATCAATCGAGGATACGGGTATCGGCATTGCCGCCGACATGGTCGGGCATATTTTTGGCGAGTTCAATCAGGTCGAGGACGAGCGCAATCGCAAATACGAGGGCACGGGGCTGGGGCTGGCGATTACCAAACAGTTGATCGAACTGATGCAAGGCGAAATCTGGGTCGATTCGATTGAGGGGGAGGGATCCTGTTTCGGGTTTCACATCACCCTGCCCGTATCGGAACCTGCGTTGATTGCACCGGATCATTCACTGGCCCGCATTCGACGTGCGCTGATTATAAGCGATCAGAATGCCGGTCTGAAAATACTGACCAAGCAGCTTGCTGTGTTGGGGGTGGACGTGGTGCAGCATGATGTCGGGGCTGCGCAAATTGTGAAGAATGCCGGTGAATTCGATGTCGCGTTTATTGATATGACAGCATCGGATGACGCCCGACAGGATTACCTGATTTTATTGCACACCAATGCGCCTGCTCTGCCGTTGATTGTGCTGAAGTCTGACCGCGAAACGGCGGACAACGGGCCTGCTTTTGCCGCCTTGACCAAGCCGATCTTGCGGCATGATCTATTCAATGTTCTGCAATCTCTGGACGGGAGTGACGAGGAAATATCGCCGGACACACACCCCGTTGAAGAAGATACGCCATTGCCCCCCGCCCCCGACAACACCGATCAATCCCTGCGCAAGATGAGGGTTTTGGCCGCCGAAGACAACCGCACAAACCGGCTGGTGTTTAGCAAGATGGTGAAGAGTTTGAACATTGATCTGGTTTTTGCCAACAACGGGGTCGAGGCGGTCGAACAATTCCAGAGCTTTAACCCCGATATGATTTTCATGGATATTTCGATGCCGGTTATGGACGGCAAAGAAGCCACCCGAACCATCCGCGAGATCGAGGCGCGGGACGGGTTACATCACGTCCCTATCGTGGCGCTAACCGCCCATGCACAGGCCGGGGATGACACGGAAATTCTGGCGGCGGGGCTGGATTATTATCTAACGAAGCCCCTGCGCAAGGCGGCAATTTGCGGCAAGGTGGCTGAGCTCGCACCGGAAACGGTATTGTCTGTGATGCCCGATGAGGCCGCGAATGCATAGGCAGGGATTGCCCTGCGGCAAACCATCGGTCACACTATGTGAATGACACAAGAAAGAGGATTTCAGCCTCGCGGCCTCGGAGAGATTTCTATTCGTTGCGCCGATGTGCAGGCGATGGCGGATTTCTATGAAAACACCACCGGGCTAGCGCATCTTTCGGGGAAACATCGCACAAACATAGTGTTCTTCCATAGGGTTCTTCAAAATCAGCGACGGCTTTGACGGGCATACGACAATTCTGGCGCWGTTCAGTGCTGATACAAAACCCGAAACCGGTGCCCGATCTTCCTTGCACCATATTGCCCTTTCCCTGCCTTATGATGAGCAGGATGCGGTGATGGCATGGTATGACAAGCTTGAACAACCGTATCGTGTTGAGCATTTCGGCTGGATCGGCTGGCGCGGCATATTTACCAAAGACCCAGAGGGCAATACAGTGGAACTGGTGGCGTATCATTCGCCCCTGCTGGATCAGCCCGTAAAATAGCCGCAAACCCACTCAGGATAAATTGCGTATGTATAAAACCCATACGTTTTCCATACAGTTTTCATACGCCCCTTCCGCCCCGTTTTACGCATCCTCCACCCGCCCGCATTCCCCCTAGCATTTCCCCAAACCGCGCACTAACCTGCCCGTTATGATACGTTTTACCGCCACCCGATTGCTGTCTCTCAGCCTTAGCCTACTGATGGCCTCAGCGGTGGTTTTCGCCGTGGTCGAGGTGATCCCCGGCGACCCTGCTTCCTACATGCTCGGCCTTAATGCTGCCCCCGAAGCGATCATAGCTTTGCGCAATGAGCTGGGTCTCAACGGCAGCCTCTGGACCCGTTATGCCGGCTGGGTCACGGGGATGATGACGGGGGATTTCGGCACGTCCTACACCTACCGCGTTCCGGTTTCAGACCTGATCGCCCAACGGCTTTGGGTGTCATTGCCGCTGGCCCTGTTTGCGTTGCTGCTCTCGATGCTGATCGCCTTTCCCGTGGGCCTGATCGCGGCTGCGCGCCGTGGCAAACCCAGCGATTACGCCATCATGGGCATCACCCAGCTGGGCATCGCTGTGCCCAACTTCTGGTTCGCCATGCTGCTGGTTCTGGTGTTCGCTATTAACCTGCAATGGTTCAACGCGGGCGGCTTTGCGGGGTGGGAGAACGGCCTGCTGACGGGGCTGAAATCGCTCACCCTACCGGCCATCGCGCTGGCCCTGCCCCAAGCCTCGATCCTCGCCCGCGTCATGCGGTCATCCTTGCTGGAAACCTTGACCCAAGACTACATCCGCACCGCCCGCGCCAAGGGTCTGAGCCGCGCCCAAACCCTGCGTCGCCATGCCTTGCGCAATGCTATGATCCCGGTGCTGACCATCATCGGCTTGCAGTTCTCGTTCCTGATTGCGGGCGGCATCATCATCGAAAATGTGTTCTACCTGCCCGGCCTAGGGCGACTGATATTCCAAGCCATCACCCAGCGCGATCTGGTGGTTGTCGAAAGCGTTGTCATGCTGTTGGTGTTCGCCGTCATCATCGTCACTTTCCTTGTCGACATTGCTTATGCCGCCGTTGACCCACGCTTGCGGAGCGGCCGATGAGGTTGCCGGTCCAGCTCATAACGGGCACCATCCTGACAGGTTTTTTTGTGGTCACCGTGGCGCTGTCATTCTTCTGGACCCCGCATGATGTCACCATCCTGACCATCGCCGATAAACTGCAAACCCCGTCTGGGAAATACTGGCTGGGAACTGATCATTTTGGCCGCGATATGTTTTCGATGTTGATGGTTGGCGCACGCACATCTATCGCCGTTGCCATCGTTGCCGTGGGCATCGGTATGGGCGTCGGCGTGCCGCTGGGCCTGATGGCGGCCGCCAACAGGGGCAGCCTGCTGGACGAGGTGATCATGCGTGGCAATGACCTGGTCTTTGCCTTTCCATCGCTGGTGATCGCCATCCTGATCACCGCCGTTTTTGGCCCTTCGGCGCTAAATGCAATCCTCGCGATCGGCATCTTCAACATTCCGGTTTTCGCCCGTGTCACCCGTGGGGCGGCGCTGTCGATCTGGACGCTGGATTACATTTTGGCCGCCCGGACCTGTGGCAAACGTGCCCTGCGCATTTCAGTGGAACACATCCTGCCCAACATCGCCAACCTATTGATCGTGCAAGGAACAATCCAGTTCTCATTGGGTATTCTAGCCGAGGCAGGCCTGTCCTATGTTGGCCTAGGTGCGCAACCTCCGACACCCAGCTGGGGCCGGATGCTGGCCGATGCGCAGACCTATATCTATAGCGATGCACGCCTTGCGTTCCTTCCCGGCATTGCGATTGTGCTGATGGTTTTGGGGTTGAACCTAATGGGCGACGGCTTGCGTGATTTTCTTGACCCACGGATCAGGAGGGAGCGCTAATGATCTCGCTGCAAAACCTGACCCTTGCCATTCACGGCACGCCGATCCTGGCTGATGTCAGCTTTGAAATACCGCAGGGGCAGATATCTGGACTGGTGGGCGAAAGCGGCTCTGGCAAATCCATGACCGCGCTGGCCCTGATGCAATTGCTGCCACAGGGCAGCGTGGTTGGCGGGCGCATTACAGTCGAGGGTGCCGATATTTTTACCCTGTCCGAATCTGAGATGTGCGCCTTGCGGGGCAATGAAATCAGCATGATATTTCAGGAACCGATGACCGCGTTAAACCCCGTGCAAACCATCGGTGCCCAAGTGGCCGAAACCCTGTTTATCCATGGCAAAGCCAGTAAATCCGAGGCCGCAAAGATCGCCCGCCAAATGCTGGATCGCGTTGGTCTGCCAGCCGACAGGTTCCCGTCGTCTCGTTATCCACACGAGTTGTCAGGCGGTCAGCGCCAGCGGGTTTGCATCGCTATGGCCATCGCCCTGCGCCCCAAACTGCTGATCGCCGACGAGCCGACAACCGCGCTGGATGTCACCACACAGGCGCAAATTCTGGACCTGCTGCAAGAGCTGGTGGCCGAGGAAAACATGTCGCTGTTGCTGATCACTCACGATCTGGCAGTGGTTGCCGGAATGGCCGATCATGTGGCGGTGATGCGTAGGGGTGAGTTGGTGGAACAGGGTCCGACCGAACAGCTGTTCAAAACCATGACACACCCTTACACCAAACAACTGTTCGAGGCCTCGAGCCATCAACCAGATCGTGTTGGTGATGCCCAGGGTATTCCGATCCTCGAGGTGAAAAACGCCATCCGCGAATACGCTGCCCCACGCACAAAACTGTTCCACCGCCCAGCGCCTTTTCGCGCGGTGAACAATGTCAGCTTTACCCTGATGCGCGGCGAGAGCCTTGGATTGGTCGGGGAAAGCGGCTGTGGGAAATCGACCCTGACGCGGGCCATTCTGGGGCTGGATCCGTTGCAGGGCGGTGAAATCCGCCTGTCGGGCGAGCCGGTTTTGGCGGGGGAACATATGCCAACCTCTTTGCGCAAAAAGGTGCAAATCGTGTTTCAGGATCCCTACGGCAGCTTCAACCCGCGCCACAAAGTTCAACGGCTGGTAATGGAGCCATTCCATCTGACCCAAGCACCCGAAAATTCACGGGACCATGTGGCCGAGGCTTTGGAAACCGTTGGCATGGAGGCGGACGCAATGGACCGTTACATCTTTGAGTTTTCCGGTGGCCAGCGCCAGCGTATTGCCATTGCGCGCGCACTGGTTTTACACCCTGATCTGATCGTTCTGGACGAAGCGGTTTCGGCGCTTGATGTCTCGATCCGCGCGCAAATTCTAGACCTGCTGGCCGATCTTCAAACCCGTCTTGGGCTGTCTTATTTATTCATCAGTCACGACCTGACCGTGGTGCGGGCGATCACCGACCGGGTGCTGGTGATGAAGGCAGGCGAGATCGTTGAGCAAGGCTCGACCGAGCAGGTATTCACAGCTCCGAAACACCCCTATACACAGCAACTACTAGACGCCGCGCCGGTTATTCCGGCGGACTGGCAGGAGACAAAACATGCTTGATAAAATCTGGTACCCGACCGACAAAAACTTTATTGGCGGCAAGTGGGTTGCGCCCGTTGGGGGCAAATATCTGGAACTGGAAAACCCGTCAACTGGCAAGCCGTTGACCCGTATTTCGCGGGGCAAAGCCGCTGATATTGATCACGCCGTTGCCGCCGCCCAAACCGCCCTTGATGGCGAATGGGGCCGCACCACAGCGCTGGAGCGGGGCCGCATTTTGACCCGCATTGGCAAGCTGGTGAAAACCCGCATTGAGGAACTGGGCGAGATTGAGGCCAATGATGTTGGCAAGCCCCTGACCCAAGCCCGCAATGACGCCATCGCGCTGGCGCGATACATGGAATTTTACGGTGGGGCGGCGGACAAGGTGATGGGTGAAACCATTCCCTATATGGACGGCTACACGGTTTATACCCTGCGCGAACCGCACGGGGTAACGGGGCATATCGTGCCGTGGAATTACCCGATGCAGATTATTGGCCGCTCCGTCGGGGCGGCGCTGGCGATGGGCAATGCTTGTGTGTTGAAGCCCGCCGAGGAGGCCTGTTTGACGGCGCTGGGCTTTGCCGCCCTTGCCGAAGAGGCGGGCTTGCCTGCGGGCGCGTTGAACGTGGTGACGGGGCTGGGCGAAGAGGCTGGTGCAGCGCTGTCCGGCCACGCGGGCGTGCAGCATATTTCCTTTACCGGATCGGTTGGCGTTGGCCAATTGGTGCAGGCTGCGGCGGCGCAAAATGTGGTGCCGGTGACGCTGGAGTTGGGCGGGAAATCCCCGCAGGTGGTGTTTGATGATGCCGATCTTGATGCGGCTTTACCGTTTCTGGTTGGTGCCTGCATCCAGAACGCGGGGCAGACCTGTTCGGCGTCGTCACGGGTGCTGATCCAGCGTGGGGTTTACGATGCGTTGCTGGCACGGATGGCGGACAGTTACAGTGGCCTGATGGTCGGCACGGCGATGTCTGATGTCAATGTCGGGCCGCTGATTTCGGCGCGCCAAAAAGAGATCGTGACAGGGTTTATGGAGCAAGGTGCAGACCTGCGCATGGCTGCTCAAGGCAGCATTGTCGAGGGCACGCCGGAGGGGGGGCATTATGTGTTGCCGACCCTGTTTGCTGACGTTCCGCCGGACCATGTTTTGGCCCAATCCGAGATATTCGGCCCCGTGCAGGTGGTGATCCCGTTCGAGGATGAAGCCGAGGCTGTGGCAATTGCCAATGGCACCGATTTTGGACTGGTCGCATCGGTCTGGACCCTTGATGGGGCGCGGCAGATGCGTATGGCCAAAGCGTTGCGGGTCGGGCAGGTGTTTATCAACAACTACGGTGCTGGCGGCGGGGTTGAACTGCCGTTTGGCGGGGCAGGAAAATCTGGCCATGGGCGGGAAAAGGGGTTCGAGGCATTGTACGGGTTTTCGACGTTGAAAACCGTTGCGGCGTATCACGGTTAATAGGCGAGGCCGCTCATCTGGCCTTACGGCTTTCTTTGCTGTGATGAGCGGCCCTGCTGTAATTAGTGATGCGGGTTTGATCCCGTTGCCATCATCCAGTGGTGGTCCTGATGGTGCATACCTATCGCCATGATCCCAAAGAAACCCAGCGCGCGCAGTTTGGCCATATCATCCGCCGCGGTTGTCACCGTCAGAACCACGCCAGCGTCATATTCCTCGGGGCTGAATGTCCAGTCGCCAACCCCGTCCATGATCCCCGAATGGGCGAAGGCCATGCGCTGAATTGCGCCTTTGGTTTTGCCCGTTCCGGTGACGGTATACACAAACCCGTTTTCAACCTCGCTGGTTTCCACAGTCGCGTCGGTAAACACCAGTTCCATATCGACCAAGTGTTCGCGTAGTCCCGAAATATCGACCTTGGACCAGTCCGTGTTTGGGTCTGAGTCTAGCGCCAGAACGATTTCCTCGATTGCGGCAAAGGCGGATTGGCCCGCCTCGGTTGCGGGGTGCATTTGCAAAACCGTTGCCGTTGTTTCGCCTTGGCTCATGCTGCTGCTATGTGTCATCGCCTCATGGTTCATACCGCTGTTGGTTTCCTGACTGATGGCAATATTTGGCGCGGCCAGTAAAAGGCCCGCTATCATAAAATGTTTCATTTGATTGTCCTGCTCCGAGTTGTTTTCCTGATTTATCCTTGCCTGATAAATCCGTTTCGTGACATGATAGTGATCATGCCTATGTCCTTTTTTACCCATCTTACACAGCTTCATTACATCAGCCGCGACGTGCCGCGCGGGACAGCGTTATTTGAACGTGATGATCCGGTGACGTCGGTTTTTCGCGTTGAAAGCGGTGAAGTGCATTTGCTGCGGCGGCAACAGGACGGGGCTGAATTTATTTTGCAGAGGGCGCGGGCAGGCAGTCTGCTGGCCGAAGCCTCGATCACTGCGCGGGCCTATCATTGTGCTGCCGAGGCGGTTGCTCCATCGGTTCTGACCGTGTTTTCCCGCAATGATGTTCAAAGCCTGATTGCGGATGATCCTGCCGTCACAGCCGCCTTTGTTGCGCATCTGGCGCAGGAGGTTCGGGAKGCGCGGTTGCGGGCTGAAATTGTATCGCTGCGTCGTGTTGCGGACCGGCTGGATGCGTGGCTGGTCTGGAATGATAAGCTGCTTCCCGACAAGGGGGAATGGCACCGGATTGCCAGTGAAATCGGGGTGTCGGCCGAGGCGCTGTATAGGGAGCTTGCGCGGCGTCGGTAAAGCGTGGCAAGTTGTGAATAACACAGGTAAATAAGAGGGCTACYCAATGCGACTAAAGGGAAAGACAGCGATTATCACCGGGGCCGGATCGGGCTTTGGTGCCGGCATAGCGGCCAAGTTTGTGGCCGAGGGGGCGCGGGTGATGGTGGCGGACATAAATGCCGATGCGGCTGTTGGTGTGGCGAAAGAACTGGGTGCGATTTCACAGGTTGTCGATGTGGCAAACGGCGATAGCGTGAAGGCGATGATTGTGGCGGCTCGAGCAGCATTCGGGCAGATCGATATTGTGGTGAACAACGCGGGCATCACTCATATGCCCGGCCCGCTGGAGGATATTTCAGAGGAAGATTTCGACCGTGTGTTGGCGGTGAATGCCAAATCGGTTTACCTGACCGCGCGTGAAGTTGTGCCGCTGATGAAGGCGGCAAAATTCGGTGTGATTTTGAACGTAGCATCGACCGCAGGTGTGTCGCCACGCCCGAACCTGAACTGGTATAATGCATCCAAAGGCTGGATGWTTMCARMSACSSRCACCATGGCGGTGGAACTGGCACCGTTCGGCATTCGGGTCAATGCGATCAACCCTGTTGCGGGCGAAACGCCGCTGCTGAAAACCTTTATGGGGGAAGATACACCCGAGATCAGGGCCAAGTTTCTGTCGACCATTCCTTTGGGGCGCTTTTCAACGCCGGAAGATATGGGAAATGCGGCGGCATTCCTGTGTTCGGACGAGGCCAGCATGATCACCGGCGTGGCGATGGAGGTCGATGGTGGGCGTTGTATTTAAGGGTATAAGAAGGGTGACGGGATGAGGGTCGGGGCGCGGAATCTGATAACAGATGTGGCAGGATTGCGGGTTGGCAACGCTGCGGATGGCCCTTTGAAATCAGGCACGACTGTGCTGATTGGGGACGCGCCATTTGTGGCGGCTGTGCATGTGATGGGCGGGGCTCCGGGCACGCGGGAAACCGATTTGCTGGCCCCTGACAAAGTGGTGCAGGAGGTGGATGCGCTGGTGTTGTCGGGCGGGTCGGCCTTTGGTCTGGATGCGGCATCAGGTGTGGGGGATAGGTTACGTGCTCAGGGTCGCGGATTTAATGTTGGTGGACAAAATGTGCCGATTATTCCGACGGCAATCCTGTTTGATTTGCTGAATGGGGGCGACAAGGATTGGGATGAAAACCCTTACCGTAATCTGGGCGTAATGGCGCTGGATAATGCAGGTGTTGAATTTGCGTTAGGTAGTCATGGCGCTGGCGCTGGGGCGACTGTGACGGGGCTAAAAGGTGGGCTCGGCTCGGCGYCGGTTGTGCTGGACTGCGGGGTGACTGTTGGAGCGTTGGTGGCGGTGAATGCGTTGGGGTCGGTGACGGTTGGCGACGGACCAGAATTCTGGGCGGCACCGTTTGAAATGGGGGGTGAGTTTGGCGGTGGCAGGGTGGCCACAAAGTATGACACACATCACGAGCCATTCCCCGAAGCGAAGTTGGGCGAAAGCACGACGATTGCAATTATTGCCACGGATGCAGTGATGACCCAAGCGCAGGCGACACGGATGGCAACGGCGGCGCATGACGGGATGGCGCGGGCAATTGTGCCGAGCCATACGCCGTTTGACGGGGATCTGGTATTCGGGGTTTCGACCGGAAAAATTGATCTGCCTGATCCGGTGTTTGACCCGCTGCGATTGGGGCATGCGGCGGCGATTTGTCTGAGTCGCGCGATTGCGCGGGGGGTTTATGAGGCGACGGGCGAGGACGGGGATGTGCTGCCGACTTGGCGTAAAAAATTCGGCTGAACGCAACGCGCGGTGGGGGTGTTTGGCGTGTTTAGGCAAAAGCAGGCGAATCAATAGGTAAACAAGGGTTTTGGGGCCGGTTTTGGCGTATGGAAAACGTRTGGATACCGTATGGTTTTTCTACATACGCGCGGCACGGATTGGCGCATTAACGGTGCGAACGCTGTGAAGTGTGAACGCTAGGTAAACGCCACCTCTAGCCCAGCAATGCCCCCATCAAGGCGCTGTCCTGATCCGCTAAATCACCAATCACATCGAAATGKTGCCGGTCGGGTGCGATGGTCAGGGATGTGTTATCCCAGCCATCGGCCAGCCAGCGGGCTTGGTCCAGAAAGGCGGGGCGTTCATCTGCGCCGACCCAGACGTGGGTGGGGACAGGGCGCAGGGATTTAGCGAGCATCGGGCTTTCGGTGATTGCTTCGGCCATGTCCAGTTTCAGGTTGTTATTCATTTGGGTGTGCAGCAAGGGGCGCAGATCGGACAGGGGTGAAATGGGCAGGATGTTTTGCAAACGGTCCGCCACGGTGAGCGCCACATCGCTACTGCGCATTCGGGCAACCAAGTGGCCGCCAGCGGAGTGACCGGTTAGCACAATCGGGCCGGTTATGGCCTTGGCCGCGGTATCAATTGCGCGGGCGATTTGTTGGGTGATTTGTGAAATGCGGGCGTCGGGGGCCAAGGTGTAGGAGGGGATTGCCACGGCCCAGCCGCGTGCCGTTGCACCTGCCGATAAATGTGACCATGATTTATTATCAAACGCCAGCCAGTAGCCGCCATGCACAAATACCATCAAGCCTTTGGGTTTGCCGGAGGCGGGGTAGAACAGGTCAAACACTTCGCGCTCGCTGGTCCCGTAAGGCAGGTTCAGGCGGGCGCGACCGACCGCGGCCTCGATGCTGCGCCATTCATGYSCGGMGKCWYSYCWKKYYGKYSGSWARGWRYSSKCMKCWYYRAWRYWGGCTSCGTTTGAGTAGGCGTCGTCATAATCCATCTGGTATCCTTTGGCGCGCTCTAGCTAATACTGGACAAGGTTGCGCATGCGTGGTTTGGATTTGCCTAACGGCAATTGCAGGAGAACGTCATGTTAGATTCCCAGACCAACTTATCAACCCTATTGAAAGACCCGAGCCTGTTGGCGACCAAAGGCTATGTTGACGGGGCGTGGGTGGAGGCCAGTGACGGGGCGACTTTCGAGGTGCGCAACCCCGCGCGCGGCGACGTGATTTGTGTGGTGGCGGATTTGCCCCGTGTGGATGTGAATCGCGCCATTGCGGCGGCTTATGTTGCGCAGAAAAAATGGGCGGCGGTAACGGCCAAGGAGCGGGCCAATGTGTTGCGCAAGTGGTATGATCTGATGGTCGAGAATGCCGATGATCTGGCCACAATTTTGACCGCTGAAATGGGCAAGCCCGTGGGCGAGGCGCGCGGCGAGATCATTTATGGTGCTTCATTCATCGAGTGGTTTGCCGAGGAGGCCAAGCGGGTTTACGGCGAGACCATTCCAGGCCACCAAGCGGACAAACGCATCACGGTGATCAAGCAGCCGATCGGGGTTGTCGGGTCCATTACACCGTGGAATTTTCCCAACGCGATGATCACCCGTAAGGCGGGACCTGCGTTGGCGGCGGGCTGTGCATTCGTTGCGCGTCCATCGGAGCTGACGCCATTGTCGGCCTTGGCGCTGGCGGTGCTGGGGGAACGTGCGGGCATCCCTGCGGGGGTGTTTTCTGTGGTGCCATCAACAGATGCGTCGGGCGTGGGCAAGGAATTCTGCGAGAACCCGGTTGTGCGCAAACTGACCTTTACGGGGTCGACCAATGTGGGRYSKATTTTRMTGCRSCAAKSCGCSGRTSAKRTSAWGAARTKKWSSMTKGARCTGGGMGGMAATGCSCCGTTYATCGTSTTTGATGAYGCCGATCTKGAYRMSGCKGTYGARGGYGCKMTGATYKSCAARTTCMGSAAYWMKGGCCAGACKTGYGTYTGTGCCAACCGGATTTATGTGCAGGCGGCGGTTTATGATGAATTCGCCAAAAAGCTGGCGGTGGCGGTTGGCAATCTGAACGTCGGGGACGGGCTGAATGAGGGCATCACCACGGGGCCGTTGATCAGCGGCGCTGCGGTCGAAAAAGTGCAGGCGCATCTGGATGATGCCACCGATAAGGGTGCTGAAATTCTGATGGGCGGCAAGGGGCATAATCTGGGTGGCACGTTTTATCAGCCCACCGTGGTGACCGGTGTGACGCAAGCGATGACTGTGGCGCAGGACGAAACTTTTGGCCCGCTGGCGGCGCTGTTCAAATTCGACACTGTGGACGAGGTGATCGAGATGGCCAATGACACCATTTTCGGATTGGCGTCGTATTTTTACGCCAACGATTTAAGCCGCGTATATAAGGTCGCCGAGGCGCTGGAATACGGCATGGTCGGCATCAACACCGGCATCATTTCAACCGAAGTCGCACCGTTTGGCGGGGTCAAGCAGTCGGGTCTGGGCCGTGAAGGTTCGCGCCACGGCATGGAAGATTATCTGGAGATGAAATACATCTGCATGTCGGTTTAGAGCGTGCCCGCGTACAACCCGGTTTAGAGCATTCATCTGGCAAGCCGAGGCAGTGGTTGCGCAGCAACTGCGTTCGGTTGTCAGATGAATTCACTTTAGCGCAATATGCTTTAGGCGGGTTCGGGCTCTGCTGCCTCGCTTGCGAAACACTCCGCCAGATGGGCAAAACTGGCGGCGGTGTTGTCTGGCTCGGGGCGAGCCAAGAAACTGTCGAGGAGTGGCCAGACTTTGATCGCAGCGTCGATCATCGGGTCTGATCCGGTCGAATACAGCCCTGCCTGAATCATCATTTCGGCGCGGTCATAGGCGCCCAGCAAACGGCGGGCCTGATTGATCAGTTCATTTTCATCATCGGCGGCGGCGGCGGGCAGGCTGCGCGAGACCGAACGCAACAGATCAATCGCCGGAAACCGCCCGCGTTCGGCGATTTTACGGTCCATCACCACGTGCCCGTCCAGCACCCCGCGCAGGATGTCGGCGACTGGCTCCTCCATATCAGAGCCCGCGACCAACACGCTGAATACGGCGGTGATATCGCCGGTGCCATCGATCCCGGGGCCGGCGCGTTCGCACAGGGACATAATCATATGCGAGGTCGAGGGCGGGTAGCCGCGCAAGGAGGCGACCTCGCCCGAGGCCAGCGCCACCTCGCGGTGGGCTTCGGCAAAGCGGGTGATCGAATCAGCCAGCAGCAACACATGTTTGCCCTGATCGCGGAAATGTTCGGCCACGGCCATTGCTGTCCAGGCGCAGCGTCGGCGCACCAGCGGCGATTGATCCGAGGTGGCGGCGACCACGACGGCGCGTTTCATTCCCTCGGGGCCAAGCACATGATCGACGAATTCGCGCACCTCGCGGCCCCGCTCGCCAATCAGGGCGATCACCACCACATCGGCAGTGACCCCGCGGGCAAAATCGGCCAGCAGGGTGGATTTTCCAACGCCCGATCCGGCGAACAAGCCAATCCGTTGGCCGCGCACGATGGGTAGCATCGTGTTAAAGATTGCCACGCCGGTTTCCAGACGTTCCCCCAGCGGGCGGCGTTCCGTGGCCTTTGGCGGGGCGGCACGCATCGGGCGCGGGACTGTTCCGCGCATCAGGAGGCGCCCGTCCAATGGCTGACCTGACGGATCAATCACCCGGCCGATCCAGTTGCTGTCAGGCGCAATTGACGCTTCGCCCAACAAAGTGACGCGATCATTGATCACCACGCCTTCGGCGGAACGGTCAGGCAGAATCACCACTTCGTCGCGCGTTAGCTGCAAGATTTCACCACCCATCGTGATATTGCCACGGCGCGTAATGCGGACCTGATCACCCAGACTGGCGGTGGTCGACAGCCCTTTGACAGTGAGCGTTCCACGCCCGACTTCGACCACACGACCAACGCTATGCACGGGGCGCAACGCTGCGATTTCTGCCGTAAGGCAATCCATATCTATAACCGTCACCGGATTCTCCTGATTGGTTCTGACAACCTTTTCTAAAGGAATCACGGTTAAGCATTGGTTGAAATTACTCGAGGGAGAAGCCCCGATGTTTGAAAAACTTGAGATATTCCAGATGGCAGGCTCTATGGCCCGCCACGCTGCATCGCGTCAGGCATTGACCGCGCAGAATATCGCAAACGCAGATACGCCGGGTTATAAGGCCCGCGATCTGGCGTCTTTTGCCGATACGTACCAGACACAAACCGGCGGGATGGAAATGCACGCCTCGCGGGCGGGGCACCTTATGGGGTCCGGCGCTTCAATTCCCACATCACACATCATTTCCGGAAAGGGGAGCGAATCACCCAATGGCAACAATGTCTCGCTTGAGGGCGAGATGATGAAGGCSACAGAAATCAGCGGGCACCATAAACGGGCGCTGGCGATCTACCAATCATCATTGGGTATTTTGCGCGCCAGTCTGGGCCGCAGGTAGGGAGATAGCATCATGAGTGAACTAACAAATATCCGCGCACTGGCGACCAGCGGCATGGAGGCACAAGCCGCCCGCCTGCGCCATGTTTCAGAAAATATTGCCAATACAGATACCCCTGGCTACCGCCGGAAAACGGCATCCTTCGAGGATGTGGTGGTCGAGGGGCGACGCACGGGTGAAGTAAAGATTGGTCAGGTGGAACTTGACCGGTCCGAACTGTCGCGGATCTATGATCCGGGGCATCCGCTTGCGGACCAGAGTGGTCACTATGATGGATCGAACGTCAATCTGGTGATCGAAATCGCTGATGCGCGCGAAGCGCAGCGCAGCTATGAGGCAAACCTCAAAATGTTTGATCAGGCACGGCAAATGTCGTCCAGCCTGCTTGAACTTTTGCGTAAATAAAAAGGTGATCTAGAATGGATATTAAATCCTCACTCGCAGCCCAGCAATATGCAGCAACCCGCCCCGCGACAGCGCCGAAGCCTGACGCGGGTGCGGGTGGACTGGGGGCCTTTGGACAAGTCGCTGCCGATTTTGCCGCAACCCTGCAACAGGGCGAAGATGTGGCCAAGGCGGCGATGACCGGCGGGGCCGATCCGCACTCATTGGTCACCGCATTGGCACAAACCGAACTGGCAATCGAAACCGCCGTTACCGTGCGAAACAAGGTGGTCGAGGCCTATCAGGAAATCCTGAGGATGCCGGTTTAATGGATGAGCTGATTTTCTTTGATACCCTGCGACAGGGGCTGTGGATTGCGGTGGTGATTTCTCTGCCGATTTTAACGGTTGCGCTGATAACGGGCCTGACGGTTGGCCTGTTTCAGGCGCTGACCTCGATACAGGAAATGACGCTAACGTTTGTGCCTAAACTGGGCGCAATGCTGGCGGTGTTCTGGGTTTCAATGAGCTTTATGACCGAAACGCTGGTGTCGTTTTTTACCAGCACAATCATTCCATTGATCGCAGGAGGCTAAGCATGGATAACGCCGGATATACCACCCTGACCCGTCAAGCTGGGCTATTGCGTGAAATGTCAACTGTGGCGAATAACCTTGCCAATCTGTCGACTACCGGATTTCGCAAAGAAGGTGTGATTTTTGCTGAGCACGTCAAGGCGCTGGATGGCAAGGAAAGCTCGCTCTCTATGGCCACCGCAACCGTGCGGCTGACCATGCAACAGCAGGGTACCCTGACCCAGACCAACGGCAGCTTTGATTTCGCCATCGAGGGCGAAGGGTTTTTTATGATAGAAACGCCGGATGGTGAGCTGTTAACCCGGGCTGGCAGTTTCACCCCCAATGGTGAGGGTGAGCTGGTAACGCCGGATGGATACCGTCTGCTGGATGGCGGTGGCTCGCCAATCTTCATTCCACCTGATGCGCTCTCGATTGCCGTCTCGGCGGACGGAACACTGAGTGCTGATGGTCTGCCACAAACTCAGATCGGGCTGTATATGCCCGCTGATCCCACCGACCTGACCCGCCAGAACGGGGTTCGATTCGCGGTTAAAGGCGATGTTGTTCCGGTTGAGGGTTCCGCCATTATGCAAGGGTTTGTCGAGGATTCCAACGTGAACCCCGTGATCGAAATTGCCCGCATGATCGAGGTTCAGCATGCTTATGAGCTGGGTCAGAGTTTTTTGGATAAAGAGGATGAGCGCATTCGCGGCGTCCTTTCTACCCTTGGTCGATAGTTAGAGAAGGAGAACCCAGATGCGCGCCCTTAAAATTGCCGCCACCGGGATGATGGCCCAACAAATGCGGGTCGAGGTGATCTCGAACAACCTCGCCAATATGAGCACCACCGGATACAACGCCCGGCGTGCCGAATTTGCCGATCTACATTACCAACAGGTCACCCGTGCGGGGACAATCAATGCCGCCGACGGCACGGTTTTGCCAACCGGTGTTCAACTGGGGCTGGGGGTGCGGCCTGCCTCGGTTTCTGTGCAACTGGCACAAGGCTCGCTGGCCGCCACTGGCGGTGATCTGGATTTGGCGATCGAGGGCGCAGGATATTTTGAAGTAACCTTACCATCCGGCGCTTCAGGCTACACGCGTGWTGGCGGACTGAAACGCTCTGCCGACGGGTTGATCGTGAATTCGGAGGGCTACGGCGTGGTGCCGGATATCACCATCCCGTCCGACGCCCGCAGCATTGCTATCAATGCCGAGGGTGAGGTTTACGCCTATTTCAACGACCGCGTGGAGCCTGAACTTCTGGGTCAGTTCACACTGGCCACCTTCACCAACCCAAAGGGAATGGAGGCGATCGGGAGCAACCTGTTTCTGGAAACGGGTGCCTCTGGCCCTGCACTTGTCAGTTCTCCTGGTGAAAACGGTTTGGGGGTATTGCGTCAAGGATACCTTGAAGATTCATCTGTCGATGCTGTGCGTGAAATTACCGAGTTGATCGAGGCCCAGCGCGGGTATGAACTGAATGCCAAAGTTATCTCTGCCGCCGATCAAATGCTTGGCGCAACCACGCAGATCCGCTGATGGTGAAATGGCTTTTCATAATATTTTCGCTTTGTGCCTCTGCGGCTTTTGGCGAAACTCTTGTTGCGACACGGACCATACGTAGTCACGCAATTATCGGCCCCGATGACGTCACTTTAAAGGATGTGGATATTGCCGGGTCGCTTGACCGGATAGAGGATGCCGTGGGGCTGGAAGCACGGGTGGTTTTATATGCAGGCCGCCCTATTCGCCCGGGCGACGTTGGGCCCGCCGCAATCATCGAGCGAAACCAGATCGTCATGCTGGTTTACCGGCGCGGCGGATTGCGCATTGCGGCTGATGCGCGCGCGCTGGGGCGCGGTGGCGTTGGTGATTATTTGCGAGTGATGAACCTGACATCCCGCACCACAGTTACCGGAATTATCGGTGCGGATGGCACCGTTACCGTTGGCCGATAGAATTAATATAAGGACCTGTTAATGTCTCGTTTCCCTTGCCTCTCTCTGCTCATCATCCTGCTGTCCACAACAGGCTGTGCCAAGTTGAAAACCGTAGGGCAAGTTCCACCACTTACCCCGATTCAGGGCACGGATGAACATTATGCAATGATGATCCCTGCGCTTGCGCAAACCGTTGAGCGGCATCGACCCGCAGATACAGCCTCGCTCTGGGATGCGGGTAGACAGTCATTGTTGGGGGATCGACGGGCCGTTCAGCGTGGTGATATTTTAACCGTTGTTATCGAGATCGATGAAAAGGCCGAGATTTCAAACTCAACCTCACGCAATCGCAATGGATCCGAACGGGCCGGTCTGCCAAACCTGTTGGGCATCCCGCAGCGCATCGACGAAAAACTGCCGGGTGGGGCGACGCTGGGAACTGCCTTTGAAAGCAATTCGACCAGCACCTTTGCCGGAGAGGGATCGGTCCGACGCAAAGAAAAGATCACCCTTAGGATTGCCGCGACCGTTGTGGATGTGCTGCAAAACGGTGTGCTGGCAATTCAGGGCTCACAAGAGGTTCGGGTGAATTTTGAAATCCGCGAGCTGTTAATCACAGGTTACGTTCGCCCCGAGGACATTTCACGCCAAAACCAGATCACATATGACAAGATTGCTTCGGCACGGATTTCATATGGTGGACGAGGCCAGATTTCAGATGCGCAGCAGCCCCGTTATGGCCAGCAAGCTGCCGATATTATCCTGCCATTTTAGCGAGGTTAGTTATGGGTAAAATACTCCCTATTCTATTAGCACTTATTGGCGTTGGTGCCGGCATCGGGGCGGGCGTGATGCTGAAGCCCGAGCCAGTTGTGGAAGCTGATACAGCCACTYGCGGTCCCGAAACCGGGGGCGATCACGCCGAGACTGCCTATGATGTGGATGAACATGATGATGAAATTCTTCCCGAGTATGTGAAGATGCATAACCAGTTTGTCATACCCGTTGTCAAGGACGGGAAAATGGCTGCATTGGTTGTATTATCAATCAGTATTGAAGTGGCACCCGGCGGGAAAGAGGCAACGTTTCAAAGAGAGCCAAAACTGCGGGATGCATTCAATCAGGTGCTGTTTGACCACGCAAATGCAGGCGGGTTTGAAGGGGTATTCACCAACAGCAATAATATGACTCTGCTTAGGGATTCCCTGTATGAAATTGCCAGAAAGGTAGCAGGCCCTGTGGTCAAGGACGTGCTGATTGCCGAAATTGTGCGGCAGGATGTTTAGCTGATGTTTTCACATCTTGTTCTGCTTTAACCTTGCCGCATCTGAAGCCTTGGCAACAAGCCGCCGCACAGCCTCATCTTTGCCAAATGCCTTTTGGGTGTACGATTTTTGCTCATCCTTTGCCGCGATCAAGGCTGCTCTTTGAGTATTCAGGGTTATTATTTCCTTCTGTTTCCATATCCTCCAACGGTCATCGGCCCCAGCATAAAGAGCAAAATCCGCAGACCCATTATTCGTAAGTGATGTGTCTCGGTCCATGCCTGATTTATTCAGGCTCTGTATCTGGTTCACTTTTCTTTGCTCTGTCCTTACGGCGCGCTGAAGTTTCATCATTTCAACGTCTAGCGCCATACGGGTTAAGGCGCGTAGCATTTTCAACTGCTTCTCCAATTACATGTGCCCCCGAGGTTGTGCTAAATTACGCAGCTTTTCTGCAAAGCGAATTGCGGCAGCCACAGCATGATAATGTTCTGGGCGAATTTCCTGCCCGATCTCGACTGTTGCAAATAACGTTCGGGCTGTGGGCGGGTCACGGTGGATTGGCACTCCGGCTTCTGCGGCGGCCTCTCTTATTCGCGCGGCAATTTCATCCACACCCTTGGCCACACAGGACGGTGCGGCACCAGAATTTCGACTCCATTTCAATGCAACTGCATAGTGCTCTGGGTTAACAATGATAACATCAGCCTCCGGCACATCAGCCAGCATCTGGTTCATCGCAATGGCATACCCCTTTTGCCGGCGTTGTTGTTTCATATGCGGATCACCCTCGCTCTGCTTTGCTTCGTCGGTCATTTCCTTGCGTGACATCATATTGCGGCGGGTATGTTCGGCCTTTTGAAACAGAAAATCCACAGCACCTATGGCAAGGGCAATGATTAAAACGATGGATAAAAATTCCACGACCAGCCGCAACAAAACGCTCGTCACCATTGCAGGGGAAAGGTGCACTGTTCCCAGGATTTCAGGCAGTTTGGTTTTCAGAAACATAGCCAGCACAATCGAGTATATCAACAACTTGAAAAAGCTTTTCCCAAACTCGAACAACCCGCTGCGCCCGAATTTATTCTTGGCATTCGCAAGTGGGGAAATGCGCGAGAGTTTCGGGATCAGTTTGTCTGGTGCCACGATAAAACTGTGCTGAGCAAGAATTGTAAGCAACACAAGCAACGCCGGGATGAGAAACCAGGGGCCGACCGAGGTTAGCAATATCTGTATTATCCCGCCAGATATCGGCTGTGCGCTGTCATTAAAGAATATATCGGAAATCCGGTCGGAGTTCTCCAGTAAATTGGCCAACAACAGCCCAAAGCTTGATGTCATCGCCGCACCCATTGAAACGGCAACCAACAGTATTCCGAGGTATGACGCCGCGGTATTCAAATCTATCGATTTTGCAACCTCGCCTTTTTTGCGCGCATCATCCAGCTTTTTTTGTGTTGGCTCAAATTGCTTGTCTTCGTCCTCGTTTCCCCCGCTCATCTGTGCCATCCAAACGGATTTTGCAGATACTCCGACAATTCGGTCGACCAGACCGACAACATCAACGGCAGAACCAGGAACATCAGAATGAGCGCGCCGGCTGTGATCGCCGGCGCCCCCACAAACGCCACCATCAACTGTGGCATCGCGCGATTAATCACGCCAAGCGCCACATTATATATCAGTGAGGCAATGACAAATGGTGCAGCTAATGTAAACGCCAGTGCAAAGGCGCGGGCCACCTGTGACACACCCCATTTGCTTAATATCGCTGCGTCCGGAAACTGGCCGGGCAACAGCACATCGTAAGACAGGATTATTGCCTCGGCTATGCGCACATGAAGCCCTCCCATTACTGCAAGGGCAAGGCCACCGAAAACCAAAAGGTGCCCAATAGCCGGTTGCGGGTCAACTCCGACACTGCCGCCGAAAACCTGTGACAAAGATGTTGCTTGCGCCGCAATTGATCCGGCCATTTGCAGCGCAAGAATAAACAGGCGTAGMCCRMWSCCGMRMSYWMGMSMSGNCCAAKKSKYMSSKKSMMARRAKYRYCSRSAGGACACCTTGATCTTTGGTTAAGGGCTCCACTTGGCTGGCGACGGCCGGGGTGACAATTGCTGTAAATGCCAGCGCTAATCCTAGGCGAACACGCTGCGGGACCGACCTTTCTCCGAAGGCTGGAAGCACAGCCATCGCTGCGCCCACCCGTAGGAAAACGATAATACCTGTTAGCAAGCCTTCTTGCCCAAATTCCTGAAGGGTAGCCAATGCTGCATTCATGCCGGAACCAGACCCACAAGAGAAGGCCGTGCCTCTATTCCGATTTCTTCAAACGAGAGCACCGGATTTGTGATCCCTTTTGCCGAAAGAACTGTTCTTAAAAACCGCCGCCGGTGGCGCGGAGTTGCTATTGCAGGATAAATTCCGGTCTCTGATGCCCTTGCCAGTTTCTCGGCCACGCCATTCGCCAACCTGTTAAAGTCATCCGGCGGCAAGGCCACATCGCCATACCCACGGTCTCCTTCAATCTGATAAGTGGTAAAGGTTTGCTCCCATTCCGGTGCAAGCTGGATTAGCGGGATTGTGCCATCATCGCGTTTCATCTCGGCGACCAGCTGAAACCCTAAGCGTTGCCGGACATGCTCACAAATTGCTTCGGGTGACGGGTTTACCGGCCGGGCCTCGGCAATCGCCTCAAGGATCAAGGGCAGGTTGCGAACAGAAACCCGCTCCTCCAACAACAGGCGCATTACCGACAGCAGCAGATCAACCGGCACTTTATCAGGCATCAATTCGTCCAGCATTCGCCGGTTTGCCTCGGCACGTTGGTCGTCTGATAGGTTAACAAATTCGTCCAGCAATCTGCGCAATGCCTTCAACGTCAACAGCCGAGCAAAGTTTCGCTTGATCACTTCTAGAAGATGGGTGGCCAATACTTCGGTCGCTGTGACAATCGTCACGCCGGACAGGGCCGCTTCTTCTTGTGCTTCGGTTCCAATCCAGCGGGCGGGAGCGCCGTAAACCGGCTCGCTCACATCCTCACCCCCGGGCAAAATATCCGGCCCATCCGGCAGTAATGCCAGGGCGCACTCCGGTCGCAATTGATCGCGCACTTGCTCGACCCCCTGAACTTTAACCACGTATGTTCCTGCAGGCAGGGATGCATCATCTGTCAATCGCATTTCGGGCAAGATCAGCCCAAAGGATGACGCGACATGGGTTCTCATATTTGCGATGCGTGCGTCCAAGCCTGTTGCCGGGTCCAACACCATGCTGACCAAGTCAGGGGCAAACTCAACATGAATATCATCCAGATCGAGCAAATCCCCCATCGGGGTCTGGGATGGCTGTGTCTCAACCTCTTGTGCAGATTTTTGCTCATGGGACTTCTTTTTAATTGCTGATTTATGCATAGCCCACCCGCTAGCCGACAGCACAACTGCGCCAACCATGAACGGGAAAAACGGCAGTCCCGGAACCAGTGCAAACAACGCCATCAATGCCGCGACAGTTCCGAGCGCTGTCGGGTACCGCCCCAATTGGCCGATAATTTCACGGTCAACCGACCCTTTCGTGCCGCCCCGCGACAATAACAAAGCGGCCGCAAGCGAAGTGATTACCGCCGGTATTTGCGAGACAAGTCCATCACCAATCGTCAGAATTGCATAGGTTTCAAAGGCGCTGGCCAATGGCATTCCGTGCATTACAACGCCCATGATCAGACCCATCACAAGGTTTAATAATGTGATAAGCAAACCGGCAACCGCATCCCCTTTAACAAATTTTGATGCCCCGTCGAGGGACCCGAAAAATGTCGTCTCTGCCTGCTCTCTCTCGCGGCGCGCTTTTGCCTCGGCGTGATCAATCGCTCCGGCGGACATATCACTGTCAATCGCAAGCTGCTTGCCCGGCATCCCGTCAAGTGCAAATCTTGCACCCACTTCGGCCATGCGCGCAGCCCCCTTGGTGATCACAATGAAATTGACGATGATCAGCACGCCAAAAACAACAAGTCCCATAAAGACGCTTCCGCCCATGACAAAATTTGCGAACCCTTCGATGACATTACCTGCGGCCCCGGTGCCTGTATGCCCCTCGCCAATAATCAATTTTGTCGAGGAAACATTCAGCGACAATCGCAACATCAAGGATGCTAAAAGAACCGTTGGGAACGCCGAAAATTCCAATGGGCGCTCAATAAAAAGCGTAATTGTGAACATTAGAATGGCCAGCGCGAATGAAGCGGCCAATCCAATGTCCAATATCCATGACGGCACCGGCAGGATCATCATTGCGATGATTGCCATCAACGCCAACGCCAGCAGAATTGTAGGTTGGAAAATGCTGGAAAGCATAGATGATGGCTTATCCATCATCTTCACCTATCGCGATCAGGCGCTGTGCCGTTTGCCTTGTTCCCAGTGGAACCAGTGATCCGAGGGCGCGAGGGCCGCTATTCCCTAGCAGAAGTGGATAATGATTTGTACGAACAGCCGGCTTAGGTACCAGCAAGATCGGCGCATCCACGGCAACCGTTAATAACGGGGGCGGTGGTGCATCGTTTCCAAGCAGAGCCTTTCGAAATGCATTAAACCGTTTTTCGTATTTATCCGCATATTTGGGGGTGCGTGAATGATATGCCCCCGCGGCACTACTCCAATCCCCTTTTTCCCGATATAGTTTCAGAAGGAAATTCGCGGCATATAATGCGTTTGGATTTGGCTCGAACATCTCCTCAATCGAGGCAAACCCATGCCCGTGCCACTTATAGTTTATCTGGAAACATCCAACATCAAAACTGCGGGCACCACGCTTATAATTCTTGTAGACATAGGCCCTTGCATCATCTTCATTCTCAAACCAGACACCTTTCCCCTCCATATTGACCGTCCATGGCCAGGGGTGCATTTCCCCACTTCGGTTGCGCCCCGTTTCGGTTAGTGAAATTGCTTGTAACACGGAAACCGGAACCCCGGTTTCCTGTGCAGCATACGCCGCAGCCTGACTGCAAATTAACGACAGGTCCTGCGCAGAGTTCACACGATCAGGCACAAAAATAGCCGTGAAAAGCATCCCTGTTACAAGAATAAAGTGATGAGTAAATTTGTAATGACTGGTAGGGTTTATGGCCAGCACATTTTCGTTTTTCAAGGCAGTTCTAGCCATTATTTGATGCAATTCTTGCTATGATTTCTCAAGCAATCTACGCCATAACCCTTTAGAAAATATGACTGAAATACGTGTTATGAGTCTTCTTGTGCAAGGGCTGGATATTCCTCCAGCAACCGATCAATAGTATCCCGTTCTGTTTCACTCACCTTTAGCAAAGAATTATCTCGCGCAATTACTTCGTTAATTGATGGCTCCACTTCATCCACGGTTTCGTTTTGTGCTAGCATCATCTGCGCAACTGCTTGCTCGACCTTTGATCCCGTCAAAGCCAGCTGTGTCCAATCCTCTGATCGCCACGTAGCATATTTTTGGCTCTCATTATCCCGCCCTGCGCCATATTCACGCGCGGCATCCATAAACTTCCCGGTTTTCTCATATGCCAGTGCCCGTAGTTTTGCGGCCTCGTCACCCGCGACATTTTTAAGCATACTAATTGCCCGCTCTGCTCTCCCATTAAGGATTGAAGCTTGGGCCAATATCATACGATCATCAGTTACTGGGGACGTGGGTGCTGCAAGCACCTTCTCGGCCATAACCGGCCAACCTTCTTTTAACAGTCGCAATGCCAGTTTTCTTCTGGTTTTCCGCGATAGCGTCTGGTGATCTATTTCGCTCTGAGCCGCCAAAACAAACTGCAACAAAGCAACTTCCGTGGCATCATCAGTGACGCTTTCTAATACATCCTCCCAGGCTTTTTCTTTCTCTTGCTTTTCTAATTGTGCAAATGAGTCGAGTTTTTGCAGCACTTCTAATGCTTTTTGATAATCTCCCGTTTGACCAAAAGACATTGCAATCAATCGCGTTAGATCTGCACCAATTCTTGTATTTCGCTGCTCAAAAATATGGGATTCTGCTGTGGCAAGGAGGATGTGATCAATATCATCGCCCCCCTCCAATCGCGCCTCAAGTAATTCTATTACTGCGTTTGGTGCGATCGCGCTATCCTCAACGATAATTTCCTCTAATGCACGTTCTGCGGAATTAGTAAGGCCTCGCTGCAGATCAAGCCGCGCATCAAGTAGACGGAAATCCGGCCCGGCCTCACCTGGTGCACGGGCGATCGCATTCCTTATTGAACGGGCAGTGCCAAGGTCATTGAATTCTAAAAACTTCTGCGCCAAGCGAGGGCCAAGAAGCTTTCTAAGGTGAACTGGCAAGCTGGAAAATGCACCAAGAATTGGAACACGGTTGATATTGTCTTGTTTTGAAAAAGATGGCGCGGCCAAGGCAGCCCACAAAGCAACATCAGTATCACAACTGATTTGCCCTTCAAAATACGGATTTCGCTCAGATGTCATCCCGTCTACAATTCGCGCCATTGCTTTTAAGATGGTTTCATCCTCAATTGCCACATTGAATATCGCAAGTACATCCAAGGCTTCTGCGCCGAAACCCGCATAAATATACGCCTTTACCAGATCCTCTACTGCGCGTTCATCAATCTGGTCAAACTCGCCTGAAATCTTACCTCTTTTCTCGGAGACTCTGGCCAATACTGAATCAGCATTACCCCAATTCACCACATTGAATTGTGCATCTGAAAGACATTCTGACCCGTTATCCGTCATTAAACCGGATGTGGCTAAATTTGCAAACTCACGGTCTATACTGCTTTCAATATGAATATTGATATGTGGTTTTGTGGAGGGTGCTGGCGCTTCTATTACTACAGAATTTGCAGGCTCTTCCCTACCTTGCCCCACTTCTGGCGGATGTGGAAGATTGGCATCCAGCAATCCTTGTGATGCAGCACGGCCAATTTGGCGCAGTATCGTAGACTGCATTTCCGCAACACGTTTTGTTGGTAATTGACTCGCAGCGTCGGCATTTTCAATATGCACTCCACCTCTGGGGTTGGTTATTGATCGTGTAAGAGGCGCCCCAAATGGAAGAATAGCCGTTGGCAAACTCTGTGCATTTTCAACAGCATCACTAGGGAAGTTTTCTAGCATGCTTGTGCCGGTATACGGATCAACAGAAAGCTCACCAGAATCAAATGCGGTTTCAAATATTGACTTAGCAGATGGCTGCCCGTCTTTCACATCCACGACCAGCAACCCGGGCCTGAATTCAAATGCATCTGCATGGCATTCGCATCCCAAAACCAAGGTGATACGCGTGTTGTCTTCGGAAACTACCAGACTTTTTATCCTGTCACGCGAAATCCGGCGATAAACATCCGAGGTGTCAATTGCAGTCCCAGCCCCTTTCAATCTGATTTCATACCCATTTTCGACGCGACCCATTTCCCAATCGGCCGGTCCGGAAAACTCGAATGCCAATCTCGAAAAATCAGCATGCTCGCCAGAGCGGACAGTGACACCTTCAGCAATAGCCAACATTGGAAAACAGATAATAACCACTGCAAACAGGAAGCGCATCACGCCGCTTCCTGTTTGAGGGCTTTTAATGCTTCTTCCAGTTCACCATAGCTGGGGCGGCAGTGCCCTGGCGCATTCTGACGACCCACTTCGATGCAGATGTTTGTGGCATGCTTATATAGGTTCGCAACCAGAACTTCACGGATAAGCAGGTAAAAGTGGCTATCCTCTTCGACAACCGATTTCACCTTGCCGGCGAACGGCCCAACCAGACCGTAAGACAGAAAAATACCTAAAAATGTTCCGACCAAGGCCCCGCCAATAAGTTTACCTAGGATTTCAGGCGGCTGATCTAGCGAGCCCATCGTTTTGATAATCCCCAGAACAGCGGCTACAATTCCCAACGCCGGAAGAGCATCCGCCAAGGTTTGCAACGCGTGGCTGGAATGAAGTGCGTGATGCATATTCGCAGTCATGCGTTTTTCCAAAACCTCTTCTACCTGATACGGATCGTCATAATTCATCGAGGCCGACCGCAGCGTGTCACAGATTAGGGCAATTGCCTCTTTGTCTTTCAGGATTTTAGGGTAGCGCGAAAAAATTGATGATTCATTCGGGGCCTCGATATGTTCTTCCAGCCCAACCGGATTCTGGCGCGCAAACCGGATCAGCTCAAACAGCAGGCACAACAAATCCCGGTAGTCTTCGTGTTTCCAGGTTACACCTTTGAACACTTTTCCCAAATCCTTGAGGGTTTGTTTTACCTGCGGAATATCATTGCCGATCAGGAAGGCGCCAACGCCTGCACCTCCGATCATTGTCATCTCATACGGGGCCGCCTTCAGAATGATGCCCATCTTGCCACCAGCCGCCAGATAGCCACCAAAGACCATGACAAAAATCATGATAATTCCGATAATCCCGACCATTCAGATCACTCCGCCAATATGATATATTCCACTACAAGTCTCGCAGACGAGAGTTAAGAAATCCTCATTTTTCTGTTGGAACATCGGCGTTTCGACCGGCCAGAATAACGCTAATCGAATATGCTTTGGCCGGCGTTAGTCCGGCAAATATTGCCGCAGCTGAATCTGGCCGCATCCGGCCAAGAAAACCGGCCGAAAATTGCGGGTCCATTTCCTCAAACAAAGCCGCCGCATCTTTTGCTTTCATGTTTTCATAAACCGATGTCAGGCGGGCAAGATCATCTTCGGCCGCCGTATTTGCAGATGCCATTGTCGATTTCAACTTTTGTTCAGCTTCAATCAATGCTGTCAGGTTCCGCTTCATGCCAACTTCGGCTACGGCGAGCGCTTGCATCCGGTTTGCAAACGCCGTTTCTTGTTGCTCGATACGCGATTCCCGTTGCTTTATCGCCGCAAGCAACGCGC
Source organism: Marinosulfonomonas sp. (assembly GCA_002732995.1). GTDB lineage: Bacteria > Pseudomonadota > Alphaproteobacteria > Rhodobacterales > Rhodobacteraceae > Profundibacter. Next base: position 12,281 of record NVTS01000001.1, on the reverse strand, counting down.
CTATCTCTTCACCGCTTTCGCATGCAACAGGTGCTTGCACTTCTTCCTTTTCAGAATGGCGTAATGCTTCAACTTCGCGTGCAATTGCGCTGCCTGTTCCTGATCCTAACCGCAACAACCCTGACGCAAGGAAAAACCCGGCGATCAGGATTAGTGCGCTGCGGCCACCTTTGCGCACACGCTTTTTTTCATTCTTTTTTCTGGTCACTCTGCTGCCTCTACCATTCTGTCCTGATGCCGTAAAAACTGGGCCTCGGGGTTGATGTCCTTTTTCGGTTCTTCACGGTTTTCGGTTGGCTCCGGCAGATCGTGCATTGACGCCATCAACAGCTCAAGCCGTTTTGCTACATCTTCGGCCTTGCCAGTCAAACTCTCCAATGATGATGTCGAATCACTCGCGGCACCCCGCGCCCGCTCAAGGGTTTTTGTCATGTCGTCGACCTGAACCGACAGCACGGCAACGGCACCACCAACACCCTTTTCCAGATCATTAAACCGGTTCAGCCGGCGCGACAAAATCATACAGTAAAATGCAGCGCCAAGGGCACCTGCAACAAGTAAAATATCGGCAATCAGTGTCATTTCACCCTCCTAGTTCAGCACAAATTCCATTATCAAGAGATCCTTCACGCGCCCTTCGCCCGTCACGATCTGAATCCGTCTCAGCATCTGGGCCCGCAAGCGAATCAGCCCACTCGGGTCCTCAAGGTCATGCACATCAACGGCGCGCAAATACCCATTTAGAATATCCATTACCCGCGGCAGCAATGTCGTGACTTCAGTCTCGAACGCGCCCGCGACTTCGAGTTGTGCCCGAAACCGCAAATACTGATTCTTTGTCCCGCTGCCTAAATTGATAATCAGCGGCTCCATTGGCACAAAAACCACATCCGGCATAGGCGCCACTTCTGTATGCGAATCGGTTTCAGCCTCTTCATGTGCGCCAAAAAGCATGCCCGATTGCACCGCGAAAAACCCACCGCCGCCGCCCGCCAATGCCATTACCAGCCCTATTATCAAGGGTTTATTCGACTTTTTCTTTGGGCCGTCTTCTTCAATTTCAGTCTCGTCTGCCATGATCACACCGGTTTTTTTCGCTCCTCCCTCTAATACCTGTCAGGGGCTAACCGATTATTAAGCCTGTTCAGCGAAACATAAGGCGACGTCCGGGCAGAAGGCCCACCTAATATCGGAGGAACGTCTTGCAACAGCTACTGTCTGTCTGGACCACACTTGACCCACGCCGCCGCATGATTGTTGTGCTTGCCACCGTTGCGATGTTCGCAACCGTTCTGGCACTTTCACGCATGGCAACGGCCCCGGGAATGTCACTGTTATATGCGGGGCTGGAAAGCAGCGCCGCAGGCGAGGTTGTGGCCACGCTGGAACAACGCGGCGTATCCTACGAGGTGCGGGGTGGGACCATCTTTGTCGACAGCAGCAGGCGGGACGAGTTGCGCATGACATTGGCCAGCGAAGGATTGCCGGCCAATAATTCCGCAGGCTACGAATTGCTTGATTCGCTGTCCGGTTTTGGCACCACGTCGCAAATGTTCGACGCCGCATACTGGCGGGCAAAAGAAGGCGAGTTGGCCCGCACAATTATATCCAGCCCACATATTCGTGGCGCACGCGTGCATATCGCCAGCCCATCATCACAACCGTTCCGGCGTGAAATTACGGCAACGGCATCGGTCACCGTCACTACGTCTTCCGGCACGCTAACGGCCACCCATGCGAAGGCGCTAAAATTTCTCGTATCCTCGGCCGTTGCCGGATTGATGCCCGAGGATGTTGCAATCATTGATGCTCAGGGCGGATTAATATTGGGAACTAATGATGCCGTATCCGGTATGGGCGGCAACGGCAATCGCGCCGCCGTATTAAAGAAAAGCGTCGAGAGATTGCTAGAAGCACGCGTTGGATATGGCAATGTGATGGTCGAGGTGAGCGTCGAAACGGTGACCGACCACGAATCAATCGTAGAACGGACGTTTGATCCAGATTCTCGCGTGGTGATCAGCACGGACAGCGAGGAGCGCACGACCGCATCCGAGGATGCGCGGGGCGGGGCCGTGACGGTGGCCAGCAACCTGCCTGATGGTGATGGTGGTAACGATTCGAATTCTTCTAGCCAGAATAGCGAAACCCGCGAGCGGGTGAACTATGAGGTGTCGGAAACCCAGCGGGAAATCGTCAAGTCGCCGGGCGCAATCAAACGCCTGACGGTGGCTGTGCTGGTTGATGGCACGCAACAGATTGACAGCACTGGTACGCAGGTTTTCACGCCGCGTAGCGAAGAGGAAATGGGCAGTTTACGTGATCTTGTGGCCGCTGCCGTTGGGTTTGACGAGGCACGGGGTGACGTGATTATCCTCAAATCGATGGAGTTTCAACCGATTGTCGAACAGGGGAGTGTAGCTACGCCATCTTTTATGCAATCGCTGAACCTTAATGTGATGTCGATCATCCAGATTGCTGTGCTTGGTATTGTTTCACTGATCCTTGGGCTGTTTGTTGTGCGGCCAATTCTGAATAGTAAACCATTGCCCGCAGTGGCCGAACTTGCACCACCCGCAAATCCGATTCCGGCGGCACCCTTCCCTGATACAATCGGTAATGCCGCGTCTTCCCTACCTGCCCTAACCGGCGAGATTGATGACGGAAGCTTTACGGCGCCCGCAATGGCCACCGTTTCCGATTTTCAAATGCCCGAAATGAATACGGCGGCGATTGGGGGTTTCGGGACTGACGGCAGTACGGGCGGATTATCCAATGACCCCGTCACGCGCCTGCGCGAGATGATTGAAGAGCGACAGGAAGAAACCGTCGAGGTGCTGCGCGGCTGGATGGAAGAAGGCGAGGAAACCGTTTAATGTCTATATTTCAACTAGAAGAATTCAGCACGCATATCGTTTCAAACGATCCAAAACTGGCAACGAACACCAGTCTGGAAGAGCACCGGTTAGAAGCATTCGAGCAGGGATATAAGGCCGGTTGGGATGATGCGGCGGCGGCCCAATCCGAAGAACAGTCCCGTGTGGCCACTGATTTTGCGCGCAATTTGCAAGAACTGTCGTTCACCTATCATCAGGCGCGTGGGAAAATTCTTGGGTCTCTCGAGCCATTGTTAAAGGAAATGGTCTCAAAGGTTCTTCCCAAACTTGCGTCCGATAACCTGTCGCAAATTATTGTTGACGAAGTTTTGGCCGTTTCACAAACCCAAACCGAAGCCGGAATTCAGATTGTGATTTCCCCGTCTAATCGCCCAGCACTTGAACGGCTTCTGGAGATGCAAGACAGCCTCGACGTCACGATCATCGACGAGCCTTCAATGGCCGAAGGTCAGGCTTATCTCCGCTTTGCCCAAACTGAAAACCAGATTGATCTGGAAAGCGTTCTGTCCGGATTTTCCCAATCGGTTGATGGTTTTTTTGAACAGCAAGAAAAGGTAGCGATCAATGGATGACACCCAAACTGACACTTCTGCAAAAGATAGCAGCACAAATCTGTTTAGCCAGGTTCCAATCGAGATTACTATTTCGGTGGGTAAGGCGCGGCCCAAGATACAAGAACTTCTTAATCTTGAGCAAAACGCCGTCTTACCGCTTGATAAAAGGATCGATGATCCCGTCGACCTATATATCGGGAACCGCTTGATTGCACGCGGCGAACTACAGGAACTTGAGGGCGAGCAGGAAGGCCAGCTCGCAGTTCGCCTGACAGAGGTAGTAAACCTTCAGGACGGCCTATAACCCATGAAACACAATGTTGTTCTTAATTTCCTGCTTGGAGTTTTCGCTGTTTCGTTAACCATGTTTGCGACACCTGTCATCGCCCAGGAAATCTCGATCTCTTTGGGTGATGACGGCTCTATCGCAGCACGCAGTGTTCAACTGCTGGTTTTGATCACTGTCCTTAGCATCGTGCCGGGCCTTGCGATCATGATCACGTGCTTTCCGTTTATTGTCACGGTTCTTGCCATTTTGCGTCAGGCGATTGGCTTGCAACAATCCCCGCCCAATATGCTGATCATTAGTCTGGCGTTGTTTTTAACCTACTTCGTGATGGAGCCTGTATTCACCGAAGCATGGGTCACAGGAATCGAGCCCCTGATCAATGACCAGATCAGTGTCGAGCAATCATTCAAAAAAGCGATTTCACCTTTTCGCCACTTTATGGCAGCACGCATTGATCCGGATACATTTGAAACTTTGGCCGCATTGCGCCCTGATGCAAAACTTGTCGGTGAAACATCGGCCCAGCCACTTTCGCTTCTGGTGCCCTCGTTTCTTCTGTCCGAAATTGAGCGAGCATTCGAGATCGGATTTTTGATCTTCTTGCCTTTTCTGATCATCGACCTCGTTGTTGCAGCGGTTCTGATGTCTATGGGGATGATGATGGTCCCGCCGGCAATCGTATCACTGCCCTTCAAACTCGCGTTTTTTGTTGTTGCCGACGGATGGAGCCTTGTTTCAGCTGCCCTTGTAAGAAGCTACTTTTAGCGCGAAACCTACCTCACTATAAACTCGGCATGAAGGGCGCCGGCCGCTTTTATGCTTTTCAATATGTCGATCATATCCCGGGGGGATACGCCCAGCGCATTCAGCCCCGCAATCACCTCGGACAGGGACGTTCCCTCAGACAACTCGGCCAGTCCGATCCCCGGCTCTTCTTGGATGGATGCCGATGTGCGGGGCACTACAACACTCTGACCCGCTGCAAACGGGTTTGGTTGAACAACAATCGGCTGCTCTTCTATGCGCAGCGTGAGATTGCCTTGCGACACAGCTACACGCGAAATACGCACATCCTCGCCTAGAACAATCGTGCCTGACCGTTGATCCACAACAACCCGTGCTTTGCGTTGCGGCACAACCAACACATTTTCAACTTTCGAGATTGCGTGTGCTGCGGATGCTTGACGCGTTGCCTTGATATCCAGTTCTACAGTCCCCGCATCCAGCATCCGTGCGACTGCACGCCCGAATGATTTGTTGATCGCCTGTTCGATACGCAAAGCCGTGGTAAAATCCGGTGTCCGCAATGCAAGCCTGATCTGTTCCAGCGCGGCAAAATCAAAATCAATTTCACGCTCGACATACGCGCCAGACGGAATGGAGCCAGCCGTCGGCACCCCTTGAACAACGCTGCCCGCATCGCCGCTGGCAGATATGCCACCCGCAATAATTGGCCCCTGCCCGACAGCGTATATCTGGCCGTCTGCTGCATTCAACGGGGTCATAATAAGGGTCCCCCCCAACAGACTTTTTGCGTCACCAATTGCGGAAACCGTCACATCAATTCGGCTGCCCGCGCGTGCAAACGGGGGCAAATTAGCTGTCACAAAAACCGCAGCGACATTTTTTGGCCGGAATTGCTCGCCGGTAATATTCACCCCGAGGCGTTCTAGAATATTCGTCATGATCTCTTCGGTGAAAGGGGCATTTCGGATGCCATCCCCTGTTCCATTCAACCCGACAACCAGCCCGTAACCAACCAGATCATTGCCACGCACGCCGTCAAATTCGACCAGATCCTTTATCCGGATCGGACCCGCCAGTGAGACCGAGGGCAATAATAGAGCAGTCAGAATGAAGACAAGGATACGGTTGATCATCTTAGGAAATCCACAAGGCTTAGACGCGACATGCGCGCGGTTAGGGCATATAGCGTTTCCAGCTGGGTCTGGACCTCTTCCAATTCGCTGGCGGCACCATATAGGTCGACCGACAAAAGTTCGGATTTAACAATCTCGAGTCCCGAAATCTCGGATACGGTTTGTGCAAAAACTGTATCAATCTGGGCCTCGACCGTGCCAACACCAGCGCGCATTTCGGTTTGTTTGTCTTGGACTGAAAGCAATTCATTCCCTGCATTTCGAAGTAGTAAAGCCTGCTCTGAAAGGTCACCCGCAAGGGCACCTTCGGAAACCAAAGCGGCGAGTGCCAAGCCTTTCAGTGTATCACGCACAGTAGAATTGGCCGCCGTAAATGGCAGATCCGCCTCTTGAGTCACCCCGATTTTGAAAGGCGCAAGTGGTGTGGATGACCCCAAATAACCTGAAGTCTCAAACCCGCCCCCTGGCGTGTTGAACCAATTGTCCACTGCCGTCTCTACTCCAGCGGCGGTGGTCTGGCCTGCGATTGCAATCTGCAAATCAGCAAGGATAGAATCTGCCGATGCAAGTGCCGGGCCATCCGTTGCGACCCCAGCAAATATGCTACGCCCGCCCACCTGTGTATTCAGCGCCGATACCACGGCATCGAATTTCTGGCGCACATCGCTCGCGGTGTTTTGAATCTGGGTTTGACTGGCCGAGTTGCCAGTGAGCAATAACGCGGAAACGGCGGCTGTGGTCTGGTGCTGCACTCTCTCTAACGATGTCTGCATCGATGTTGCAAAATGCGCTGCTTCATTTGTTGCACTTTTATAGGCCTCCAATGATTTCAACGACGTCTCGATCGACGAAACCATTGTAAAATCACCCGAAAACCGTTTGGCCACATCACTRGTACGCCCAGTAGACAGTTCCTGCGCCAACCGGGTGGCGGTGGTTTCCAACTGGGTGTTTTGACGCCGTATCATATAGGTTTGCGCCATGTCACCGATTGAGATGTAGCTCATGATCTATATCCTCAACAGGGTTTGAATTAGCTCGTCTATGGTCTGGATGACGCGGGCGTTGGCGGCAAAGGATTGCTCGACCAGTAACAGTTGCTGCATCTCGTAATCTGTATCGACGCCATTTTGCAGTTCTTGCGTTTTCAAAGTGTCGACCTTGATTGAAGAGAACGCAATTTCGGCCTCGGCTGATTGCCGTTCAGCGCTGATGACCGAGAGGAAGTCAGACGCCAGACCCGAGGCCGAGCGCGCCGCAGTGGTAAAGCTGCCGGATACTGGTAACTGCGTTTCGGTCAATGCCGTCGACAGGTTTTGAAGTAATGTTGCATTGCCAACTTCGCCCTGGGTGGCGGCCCCGATGCCATCGCGCAATCGCCAAACCGCGCCCCCTGCAACGGGATCAACCCGCGTATTTATCGAAAGGCGAGCAGACAACCCATCCACGTTTGCGGTATCAAAATAGGCTCCGGCGTCGGTGAACAGTCCTGCGTCTGTTGCGGTAAGGGTCGGATCAACGGCGGGGTCTTGAAACCGTTCAACCAGATCACGGGCCACAACGTCCAGATTGGCCTGCGCTGTTGTGGCCGATTCGTCGCGCACTTCGAACAAAGCGGTCAATGATCCACCAGACAAGATACCGTTCCCGCCGGTGCTGACTGGATTACCGTTCAGGGTTAGTCCCGAAAGCGACCCTGCACCAATTGTCATATCTTCGGTAATCAGACCCACACTGGTAAACCCGATTTCCGCAGCACGCCCATCCAGCAAAATTGCACCCCCCGTTGTGATCAGTGCAATCTGGCCCCGATCACGCGGCACAGCACGCATCGGCACGATTGATGATATCTGATCTACCAACTGCTGGCGTTGATCCATCAAGGCAGACGTATCCCGCCCGCTGCCGTTTTGGGTTAGAATTGCTTTGTTAAGGTCTTCGATCCGTTTTAGCGTCGTATTCAACTGATCGACTTGCTGCGAGATCGTTTGGTCTGCCTGGGTACGCTGATTCTGGATTTCACGCGAGATTGTGTTGATATGATCTGTCACCCCTTGCGCATTACGCAGGACATTTTGCAGGCGCGGTTCGGAATCAGGGCGGCTGGCGGCTTCTATAAAGGCTGCATCCAGTCCGGCCAACCGATCCGAAAGTGATCCGGCAGTGCCCGGTTCTCCAATGACATCTTCAATCCTCTGCAAGAACCCTGCATGGGTCGAAGATGCCCCCAATGACGCATCCGCCAACCGCCGATCTGCGATCACAACCTGATCGACGACACGCGAWACACCGTCAATATGAACACCTGCCCCTTCGCCACCCAACACACGGGACGACAAGTCCAATTCCCGCCTGCCATACCCGTCCGTTAACGCATTTGCGATGTTTGACGACACGACATCGGCTGAGCGCGATGATGCGGTCAGGCCTGACAGGGCATTGGATAGTGCGCTTGACATACTCATGGTCTAGCCTCCTTCAATCCCTGCGATTATCGTTTGATATTCGTTGTCTCCTGCAGCATTTCGTCCACTGTCTGGATCACTTTGGCGTTTGAAGAATAGGCGCGCTGCGTCTCGATCAGCGCGGTCAACTCGCCGGCCACATCAGTGGTTGAACTTTCACGGGCAAACCCCTCAACGGAACCCGTCGGGCCATCACCTGCATCCCACAAAAAGAACGAGCCTGAGCTGGGGGAGACCTGATAGGATTGATTGCTTAGTGAAGTCAGGCCATTTGTATTTGGCACATCAACCAGCGGGATCTGATATATTCGCCGGATAAAACCTGTATCATATGTAGCTGTAATAAAACCGTTATCATCAATTTCGACCGACGTCAGATTGCCAACAGGAGAACCATCCTTGGTAATCGATGTTGGGGCAAAGCTGTCGGACAGTTGCGTTAACCCATTCGGGTCTCCAACTTTACCGATAGTCATGGTTAATGGCCCACCAGCAACCGTGAGGTCCAAAGTGCCATCTGCCGCATTATACGCCCCACCTGAAACTGCTGTGACCGAGGCAAGGGTGCCGCCATTGGCGCGCGTATCATCAAAGACCAGCGTGTATTCCCCGATCACAGCCCCACCCTGTGCCGAATCTGTAATCTGCATGGTCCAAGTGTTAGAAGAACCCGCGCCGGGAACTGTCGGCGTGAACGTAATATCCAGTGTTTCTGATGTGCCAAGGTTGCCGAAATACTCAACCGACAATGGAAGCGTATCCCCGGCTGCGCCCGCTGCTGTATCGGYTGCCGGCAGGTTTACACCCAAATTCATAGCCGTAGTCGGGTCGCCTGCACTTTGGTTGGCATTGATCACAACCGGCTCGAGTCCTGAAACCGTATCCCGTGGATATGTTGAAATTGTCCCATCTGATTCTGCGGGCCAACCCAGCAGTACCAGACCGGATTCGGTTTTCAACACCCCGTTCGCATCGGTGTGGAACGATCCTGTTCTGGTCATCATCAATGGCTGGTCACCAGATGTATTTCCAAGCGAAACTGCCGTGGTAACGGGCAACATCCCGCGCCCGCCAACCGCGATATCCATTGCATTGCTGGTTCCAACCAATGCGCCACGTTCCTCAATCAAGCGCACGGTCGATGCCCGAACGCCACCGGCCGAATATTTACCAGACCCAGGGCTGTTATTAATCACAAGGGATTCAAAGTTGGCCTCGGCCCTCTTATAGCCATAGGTGCCAGAGTTTGCGATATTGTCGGCAATTGTTGCCAGACGTGTTGCGTTGGCCGAGAGGCCTGCAACGCCTGCATTTAGCGAAGAAGATATTGTCATGGTGCGCCTTTCTGCTGCATCAACCCCATAGGGTCTCGGCAATCAGCAATAAGGGCGCGCCATTAACAGGGCGCTAACAAATAAAATGCTACCTATTATACCGACACCTCGGACTTATCTTTATTCTGTAAATTTCAACCCCTACTTATCGGAGCGCAACAGGATCAATTCCATTCGGTTGTTCCGCACCGCCATCGGATTTGCGACGGCAGGTTTGCGATCTGCATACCCTGTCACCCGCTGGATACGCCGCGTATTAAACCCAGCCCCTTCCAACATCCGCCGCAACTGGTCTGCACGAGCCGATGACAGATCCCAAACCGGGTTTTTGGCCAACACAATGGGGTGTGACCTGATATGCCCGTTCACTGCAACCTCGTTTTTAACAATACCAAAGACATCGGCCATCATCTTGGCGATTTCCTTCAACATTGGCGTTGGCGTGGCACTGCCTTCTTCGAACAACGCTACATCATCCAAATCAAACAGCTCGATGATCAACCCTTCGTCGGTAACGCGGGTCAGGATGTGCTTCATCGCATTGTCCATTACCAGACTTTCACCGCCGCCACCCGACAGCATCGATTCAACCTCGGATAAATTATCCTCATCTTCGGAGGAAGCCCCGGCCTGCATTGCAGCAGCAAAAACCGCCGCCCCTGTGCCATTCCGTGCCAATGTATCCTCGGTGAAAACACTATCCCCACCAAAGGCCCCATTGCCGCCGCCCGAAACCCGGGCCAGTGGAATTGTCGGACTAAAATAGTCCGCAATCCCCTTGCGTTGACTTTCAGTTGTCGCGTTCAACAGCCACATCAGCATAAAGAAGGCCATCATGGCCGTCACAAAATCAGCATAGGCAACTTTCCAGGCACCACCATGGTGCCCGCTGGCTGCGATGATTTTCTTACGCTTGATGATAATGACTGGCGCGTTTGATTGCGCGTTCATTCCACCACCTCGTTTATTCACCCACCGATAGGGATAACAGGCAGACGTAAACGCACGCTTAACCTTTCAAATTGTCTGGGTTTAGCGTTTCAACGGATCAAACAGACGTCCAAAGGCCGGCGCCATAGGGTTGAGTGGAAACCAACACACCAATTCGGATCATACGGTCTGTTTGAGAATGAAGATCAGGCATTTTCCCCCTAGTCAGACCGTCAAAACAGAGGTGGTCGCGGAATTTCGGACCAGTAGTTAAGATGGATCGACTTATGAGAGAGACGATTAAAAATGACGAAACGAAAGAACCACTCGACCCATTGCCCGGCAGTTGTTTGCGTGCAACCGATGAGTATCCGTATTGGTCAAGTGGTTATTTCAGTCCATTCCCGACCACCTCGTAGCAAGGCATTTGCCATAACCACAAGCTTGCGCATAACTGCTGTAATCGCAAGTTTCGAGCTATGACTGAATCTGGTGTTTCGGGGATTTGAAGGTTGGCGGCGTATCTGGTTGAATTGTTGTTGAACGACAGCATCCCAACCAAAGAAAGATACACCACCATGGAAACGCGTAACATTGTTGATTTTGCCAGTCGAGACAGGATTACGGACGCGCTGACCCAAATGCTGGGAACAGGAGGCRCAACACTTGATAGCCACGGCTGTAGACKCGGRATTTGAAGGGTACATGGCGCTGTTCGCGGCGTTGCGCACGACGGCAGGTCATGCGGCAGTTGTTCGCAACGGGCATCCCCCTGAACGGCCCATTCAAACAGGCATCGGGCCCGTGAACGTCCGTATTCCGAAGGTTCGATCCAAAGACGGCACCCCAGTGACGTTCCGTTCTGCTCTAGTGGCGCCATACCCGATGTGATCGGGGTGGTCAGCAGTTGGCTGACATCCTCGCCCGGAGTTTTATAGCGCAGCTTCAAAAAGCCCAATTCGCCACTGCTATTCGTGTCGGCAGCCGATTGATAGCGCAGCGCGTCGTTCAGGATGGCGCCTGATCCAAGGCGGTCATGATCGCGGCTTTGTTCGATACTTTGGTTGGTTTCAAAACCTGACCGGCGCTGCCTGCATAGGTGACGATGGACACTTCGTCCTCGTCATGCAGCTCGGACAGCATAAGGCGGAAGCTCTGGATCAGCAGCGGCAGTTTGTTGGGCTGATCCATTGATCCCGATGTGTCGATCTGGAACACAAGGTTCAGCGCAGGGCGATCCTTAAGGGCGGGCATGGTGGCCTGAATGCCAATGTGACCAGCTGTGTGCCTGCGTTCCACGGGGTTGGGAACACGGTGACGGTGGGTTTGAACGGGGCCTCATTGGCGTCTGGTGCGGGGCAATCATACGGGAAATAGTTGATCATTTCCTCGATCCGCACCGATTGGGGGTCGGGTAACCTCGCCTGCTTCACGGCGTGTCATCTCGTCCTCCAACGTCAGCGCCAGTGTGTCGCGCAGCTCTTGCGACAGACTGGACATGGCTTGGGTCGACCAATCCACCCCGTCCTGGGTTTCCTTGTCGGTGGCGATACCCCGGATCAGTTCGACCAGCTGCATCACCGGCACCGGGTTCATGAAATGAAACCCCATGAACCGTTCGGGCCGGTCAGTGCGGGACGCCAGCCGGGTGATCGAAATCGACGAAGTGTTAGAGGTCAGGATGGTATGCGGCAAAAGATGCGGTTGCAGGTCTTCAAAGATCGCCTGTTTCACCGATTCGCGCTCGGTCGCCGCCTCGATCACCAGATCGGTGGCCCCCAGGTCTGACAATGCAAGGGTGGTTTGAATCCGGCCCATAGCACTGGCCAGTTCAGCATCCGAAATCTTGCCCCGCGAGGCCTGACGCGACAGGTTGGCATTGATCAACTCAAGGGCTGCATCCAGCGATTGCTGACTGATGTCTGTCAACAG
>NVTS01000090.1 GCA_002732995.1 Marinosulfonomonas sp. | reverse complement strand
ACATCGGGGAATGTGACCGACGAGATCATCATGCAGTACCTGGAATTACATTCCAAACGGGATGCTACCGGCGTCAGCCGGTAGTGGTTCACTTGCTCTGAAAAAGCGCAGGTACTGATATTCAAGCGACGCTGGCCAGAGAATTCCAAGCGTCAAATGCTTCCAGCCGGTGGTCTCTAATTGTTAATGCGGAGCGATGGCGGAATGGATCGATACGAACCGCTGCACCCCCCGGTGACCGGTAGCCTTGCATTGCCCTTTCACGTTTTCGGAATGGCAAGTGGTCGTTCTCAGCGCGATCATTCAATCCTCGATGTTCGATTCCCGGCGCAATCTCGCGTTTTGCGGCGTCGCAGGGGAGATATTGTCAAATCTGGTGTATGAGCGATCATGATCAAGCGGCGGCCTGGTTGGTTTCTGTCACTTCAACACCGTTTTTGAATCTGACCCCGGTGATGACCTTGGCCAGGAAGTCGAACCCTCGCAATCGCCTCCATTTCTTTTCAGCGCATTGCCCCAGCTTGAACATCATATGCAGCATTCCGTCCCTCGTCAGGCAGCCTTTCGAGCGTTTGGTGCGGTGGCGGATGGTGCCGAACGTACTTTCGATCGGGTTGGATGTTCTGATGCTTTGCCAGTGCCGGGCGGGGAAATCAAAGAAGGTCATCATCTCTTCGCGGTCCTTTTGCAGGCACAGCGTGGCCTTGGGGTATTTYGCGTCATAAGTCTCGAGGAACAGGTCGAACGCCTTGTCCACCGCTGGACGCTTGTGGCGTAGCACCGCACCTGACCCTAAGAACGGYTCAATATAGGCAAGGTGCGGCGGCATGTGGTTGATGATCCGCTGATAGACACCACCACCGTTTTTGCCGCCCGGATAGGTCATAACCACGACCTGAACGCATTGCGGCCGATATCGCCAGTTCCGGTGGTGGCCGGTTCAAGTATCGCCATTGTTGATGGTGCTTCAGGCATCATCTCAACCCAGAAACAGCGGCAACCGGAGACGCCGTTGCGATTTCGACAAATCATGGATGATGGCCAAAGCTTGATCGTGTCTCTTGCAAAGGGGCCCCCACATTGAGCCCCGTCCATTGTCGCGTGCCTCGGCCATCTCGGAGCGTATCGCCGCGATCGTCTTGAATGATCACATGGCGAAACAACGCTGTATCGCTCAGGCCGCTGGCGTCATTTAGGGTGTCCCCCAGCCCCGTTTGTTATGGCTTGGAGCAATATTCACAAAGGGTGGATTTTGTATAATATGGGCACCCTTACCATTTGCGCAAATGCAGCGCGACCAATTCTATCCAGCCGCAGTCATCAGCCCGTCCTGTTTCAGACCGGCCAGTGTTTCGTCCAATGCGGTGGACGCGCGCTCGATCAACTGGTCAATCTCGCCCTTGCTGATCACAATCGGCGGCGCGATGATCATCCGGTCGCCGACATGGCGCATGACCAGCCCGTTGGCAAAGCTGCGATCACGACAGCGCAAACCAACGGTGCCCTTATCAGCTGCAAAGGCGGCGCGGGCGGCTTTGTCGGGGGTCATGGCAAGGCTGGCCATCATCCCGACGCTCACCGCTTCGCCCACCAGCCCATGATCGGCCAGCTGCGCCCATTTTTGCGCCAGATAGGGGCCGGTAACATCGCGCACCTGTTCCACCATGTGTTCGTCTTCCATGATGCGCAGGTTTTCCATGGCGACCGCACAGGCGACAGGGTGGCCCGAGTAGGTATAGCCGTGGTTGAAATCACCACCATTGGCGATCACGTCGGCGACCTCGTCCGACAGCAGCGAGCCACCGATGGGTGCGTAGCCCGAGGACAGCCCCTTGGCGATGGTCATGATGTCGGGGCGGATGCCGTAGGTTTCCGAGCCAAACCAGTTGCCGGTGCGCCCAAAGCCGCAGATCACCTCGTCCGCGATCAACAAGATGTCATGCGCATCGCAAATTTGCTGGATTTCAGGCCAATAGGTGGACGGCGGAATGATCACGCCGCCAGCGCCCTGCACAGGCTCCGCAATAAAGGCGGCCACTTTGTCTTCGCCCAACTCGGCAATCTTCGCCTCGAGCTGGCGGGCGCGTTCCAGTCCGAAGTCTTCTGGCGACATGTCACCGCCTTCGCCATACCAGAACGGCTGATCAATGAATGCAATGTCAGGGATCGGCAGCCCACCTTGGGCGTGCATCGCCGAAAACCCGCCAAGGCTCGCCCCACCCATGGTCGAGCCGTGATAGGCGTTATGGCGCGAGATGATCACCTTTTTGTCGGGCTTACCCTTGATGGCCCAGTAATGACGCACAAGGCGGATGTTGGTGTCGTTGGCCTCAGACCCGCCCGAGGCATAGAATACATGGTTCAAATCCCCCGGTGCCAGTTGCGCCAGTTTTGCCGACAGCGCAATTACCGGCGGATGTGAAGTATGAAAAAATGTATTGTAGTAGGGCAGTTGCAGCATTTGGGCGTGGGCCGCATCGGCCAACTCGTCGCGGCCATAGCCGATGTTGGTGCACCACAGCCCCGCCATGCCATCCAGCAGCTCAATACCGTCGCTGTCACGCAAGAACACCCCCTTGGCGCTGGTGATCACGCGGGTGCCTTTGGCGGCCAGATCGGCGTTGGCGGTGAACGGGTGCACATGGTGGGCGGCATCCAGTTTTTGCAAATCGGCAGTGGGCATGTTGTGAAGTAGGGTCATTTTTATCTCGTTTGGTTAAGGTGTCAGAATTCTTGTTCGGGTCAGGTTGCGCCTGCGGGCAGCAGCAGCATGTCTTCGGGCTGCCAATGGGCGTAAATCTCGCTGCCTATTTCCAGTTTCATCAGCTTTTCGGCTTGTGCTTCGCTGGCAAGGGCCGTGATCGCGCCTCCATCGGGCAGGATAATTTCCACGATGGAGCTGTCGCCCTGAAACGCGATGTCACCCAGTTGGCCGTGAACGCAGGTGCCTTTGGCGGGGCGTTTGGTGCTGATTTTTACCCGTTCGGGGCGCACGGCCAAGGCAAGAGGCTCGGGGCTGTCTGGCAGGGTGGACGCGGGCAGGGTGACGGGGGCAAGGATCGCGGTTTGCAGGGTGACTTTGTCGCCGGACTGGCTGTGGCCGGTCACATCGAACATGTTGATCCGGCCAATGAAACCGGCGACGAATTGATCGCAAGGGTTCAGATACAGGCTGGTCGGGCTATCGAGCTGGCGCAGCTTGCCGTCCTTTAGAACGGCGATGCGGTCGGCCATCGCCATCGCTTCGGATTGGTCGTGCGTCACCATCACAAAACTGACGCCAACGGTCTCYTGCAACTTCACCAGCTCCAGCCGCATCGCGTCGCGCAATTTGGCATCCAACGCTGACAGCGGTTCATCCAGCAGCAACACGCGCGGCCGTTTGACCAAGGCACGCGCCAATGCGACCCGCTGGCGCTGCCCGCCTGACAACTGGTCCGGCATCCGGTGGCTGAACTCGGCCAGATGCACCTGCTCCAGCGCCTCCTCGACCTTGGTGGCAATCTCGGCCTTCGGCATGCGCTCCAGCTTTAACCCATAGGCCACGTTCTGTGCCACAGTCATATGCGGGAACACGGCGTAGGATTGGAACACCATGTTCACGGGGCGTTTGTTGGCGGGCACATCGGTCATGTCCTGACCGCCAATAATCACGTCGCCTTGGGTTGCGGTTTCCAGACCTGCGATGATCCGCAGCAGGGTGGATTTACCACAGCCGGACGGGCCGAGCAGCGCGAAAATTTCACCGGGGCGGATATCGAACGATATGTCCTCAAGGGCGGTAAAGCGGCCAAACCGTTTGGTGATATTGCGCACGGAAATGATGGGTTGTTCGCTCATTTGTCGCCCTCTTCAAAACTTTGGAACCGCATGGCCAGTGCGGTGACAACCAGCGTGATCAGGATCAGGATGGTGGAGGCTGCGTTAATTTCCGGCGTCACCGAAAAGCGCACCATGGAATAGACTTTGACGGGGAAGGTTATGGTGTTCGGCCCCGAGGTGAAAAAGGTGATCACGAAATCATCCAGTGACAGGGTGAACGCCAGCAATGCGCCCGCAATCAGCCCCGGTTTCATATGCGGGATCAGGATGTCGCGGAACACTTGGAACTCGGTCGCGCCAAGGTCTTTGGCCGCGTCCTCCATCTCGCGGTTGAAGCTGGACAGGCGGGTGCGGATGATCATCGCCGCGAACGGGAAAGAGAATGTGATATGCGCCAGAATGATGTTGGTCAGGTTAAACGGAAAAGGCGATTCCGGTGGCACATACAAACCGAAGCTGGAGAAAAACACCGCAAGGCTGACGCCCATACAGATTTCAGGGATGACGATGGGCATGGCGACCATACCTTGGAAAACCGGTTTGAACGGGAAGCGAAAGCGCCACAAAACAATGGCGGTCATTGCGCCCAACAGCACGGCGAAAATGGTTGAGATAAAGGCGATGGTCAGCGTGTTGGTGAAGGCCTCGATCAGGGAATCGTTATTGAACGCTTTGCTATAATATTTGGTGGTGAAGCCCTTCCAGACCACATTGCCGCCACGCCGTGAATCGTTGAAGGAAAACACGATCAGCACGATGATCGGCGCGTATAGGAAGATTGCCGCGAGCAGGAAACTGACGCGCAGCGACAGCTTGCGGGAATATTCAAATGGCCCTGCGCGGTCGCGGCGTTTTTTAGCCATCTCTGTTGCCCCCTTTACGCATTGAGGCAAAGGCTTGCACCGCCAGAATGATGAAGGTGATGTAGAGCAGGAACAGTGACAGGGCTGATCCGAACGGCCAGTCATTGGCGGATTTGAACTGACGTTCAATCACATTGGCGATCATATCGACCTGTCCGCGGCCCAACAGGTTGGGGATCAGGAACGAGCCCAGCATCGGGATGAAGGTGATGATGGCGGCGGTGGAAATGCCGGCAATCGACAGGGGCAGCAGGATCGAGCGAAACGTGCGCCATTGGCTGGCGCCCAGATCAAGGCTGGCCTCGAGCAGGTTACGATCCATCCGTTCCAGCGAGGCATAGATCGGCAGCACGGCAAACGGTAGATAGACGTAAACCAGCCCGATCATCACGMMSCWRRKSKKSYMCMRMAWYTTSRMYSGCYGRMMCGMAKCCSMARKMAKGSCGTWSMCGCCCAGCCCGATCATCGCCAGCGCCCCGTCGCCAAGATTCCACAGCCATTCCAGCAGGTCATTCAAACGCCCGCGGGTGCCAAGGATATTCAGCAACGCATAGGTGCGGATCAAAAGGTTGGTCCAGAACGGCAGGATAATCACCAGCAGCAGCCACGGTTTGGCCTTGGCCGACGAGGTGGCGATCACCATCGCCACGGGGTAGGCGATCGTGATGCAGATTGCGGTGGAAATGGCTGACAGCCATAAGGAGCGCCAGAACAGGGTCATGATTTCGGGTTGAAACAGGCGTTTATAGTTGTCCAGCGTCCATGTGGTTTTAATTTCGGTCAGGGATATGTTTTCGCCAAAGCTGTAGACCCAGATGATCGCCAGCGGCACGAAAAAAAACAGCAGCAGCCATCCGGCGGTCGGGCCGAAAAACGCCAAAAAGACGCGCGTATTTTTGCGATAACTTTCCATTGGCCCCCAGAACAGCAACAGAGGCGCAACCTGTGGCGCGCCCCTGGAGTTTGATTAGCCAGCAGCGGTTACGCGTGTCCAGGCTGCGTCGATTTTCCCGAGCGCTTCTTGCCCTGGGAAAACCGAAACTTCGCATTTGGCGAGCGTTTCATCGGATGGGAAAATMGYAGTGTTTTCGTTGTATTCCGCATCTAGCAGTTCACGGGCGGCGGCATTTGGTGTTGCGTAATATACATATTCCGCGTTTGCGGCGCCGACCTCGGCATCCAGCAAGAAATTGATCATTGCATGGGCCGCTTCAGGGTTTGGACCATCTTTGGGAATACAAAGATCATCTTCCCACAGCAAACCGCCCTCTTTTGGCACCACATAGCCGATATCGTCATCCTCATCCATCGCTTGCAGGATGTCGCCGTTCCACTCCATCGCCAGATCGACCTCGCCCGCCAGCAGCAGGTCTTGGCCATTGTCAGGTGCAAAGGCGGTGATGTTGGATTTCTGCGCGATCAACATGGCTTCGGCGGCGGCGATATTCTCGTCCGTCCAGTCGTTGATCGATTTACCCATCAGTTTCATCGCCATCTGAATCAGGGTTTGACCATCGCCCAGCATTGACATGCGGCCCGCATATTCGGTCGAGGTATACAGATCATTCCAGCTGTCAGGCACTTTGCTGACTTTGGAAATACGATATCCAATGCCGATGGTGCCCCAGAAATAAGGCATCGAAAATTTGCGACCCGGATCATGCGCCGGATTGGCAAAGGCCGGATCAAGGTTCTTCATATTCGGGATTTTGCTGTGATCCAGCGGCACCAGCATATCGGCGATCAGCATGCGCTCCACATAGTCATTTGTCGGCACGATCAGGTCATACCCCGGATTGCCGTTGCGCAGTTTGGCGAACAATTCGTCATTGTCGGCAAACAGATCGTATTGCACATCAATGCCGGTTTCCTTGGTGAAATCCTCAATCGTGGTCTCGCCAATATAGGTATCCCAGTTATAGAAGTTCAGCTTGCCACCCGCGGCAAACGCGCCTTTGGGCATGTTCAGGGTCAGGCCAACGGCGCCAGCGCCCGCTAGCATGGCCCGACGACTAATCGGCATCCGGTTTTTACGCATCTGTAGTTCTCCCGTTGGATCGGCTCTCGTTTTGCGAGCGCTCGTGTGTTATAACACGTCAACGCTAATATGGACGCGCGTTTTACTCAAGAGATTTGTTGGTTTTCTGGGGCGAGCATAAATTTAGATAAGGAAAAATATGTCGGTCGTCGGGAATTCCGGGCAATACAGACCCAATACCAAAGCCGATGATTTGCAGCGCCGTTTGCGCCGGTCGCTGTTTGATGGCGGGTTTGAACCGGGGCAGGCGATTTCCATCCGACGGATTGCCGAAGAACACGACATCAGCGTCATTCCGGCGCGCGACGCCCTGCGCGGGTTGGTGGCCGAGGGTATTCTGGTGTTCAAGGACAGCCGCACCATTGTTGTGCCTGAACTGGACGAACAGCGCATCTTTGATATCTGCTTTGCGCGGGTCAATTTGGAACGCGAGCTGGCCTATCGGGCATTCGCGAATTTTGATTCGGAGGATCTAGCGGCGCTCCGGGTGATTGACGCAAAACTGGATAGCGCGATCGAGACAAATGACACCCACGCCTATGTGCATGGCAACTATGCCTTTCACTTTCACATATACGAGCGGGCAAATTCGCCGGTGATCCTGCGTCTGGTTGAATCTCTCTGGCTGCAATATGCGCCCAGCATGCGCATGGTCTGCACCCTGTTCGGGGCCAGCGGGATAGCGCATGATTACCACCGTATGGCGCTGGCTGCGCTGGACTGTGGCGACAGGGATAATTTTTCAGCTGCCATCGCGTTGGACATCCGGCAGGGCATGGATTTTATTGCCGATGCCAGCATCACCAAGCCGTAAGTCTCTTTTCCCCGGTCGACGCATGGCACAGCGGTGCGAAATACATCGCTGGTGCAGGACAATGAGGGGCATATTGAAGGGCGGGTGAACGGCCAGCATATTGTGATTTTGACGGAGTTTGTAAAGAAATCCCGATGCCGCCAGCCTCTATATATCGTTATTTTACCTGACATTTTTGCCGTTTCGCCATTCCAGCTGCTTGTGCTATGCGGAAAACGCCTAATTTCAACTTAGAGGAAACGCTATGAAATTATTCCATCTCGCTGCTGTTTTGATTGCTGTATGTTTAATATTTGTCGGCTCAACTGCAAATGCAGCACGGTGTGCTGTGCCGGCAAACGCCGCGGAAATGGCCGCTTTGGCGGGGCAGTTAGTAAACAATGAGCGATCAAAGAGCGGGCGCAAATTATTGAGCGTTAATTCGCGTCTACAGGTCGCGGCGCAGGCGCATGCCTGTGATATGTCTGTGAAAGGCTATTTTTCGCATGTGGGCAAAGATGGCTCAAAACCCAAGCGTCGCTTGCAACGTCAAGGATGCCGTGCCGGTCTGGTTGCGGAAAATATCGCGGTTGGGCAGACCAGCCCGCAGGACTTGATGAGCGGTTGGATGTCCTCGCCCGGGCACCGCAAGAACATTCTGCTGGGCCGTGGAGTGAACCAGTACGGGATAGGCATTGCAAATGCTGGCAAGGCTTATACGCACGGCTATTTATGGGTTTTGGTGGTTGCTCGCGGCTGTTAGCCGCTCACATATCCATCCAGATGGTCACCGGWCCATCRTTSAYCARMTSMAYYKYCATATSCGYRCSAAASCGKCCKGTKGMKRYSKSTAYGCCSWGKKCSCGMAYCKSASCRRCSARRTSCTGRTAKARKKTKYSRSCCWMWWCSGGSGSSGCGGCGKSSGAAAASCCRGGCCGGTTRCCSYKSSRSSWRKYKGCKGCAAGGGTAAATTGGCTGACCACTAGGGCCGCCCCGCCAATATCCAGCAGGGAGCGGTTCATTTTACCGTCCCCGCCCCCGTCCCCGCCCCCGTCTGTGAAAATGCGCAATTTGCCGACTTTTGCGGCCAAGGCATCGGCGTTTGCCGTGGTATCGCCCTGCATGGCGCAAACCAGTATCAGCAGACCCGCGCCAATCTCGCCAACCACATCACCATCCACTTTAACGGACGCCTCGCTCACGCGCTGGATCAAGGCTCTCATGTCAGATCCTTGGCCCATGGCGGGTTGGCACCGCTGCGTGACACAGTAATGGCCGCAGCACGAGTGGCGAGAGTAAGGGCGGTGGTTAGGGCTGCGTCATCGATAGTGTCCAATGTTTCTTTGGTCAGCATATCCAGCTGATGCAGCGCCGCCAGTATCCCTGCGTTAAACGTGTCACCAGCACCTACCGCATCGATCACATCGGCCTTTGTTGCAGGCATAAATACCTTGTGATTGGTGCTGTAGGCGGTCGCTCCTTTGGCGCCTTCGGTGATCAGAACCAGTTTGGCCCCAGCGGCCAGAAATGCCTGCGCCAAATCCGCCAAATCTCCAGCACCCCGTAGCCAATGCAAATCCTCGTCCGACAGTTTGATGATATCCGCCAGCGCCAACATCCGTTCAATGCGGGCGCGGTAGCTGGCCTCGTCGGCGATAAAACCGGGCCGGATATTCGGGTCGATCATGGTGACGCGGGCAGGGGCCTCGCGCATCATCAAGGCCTCGTAAGCGGTAGCGCAAGGTTCCGACACCAGTGAAATTCCGCCAAAGAACAGCGCCTGAACCGTGTCGGGCAGGGCGGGGATGTCGCCCGCGTCCAGCATCCGTCCGGCAGTGCCCTCATCGTAAAAAGCGTATTGCGCATGCCCCTCCACCAGCCGCACAAAGGCCAATGTGCAGGGACGTGCGCTGGTGATGGCAAGCCGGCTGTCCACACCGCTGGCCTGCAAGCTGCCGCGCAGCATATCGCCAAAGAAATCCGACGATAGCCCGCTGAAAAATCCGACAGACGCGCCAAGTCGCCCCAAAGCAATCGCGGTGTTAAAGGCCGCCCCGCCGCACGCGGGCATAAAGCCGCCATCACTGGGCAGCATGTCGATCAGGGCTTCGCCGCAACACAGGATTTTCGGCATGATATGTCCTTACTGGTTGGTGGCGATCAGATAGCCGATGACGCCGGCAATGATGGCGCCTGTTATCACCGCAAAGGTAATTTTCCACGCTGAATAGGGCCGTTGCCCCTGCACCATTCCGGTGCGCCCGTTGACCACAAAACGAAAGGTTTTTCCGCGGTATTTATAGGCCGCCAGCCACACCGGCAGCAGGATGTGTTTGAAGGTCACATCACTGATTTTGGTGTCGATATTGCTGATCCTCTGGCGATCGCCGCCAATGTCGAATTTTACGTCGCGCTCGATCATTCGGTCCATAACGGCGCGGGCCTCTTGATAGCCATCGGCCAGCTCGATGGTGTAGCCCTCGGCGCGAAAACCGGCCAGATATTCGGGGCGGTATGGCTCAAGTTCGGACAAATCCCAAGGGCCAAGCGCATCGGTGAACCGTTTGGGCAAAGATTTCGAGGCCAACACAAGCACATCGTCAAAAAACCGCGCCACACGGCCTGAAACCGAACGCCAGCGGGTTTTCTGCACCCGTTGTTGCACCCGTTTTCCATCCCGCATCACCGTGCGGGTCTCGTAATATACAGTGCCGCGTTGGCCTGAGTAGCGGCTTTTGGTGTCGGCGTCATAGGTCCAGTAGGGCACGTAAATACCTTGCAATTTCCTTCCTTTACGCGCGTATTGCTTTACCCCGTTCGGGGCAAACCACAGGCTGCCCAGCCAATCGCCAAGGGCGGCGCGTGCGGCACGCTCGTCCATCGCAAACGGCAACAATGCCTTTGGCTTGATCTGGCGCAGGGTGCCGGTGTCGGTGACCACGGGTGTGGCGCAAAACGGGCACTCTGATGCGTGGACTTCGGCGTCAAACTCGAATTTGGCCGCGCAGTTGGGGCATTGCACCACGCGGGTCTCTTCGATTTCGGCTTCGGGCAGATGCGCCTCAATTGCGGCGCGAAAATCCAGTTCCAGAATAGCTTGGGCATGGAGCACACCATCGCCCTCGATCACCGCCTCGTTGCCGCAATGATCGCAAACCAAATGCCCTTGCCCAGGGGCAAAGCGGKAATCGGCACCGCATTGCCCGCAAGGGAAGCGGTGCTCCTCGGTGACATTCGGCGTCAGGTATGCATCGGGCGCATTGGCCATCGATTTTAAGCCCCGGGTGGTGGGGGTGGCATGATGGTGAACAGCGTTGCCAACTCGTCAATGTCTTCGGCCGCTTTCCAGCCGTCCTGACCCGCCGTCCAGACGAATGTTTCGCGGGTTAACGATCCGTCCATCAGCATTCGCCCCATATCGGCGCGTGAATACGGCCCCTTGGTTTGGCTACCATCGGCAACATGCCAGACCTTTTCAACGCTCGGCGGTGGTGGTGGAGGCGKSGSKGACGGCGCGCTTAAAAATCCTCCCATGGGAAACTCCTTTCGTCAGGTCATGCCAATTGGCA
>NVTS01000089.1 GCA_002732995.1 Marinosulfonomonas sp. | reverse complement strand
CCTGGATTATTATTATAAATTTATCAAATTAAGCCGCAGCACTCCTGTGGCTGACATAAATAATCTAACGTTCACGTAAACGTGAGCGTTTGCTAGCACACGTGGGTAAAATCACCTACTGGTATTTTATTTTTTATTTAAATCAACTCATTGGCTTATTTATGATTGATTGCACAGCTACCAGTTGCACTGTAGTTTCGGCCTCATCAATCGGTGTTGTCCCGTTAATTGACTTGCACTGAAAAAGCGCGGGTACTGATATTCAAGCGACGCTGGCCACCGAATTCCAAGCGTCAAATACTTCCAGCCGGTGGTATCTAATTGTTAATGCGGAGCGGCGCCGGACAGGAACGCAGACGCAATTCCGGATGGCGGAATGGATCGATACGAACCGCTGCACCCCCCTCGGCGGCCGGCAGCCTTGCATTGCCCTTTCACGTTTTCGGAATGGCAAGTGGTCGTTCTCAGCGCGATCATTCAATCCTCGATGTTCGATTCCCGGCGCAATCTCGCGTTTTGCGGCGTCGCAGGGGAGATATTGTCAAATCTGGTGTATGAGCGATCATGATCAAGCGGCGGCCTGGTTGGTTTCTGTCACTTCAACACCGTTTTTGAATCTGACCCCGGTGATGACCTTGGCCAGGAAGTCGAACCCTCGCAATCGCCTCCATTTCTTTTCAGCGCATTGCCCCAGCTTGAACATCATATGCAGCATTCCGTCCCTCGTCAGGCAGCCTTTCGAGCATTTGGTGCGGTGGCGGATGGTGCCGAACGTACTTTCGACCGGGTTGGATGTTCTGATGCTTTGCCAGTGCCGGGCGGGGAAATCAAAGAAGGTCATCATCTCTTCGCGGTCCTTTTGCAGGCACAGCGTGGCCTTGGGGTATTTCGCGTCATAAGTCTCGAGGAACAGGTCGAACGCCTTGTCCGCCGCTACCACCGCTTATCGGCAATGAAGCGTTTCGGGGCTCGCCCGTGCTTCTTCATTGGTCTGGTAAGCAAGCGTTTTGCAGCTGCCGTGTTGCATCAGCTCTGCAAGATGNCCTCCACTTCGCGAAGGCTCAGATTGACCCGGCAATAAAGCCAGACCGCACGGGCGATGATTTCTGGCGGGAAACGGTGGCGTTTGTCGTTGATCAATGGCGTGCTCATCTGATGTGCCATATTGGCAAGTGCCCAGCCGAGCAACAGGGCGCCGATTTCGACGAGGTCTATCCGATAACGAGCGCGCCACCTCGCGGGCCATAATCCGCATGGCCGAGGAACATCTGTATTTCCATCTGGTGGCGGATCGTTTGCTGCGGGATGATACGTGGCCAGTCACCCGCGATACATTCTTTGGTATGATCCCAAAAGCGATGCTCGGGTTTATCACAGGGAAAATCCGCAAAACCCTGCGCGCTGGTCTACATATCCAAGGCATCGGTCGCTTTACCGAGATCGAGCGCGCCGAGCGGGCGACAAAAGACCTTGAGGCCATCAGGCTACAGATGGGTGATAAACCTTATCTGTTTGGAGATGCCCCAACTGCTGCGGATGCCAGTGTGTGCCCGATGCTGTCGGGCCTTGCCTCGGTCCCGCTGCCAACCGAGGCAAGTTCATTGGTTAAAGATGACGACATACTGACGGGTTACATCGCCCGCATGCGCGAAGTACTTTACCATATTCCGTAATCTTAGCGGGTGCGCGATACTTTGCGCTTGGTCTTGGTCGCCTTCTTGCGCGACTTGTTGGCCTTGCGGCGCTCCGGCCCGCGCCCACGGCGTGCGCCGCTACTTTTCGGTATAGCCTTGCCATTAACTGTCAGCAGTTCCAGTATCAGGCCGCCCGTCACCGGCACAGCTTCGGCCAAACGCACAGTCACCGGCACGCCCAACCCCAGCGTAACACCCGTTTCTTCGCCGGTTAGGGTCTGATTGTCGGGGTCATAGCGGAAATATTCACGGCCCAATGTGCGGATCGGGATTAACCCGTCGGCCCCCGTTTCATTCAATCGCGCAAACACGCCGAATTTAGCGATACCGGCAATACGGGCCGGAAATTCCGCGCCTATCCGTTCTGACAAATACGACGCCAGATAGCGATCCGTTGTATCGCGTTCCGCCATCATCGAGCGGCGCTCGGTCTCGGAAATATGCTTGGCGGTGGCCTCGAGGTTTCCGATCTCTTGCGGCGACAATCCGTCCTTGCCCCATTTGTTCGCCAAAACCAAAGCACGGTGCACAATCAGGTCCGAGTAGCGCCGGATCGGCGAGGTGAAATGCGCGTAATTCTTTAGCGCCAACCCGAAGTGGCCGAAATTTTCCTGCCCGTAATAGGCCTGCGTCATTGAGCGCAGCGTGGACAGATTGATCTGCTCGTCAAATTCGGTGCCCTCGGCTTGCGTTAACAGATTGTTCAAATGCCGCGTTTGCAGAACCTGTCCTTTGGCCAAAACCAGGCCCGCCGACTTCGCTACTTCGCGCAATGCGTCCAGTTTTTCGGGGCTTGGTTCTTCATGCACCCGAAACAGCAACGGCGTGCGTTTGCTCACCAGCTCCTCAGCGGCGGCGACATTGGCCAGCACCATGAACTCCTCGATCATCCTGTGCGCATCCAGCCGGTCACGGAAATCAACCGCTGCAACCGTGCCATCTTCGGCTAAGATGATCTTGCGCTCTGGCAGGTCCAGTTCCAGCGGCTGGCGATGCTTGCGGGCCGTAACCAGCGCGTAATAGGCAGCATAAAGCGGCTCTAACACTGCTGAAAGAAGTGGTTTTGTCTTTTCGTTCGGTTTGCCGTCAATTGCTTCTTGAACCTCAACATAGTTCAGCGACGCCACTGATTTCATCATCGCGCGGCTAAACCGGTGGCGGATTTTCTGACCATGCGAATCCAGCACCATGCGCACCGCAATACAAGCGCGCGGCACCCCTTCATGCAAAGAGCACAAATCGCCCGACAAACGGTCTGGCAACATTGGAACCACGCGGTCAGGGAAATAAGTGGAGTTGCCACGCTTACGGGCCTCATGGTCCAGTTCGGAGCCCGGCGTCACGTAATGTGCCACGTCAGCAATCGCCACCCAGACCACATGGCCGCCCTTGTTTTTAGGGTCATCATCGGCGTGGGCGTAACAGGCATCATCATGGTCGCGGGCATCGGCCGGATCAATGGTCAGCAGCGGCATTTCGCGCAGGTCTTCGCGTTTGCCCAAAGGTGCGGGTTTGGCCTTGTCCGCCTCGGCAATAACGCTATCAGGAAACTGGTCAGGAATGCCATGCTGATGAATAGCAATCAGCGACACGGCCCTTGGTTGGGACGGATCGCCCAAACGGCTGATAATCCGCGCGTTTGGCAGGCCCATGCGGGTTTTAGGCCCCGAGCGCTCTGCCTCGACCAACTCGCCGTCCTTGGCGCCGTTCACATCGCGCTCGGACACCTGCCATTCCTTATCGCTGCCCTTGTCGATCGGCGTGATCCGCCCACCGTCGGAATGTTTGCGAAATACCCCAAGCACCTTTATCGGGTTGGTGCCGATGCGGCGGATCAGGCGGCCTTCGTATTGGTGGTCCTCGCCCTTCACCTCGGTCAACCGCGCCAAAATGCGGTCATTTTCGCCCAGTGCTGCATCAGAGCCTTTCAGCACCAGCAAAATGCGCGGCTCCTCCTCTTCGCCCTGCCATTCCATCGGACGGGCGTATAGATCGCCGTCCGCATCGGGGGCCATCACCTGCAACACACTGACCGGCGGCAGTTTGTCAGGGTCGCGATAGGTTTTATGGCGTTTTTGTAGATGCCCCTCACCCTCCAACTCGCGCAGGATGCGTTTCAGATCAATCCGCGCCGCACCCTTGATGCCAAAGGCACGGGCGATGTCGCGTTTGTTGGTTAGGGTCGGGTTATCGGAAATCCATGTCAGGATTTCCTCTTTTGTGGGTATGCGTTTCATATGGTTGATCTAGCACGGCCAAAGGGCGGCGTCATCGTGCAATCTTGGCAAGGTCCGCAACTGTGTCCACATCTTGCAACGTTGCCACCATCGCTGGCATATAATCAGGCATTGTCGCCAAGGTGWCGGCCAGYGCRWKYTYKSKAGMYCMRMKSMSRSCYGCMWWSAKTCCSYKYRGCSSYKKSNNGTGGTRYSSWKWRRYSYKWYCRRCSASYAYSMWSSRKYYKTYGMSSMRCMWWMMRMKSSYCTATTCCTGCCCAATTCGGTAAAAGCATCGGCAATGTGGTGCCGCTTGATCCCAGGAATATCGCCGCCTATCAGAACCACAGGCCCTTTGGGAGCATCCCGCAACAACCGCGCCATCCGCACCCCCAAATCACCACGCCCTTGTGCCACACGGGGCAGATGTGCTGGCCAGACACGGCTTTGCATCCCTGCCACATCAGGTGAGGTCGCCAAAATGACCTGCCAGCGAGGATCATCCAGCTCTCGCAACAGCCGCATGACCTGATGGCGAAACCACCACGTTGCCGGCACAGCCCCCATACCGCGACCAAGCCGGGTTTTCACACGGCCCAGACGCGGCTCTTTGATCATCACCACCAATCGTGGCCGGTATTTAGGCGAAATAGTCACTGATTATCCGTGTGTAGATATCTTTTAGCWGGGTAATTTGCGCCACTTCGACCCGCTCATCCACCTGATGCATGGTTTTGCCGACCAAGCCGAATTCAACCACCGGACAGTGGTCTTTGACGAACCGTGCATCCGACGTGCCGCCTGACGTGGACATCACCGGTATGACGCCGGTTTCGGCCTGAACCGCGGCGGCGACCAGTTCCGACAAGGGGCCGGGGGGTGTTATGAAGCTTTCGCCAGAAACCTTTGTCTCCATTCCGATCTGCACACCGGCCTCGGCTGCTATCTTATCTGCCTCGCCCTGCAACCATTCGATAATTGAGGCGGAGGAATGCGCGTCATTGAATCGGACATTCACCGTTGCACGGCACTCGGCCGGAATGACATTCGTTGCCGTGTTTCCCGTATCAATTGTAGTGACTGCCAGCGTCGAGGCGTCGAAGTGTTCGGTGCCGTCATCCAGCACATGCGACGCCAGCCGGTCTATCAGTCGCACCATCGGCGGCAGCGGGTTATTGGCGCGGTGCGGATAGGCCGAATGGCCCTGCACGCCTTTCACGGTGAAATAGGCTGTCATTGAGCCGCGCCGCCCGATCTTCATCATCTCGCCCATCACATCGGGGCAGGTTGGCTCGCCCACAAGKCAGGCTTGCATCGCCTCGTTATTGGCCACCATCCAGTCCAGCAGCGCAACTGTTCCATCCACGGCATCGCCCTCTTCATCGCCGGTGATCGCCAGAATGATCGCTCCGTCRGGCGGCGTCGCCCGCACGAAATCAATCGCCGCCGCAGCAAAGGCCGCAACGCCCGATTTCATATCAGTGGCCCCGCGCCCCCACAGCCAGCCATCGACAATGTCACCGCAAAACGGATCACGGCTCCATGCCGCCTCGTCCCCTACAGGCACCACATCGGTATGGCCGTTAAACCCGAAAGTGCGGGCATGGCCTTTGTCCCCCCAGCGGGCGAACAGGTTTGAAACCCCGCCACGATCCACACGCGTGCAGGCAAAACCCGCGTCCGTTAGCAGGGCCTCTAAAATCACCAGCGCGCCGCCCTCAAACGGCGTTACCGACGGGCATCGCAACAGATCGGCGGTTAATTGAACGGGGTCTATCGGGTAAATCATTAGTGCCTCCTTGGTCTTGAACATCAACATATAGTTAGGCCGAACACCGTAACACACACAACCCCCCGATCCTGTTGCCCGCATGATACATAATCGTTCGCCTTAAGTGAGAAAGTGTTCGTAAAGGGTTAACAACACGGCATTTTGTTGTTTATATCCTCAAAACAATACTGACCCGAGGCAGGGCAAACGTAGGATCCAACGAGGTCCGAACCGAGCAGAAAGTGACCCCTGATACGGGAGCACGGGATAAATCCCCGAACAGGCGTTTGCGCTGTTTCCGATGACGGAGACAGGCATGGTAGCAGCATCAGAACTGCCAATTAACATAAATGCCACTGCATTGCAGATGGCAAACGAGATCTTTGGCGACGGCGTTACGGTTGTCAGCGCCAGCTATACTGGCGACAATAGATCATCGGGCACCTATTCAGATGGCGATTCAGTTTCTCCTGGCGCGACCCCTGGCGATACTGGTGTTATCCTGTCCACAGGTAGGGCAAGGGATTTCACCAATTCCAATGGTCAGGCCAACCAAAATACCGGCACATCCACAAACACCAGCGGCGTGAATAATGACGCAGGGTTTAACGCAATTGCCGGCGGCAACACCTATGACGCCGCGATTCTGGATATCGATTTCATCCCGACAGGCGATACACTGACAATGCAGTTTACGCTCAGCTCCGAAGAATATCCGGAGTTCTGGGCCTCGTATTCCGATATCATCGGGGTCTGGATCAACGGAACCTATGTGCCGATGTCAGTCGGCGGCGGTGATGTAGACGTACAGAACATCAATTCAGGCAGCAACGAAAACCAGTACCTCGACAATACCTCTGATGCCTACAACACCGAAATGGACGGGCTGACGGTTACATTGACCCTGACCATTCCGGTGAATGCTGGCGTGGTTAATTCCATTCGTATCGGTGTCGCCGATCAGGGCGATTCACAATATGATACCAACCTGCTGATTGCTGGCGACAGCATGCAGACCACTTTGGTCGCCATTGACGATTCATCTACCATGTATGCCGACGGCACCCGCATCGTCGATGTCCTGGACAATGATATCAACACCACGGGGGGCACACTGACGATCACCCACCTTAACGGTGTGGCTGTGACTGTCGGCAGTACCGTGACGCTTGCGTCGGGTGAAACCGTAACCCTGAATGCCGATGGCACCCTGACCGTTGTTGGCGATGCCGATGTTGATGAAATCAGTTTTACTTATGGCATCCAGAGTTCGACCGGGGGCACTGATACTGGCTTCGTTACGATAGATACAATCCCCTGCTTTGTCAGTGGCACAATGATTTTGACACCGGATGGCGAAGTGGCGGTAGAAACCTTGCAGCCCGGTGATCTGGTGATGACCCATGATGAGGGGCCCCAGCCCCTGCGCTGGATCGGCCAGCGCACCGTTTCTGCCAAGGCCAGTTTCGCCCCTGTGCGCATTGCCGCCGGAACCTTTGGCGATCRCCGCACATTGCTGGTCTCGCCGCAGCACCGCGTATTGATCCGTGACAGCCTTGCCGAACTGCTGTTTGGCGAAGCCGAAGTTCTGGTGGCCGCCAAAGATCTGGTGAATGATAAATCCATCCGCATCCAGGAAGGCGGCGATGTGACCTATGTTCACCTGCTGTTTGATCGCCATCAGGTTATCTTCTCCGAAGGGCTCACCACCGAGAGTTTCTTGCCGGGGCCGCAGACAAGTCACGCCTTCGAGCAGGACATTGTTGACGAAATATGCGCACTTTTCCCAGAAATAGACCCTGATACCGGGCTTGGCTACAGCCCTTCTGCACGCCGGACATTGCGTGGATACGAGGCACAGATTCTAGTCTCTAACAGCATGGCCGCCTAATATTTTACACCACAAGGATACCGCACTTGTCCAACAAACCCCAAACCGGATGCCTCACCACCCCGCCTGTTGCTTGCGGCGCTATAGTGCATCTTGCCAATGGGGATCACTAGACAATGGGAATGATCTGGCTGGCCAAAAACGACGTGCCATTGTCAATGCTTTGCGCACCGAGCCACATTCCGTCCACGGCGATGGCCCTGCAACCTGATCCTGGGTCTGAATTTCTGGAACGTGGCAGTATTATCGTTGAAACCACCGTTGATCGGACAAACCCAAGTGCAATCCAGTTGCTTCAATGTAGTATTTCTGGCGAAATAATGTGCGACTTCTCTCTTTCGATAGACGGGCACGGCGCAGTCAAAGCCGAAGTGCGTTACGGGAAACTGGGCAGTGCCCTAACGGTGGCAGGAAACACATCCGAAACACACACGCAGCTGCGGATTACGCTTACATGGGACATGCAGGACAAATCGGCGCTGCTGTCTGTCGAAAGCCCCGAACATGGCACCCTGAACCAGACAGAGATAAATACCCCCCTATCAATACCCCTGAAAATAATTGACGCGCTTTTGCAGCAAAATTCACCCGCCCACACGGATTCCAGCATCACCTTTCTGGGCATATCGGACCAGATCGAACCCGTTGGCTTCACCCCCAGCATTGCCGGGCATTCCCCGATAGACACCCCGAACGGGCTGGTCCCGATCGAGGCGCTGAAATGCGGTGACCTTGTCACAACCGTCGACAATGGCCCACAACCCATCCGCTGGATTTGCGAGCGGTGCGTCCCGACACGCGGATTGTTTCAACCGTTGCGCCTGCGGGCACCCTATTTTGGATTAACCCGCGACATTCTGGTTGCTCCGGAGCAGAGGCTTGTCTTTGAGAACACCGAGATCGAATACCTGTTCGGCGTCGAAAGCGTGCTGGTCGAGGCGCGGCATCTAACCAACAAAGTCAATGTCATCCTTGAGCCTGCAAAAGCTGACAGTATCCGTTTGTATCAGCTTTTGTTTGATCACCACGAGATTATCACCGTGGCCGGATGCCGGATGGAGAGCCTGTTCGTCGGCCAGATCGCCAACAACCCCGATATGTTGAAATCTACTTTGCTAGGTGGCCTGCCAGCCGCCGATGTGCCGCACCACAAAGAAATGGCCCGCCCGTTACTGCGGCCATACGAGGCAATGACCCTGAAACCCGCTGCATTCCATTAGCTATTTCCAGATTGTTTTCTTCTGCGCCACGTTGCACTAATACGGCCGCTAGGGGGACTAATCATGCATATTTTGTTGTTTTCGGCCTTATTGGGCAGCATTTTTTCTATGGCAACGGCCCAAACTTTGCGGGTCTCCACCGTTACCCGCCCGCCGTTTTCAATGACACAGGATGGTGCCGACACCGGCTTTAGTGTCGAGCTGTGGAAAGGCATTAATGAAAGACATGCGCCGCAACTCCGAATTTGTGCGCACGGGCCAGTTTTCCGAAATGGTCGATATGCTCGATGATGGCACAGTTGACGCGGCCATCGCCAACATCTCGATCACTGCCAAATGCGAGGGGCGCTTTGATTTCAGCCTTTTGGTGGGCGCTTAATCTGGTGGTGAATGGCGGGTTCGAGGAGCGGGTGCCGCGCTCGGTGTTTGGCCGCCTATTTGGGGTTTTGCTGGTTGTCTCCTCCTTGTTCATTGTCTCGTTGGTGGTTGCCGAGGTCACGGTGACGCTGACGATTGCCGAAATCCGGAACTCGGTCAGCTCGATCAACGATCTGCACGTCAAATCGGTTGGCACCACTTCCGGCACCACCGCCAGCGGCTATCTGGACAGCCGCGATCTGCGCCACCACGGCTATGACAACATTGAAACGCTGCTGGCCGCATTTGAAAGTGACGAATTGGACGCCGTGGTTTTCGATGCGCCGATACTGGCCTATTACGCCAACACCCAAGGGTGCCATACAGCGCAAATCGTTGGGCCGGTGGTTTTGCGTGAAAATTACGGGATTGTGTTGCCGCCAAACTCCCCCTTGGCCGAGCCGCTTAATCAAAGCCTGCTGCGTCTGCGCGAGGATGGCAGCTATCGCAAATGGTTTGGTGTGCGCAGCAGTTAACGCGGCAACAGATCGGCAATCGTGGCGGCCAGTGCTGCGGGGGTCTGGCAAATCGCATCAGCGGCAGATAGCTCATCAAGCGATCCATAGCCCCACGTCACCCCGACCGATTTCATCCCGACTGCGCGGGCGGCATCAATATCGTGGTGGCGGTCGCCGATCATGATCGAATTGTGTGCATCATACCCCGTCAAATCCAGCGCATAGGCCAGCAAATCCCCCTTGTTGTTGCGGGTGCCGTCCAACTCGGGGCCAAACTCGTGCGTCAGGTATTCTGCCAGCCCGAAATGCGCGGTGATTTTGCGCGCATAGGCGTGCGGTTTGGCCGTGGCCAGACACATGGTATAGCCCGCATCCCGCAGGCCGGATAACAGGTCGGGAATGCCATCATAGACCCTGTTTTCAAACAGACCATCACGGGTATAGCACTCCCGATAGAGATCAACAGCGATTTGCGGATCATCCACCTGCAACCGGGCAAAACTGTCAAGCAACGCAGGCCCGATTACCCATTCCAGATCATCCGGTGCGGGCGTTGGCAGCCCCAGATTTTCCAGCGCATAGATGAACGATTTGGTGATGCCCGGTTTCGGGTCGGTCAGGGTGCCGTCAAGGTCCAGAAAAACGGTTTTCAATTTTCACGGCCATTTACGGCGGGTTTTCGATTCTCGAAAAACGGCGTCATCTGCGCCACAATCACGCTGTTCTCGTCCAACGCCCGCTGCATCAAATCCTGCTCGTCTTCCGAAATGTCGTGCCCTTGCTCCAGCCGCTCCTGCAAAGTGCCATATCCGGTCACATCCAGCGGCGCCATATCCGCCCGCTTCAGGATCGCCACAGTTTCGCGCACCGCTTCCGGCYCGTCCACACCGCTGGCATAGATCATCAACGCCGCACCGGTCGCGCCCTTGGGCAACCCGTCACCCTCCGAGCGACCAACCTCGACCAATAAGGTATAGACCTGCTGGCGCGATACTTTCTTTTTCGGCGTATCAGTCACGTAGCAACTCGTTGATAGCGGTTTTCGAGCGCGTGCGTTCGTCCACCCGCTTCACAATCACAGCGCAATACAGGTTAACACCGTTCTTGCTCGGCATGGTGCCCGACACCACCACCGAATAGGGCGGCACTTCGCCGTAAGTGAATTCGCCGGTTTCACGGTCCACGATCTTGGTCGACTGGCCGATGTAAACACCCATGCCCAGAACGGCGCCCTCGCGGATGATCACACCCTCGACCACCTCGCTCCGTGCGCCGATAAAACAGTTGTCCTCGATGATGGTCGGTCCCGCCTGCATTGGCTCTAACACACCGCCAATGCCCACGCCGCCTGACAGATGCACGTTCTTGCCGATCTGCGCACATGACCCGACCGAGGCCCAAGTGTCGACCATCGTGCCCTCGTCGACATAAGCGCCCAAATTCACAAATGACGGCATCAAAACCACGCCCGGCGCGATAAATGCCGATTTGCGGGCAATCGCCCCCGGAACAGCCCTAAAGCCCGCCGCAGCCCATTCGTTCGGCCCCCAGCCCTTGAACTTGCTATCAACCTTGTCCCACCATCCAGCGCCTTGCGCACCGCCTTCCATCGGTTCCATATCCTTGATCCGGAAGCCCAGAAGGACCGCTTTTTTGGCCCATTGGTTTACATGCCAGCTGCCATCGGTCTGCTTTTCGGCCACCCGCAAGGTGCCAGTATCCAAGGCGTTCAATGTGTCCTCGATTGCTT
>NVTS01000088.1 GCA_002732995.1 Marinosulfonomonas sp. | reverse complement strand
CAACATGGGCATCGGCGGGATCACACCTGCTATGAAACTGAAAATGGCCGCATAATTCTATAGGCGGACCCCATTAAAAATGGGGGGATTACCATCGGGGTTCCTTACAAGGTGCCAAACACGACACTTGGTTACGCAATTCGGCGGGATGCTGCGGCACGGCTCGCGGCTTGTGCGCTGCCCATATCCCGCCCCATTGACGAGGACCACAAGCATTTCTGGGAACTCGGCCTTCGGGTTGCAGTCGTGACACCTTCACCATTGGCCTGGGGCGATCAGAGCGCCGAGACGGGCACGATCACGGCAGCCCGGCATCGGACGAAAAAGCAAAATGTAAGCGCGGCCCTATTGCAGGCGTGGCGCTCGTTTCGTTGCAGGCTAAGTTATACCAGCAAACTGCACTGGCACAGGATAATTCGCAGGGCGCGGTGATGCATGAAGGGTTATCAAACGAACATCAGACCGACAGGTCGCCACAAATGGAAGCTACTGCCGTGTGTGGCGAGGGTTAATCAATCTGACTCCAGAAGAATCCTAGCCCCACGTTCATAAACGTCCATATATCCGACAGCTACATCGCGTGCAGCATTCAAAGCAGGTAGGCGAGAAACATAGTCGGATTCGGACATGTTTTTGATCGCACACTGGATATCTGCCATATCTTCGCACACCATCATGGCCTTGGTGTCAAAGAAATCGGCGATGTTGGGGCAGCCCCAATAGATCGGGACCGTATCGCACAGCAGTGCATCGATCAGCTTTTCAGTAAAATACCCCTGCTCACGCGTGTTCTCGATGACAACGGAATAGCGGAATGGGGCCAGCCCCTCCGACTTTTTGGCAAAGGGTTTGTAGCCCCGTCCCATAACATCAATATCTTGACCTGTCTCGCGGCTCCATTGCACCAGATCATGCCGCAATTTGTGGCCGGATTGTTTTTTCTTGGAGGACGCAATCAGTGAACACATGGCATGTTTGGTCATATCGGTTTCTTTCCATTGCGGCACCCACGAGCCGCCAAACGGAAAAAACACAGAATTGGGAACCTGCGCGAGCAACAGGCTATCGGACGTCAATATACGGTGAAATCGACGGTGGAATAGATTTGTCAGGGCCATGTACCGGCGATGTATTGCGCGGGGTTCAAGTATCATGACCGAAACCCGTGCCCTTGTCCCAAAAGAGGGGCGAAGATACAGCGATTTGTGAGGCAGCGTCAGCAGATGATCGGTCGGCAACAGATCGGCAAGCGTCTGCCCTTCAATCTTCGGCGGCACACCGAGCGGCCAATGCAAGTCTGACAAAGGCAGGCGAGAAGGTATCATTCCTAGTTTCTGTCGATAAGGCAGAACACAAACTCTGGGTTGTTGATAATCCATATGTTCCAATTCACCTTGCTTTTGACGACCAGCGGCACGGCTGCAAAGCGCTGCGCAAAATAGTTTCTTGGTGCACGCCATCCTTGCGCATAATAAATCTGCTCACTGTTCATCCCTCTCATACCCAGACAATAATGTGGACCATTCAGTGTCCGACCAATTAAGCTCTGGATGTTTTGTCTCTTCCTTATTTAACGAACGTCTGAGCCGTGATAGGTTTTGCTGCTGCCAACCTGTGTTTCTACGGCGTCGGCATTTGTCAAAATCAATCAGCCAAACTTGCATATCAGCATCTAGCAAAATGTTGCGGCAGTTCAGGTCCGAATGATAAACACCCAGTGCATGCATCTGACGGATAACGCCACCAATCTTTGACCATATGGGCAGGGCAAGCGGAGTTTCCAGCAAAATATCTGCCAATGGGCGCGCCTGTGGAATTCGCTCGGTAATCAGACCGGCACGGTAGCACAGGCCCGAAGGGACATATCGCGCTGCCACGGGCCTCGGAACCGAAAGACCACGGCTGCGCATCCACTCCAGCAAACGATATTCCCGAAAAGCACGGCTATTTTCGAACCCAAAGCGCATGTACAAATCGGAATTGAATTTCCCGATCAGCCCCCCCCTTCGAAACGGGCGTAATACCAATTCTTGCCCCTGTGCATGCAAGAAATGCGCATGACCTCTCCCCGGTGCGCTCCCGTGCACACCCGCACGACTCCGATGCCAATCCAGATCAAAAAATTGCGGACTAATCTGTGACAAAATTTGAGCATTGTAACAGATCACCTGCCCGTCGATTTTTGCCACTTCCGTTGCCTGCATTTCTTCGACCTCTGTATACTTTCAAGCTAACGATCATCCTACAGCGTAGGCCATACATGCTTTGTGAAATTTCGGAGACTGGCTCAGAACCTTAGACTAAAGGTTAATGCTTGGCTGCGCGGGTTTTCTCTGCGGTAATTTAGCAGGATATTGTACTTATTCAAGTGACGGTGAATGTATCGCCATTCAGTTTTTTCAGGTGTGGATGGGGGCAGCCCTGATCGAACGTGCAGCCCGGGACCCGGAAACAGCAATTCTGCTGACCTCCCTGATCAAGGGTCTGAAACGCCAACAGGACCGTAAAGCCTTTGAGGACTGGCAGCCCTCTGTCCCGCCTCAAATAGCTTCCCCACAGAAAGATCGGCGATGACCAGGGAACATAAAAACAGCACAGCCTCGCTACGGGATCTGTTCCGCGAGGAGATCGAGGCAAGCGGCGGTAATCCGTCAGCCGCCTTCATTGCGGTTCTGGATGAACTGGATCGACGAGCGGTGGAAGGGACAAACCAGAACCGCAAAAACGCCGAACTGGTTTCCCAATTAATCGACTGGTTCAGGGAAGTAGATAGTTCCCTTGAAGAGCTGCCCTCGACAGTAACCGGTCGTGTTTCTCTGGATCTGAGACGCCTTATGCCGGAGCTGACACGGGAGATGGAGGAAAAGGCAACCCTTGGGGCACGAGAGGGGGCAACAGCCACTGAGGAGGCCATACAGGACCTCAGAGCAGCCATGGAGGGGCACAAGGCCAAAAAGCGCACGCTGGCCAAGGTAACCGGCCTTGGCTTTCCTATGGCCATTTTCTCAGCCATTCTGTTTGGCATGGCGTTCGGGAGCCTGATCATCCCTGCCCTTCCCAACACTTGGCAATGGCCCTGTAAGCTTATCGGCGCGGATTACAGAACAAGCACTAACCCCCAACGCCAGACAACCTTCTGTGTCATTCAGAGAGATYAAGGGCAGGATTTGCGTGAAGAGCTGAAAAGGTCTATGTGTTTTATATGTGTTTCCAGATTTTACAAGGAAAGTAAGCTATTGATATGGAAATATAAAATGCAGTATTTCTTCTTTTTTGGTGTGTGAAGTTGCGAATCTTGGTGTGTGAAGTTGCGAATTTACAGATTAAGTTATCCACAAGGACTCCGGTGTGTGAAGTTGCGAAAATTATTGACGTGGTGTGTGAAGTTGCGAATACTGATACCAGTGTGTGAAGTTGCGAAGTATGACAATCAAAACAAATAAAAAAGAACGCTCTCCCCTCCTCCCCGTGCGACATCCGCAACGGGATTTTTTCGTTTGTGATATTTTTGATGCCGCCCCCAAATCTGATATTGCTTCGATGGAACACCCTTTATTTACGCTATCAACAAAGCCTGATATGACACCGCGCCGTTATGAAATGAATGGGAACTGGCTGGAAGTTGTGCCTTCCAGTATTGGCCTAGCAACCGTATTTGACCGCGATATTCTAATCTACTGCATTTCACAATGTATGGCGGCGCTAAATGAAGGGCCCCAACCCTTGTTCGTGGAACCATGTGTTCCAGTTTGATGACTGTTTGCTGAAGGTAAAATCATCCTGATGTAACAGGRTSGCMYSSMKCARRYYTTSSGGWGTYKKGWWTWWRSSSGCCAKTTCSGGYGWCATCATCGGGGTCATCCATTCATCGATAATGTCCTGACTGAACAACCCGTCGTAAGGTCCCTCGCCAAAACGGATTGCAACGTCGACATCGTCGCGCTCGAAATCAATCAGGCGCAGGGTGGCGAAATACCGGCTGGCCCAGATGTTCCTCGAGCGATTTTATCTGGAAACTAAGCGCGGCGGGGGTGACGTTTAGTTCGGCCGCAGCCATTGCAAAGCTCATGTGGCGCGCGGCAGCCTCGAAAGCGCGAAGGGCGGTTAGTGGCGGAAGGCGCGTGCTCATATCAGTTAAGTATAACTAATCCGAAAGGATGGAAAGACTCGTTTATCAGGTGTATTTATGGATATATATTAGCGATAGTTAAGTAAAACTGTTGAGTTGGGAGTGTAGAATGCTAATGATCTGCATCAGATGCGCAGATTGAAGAACTGCTTGAGAGCGGGCGCAAACAGCGAAGTGACGCGTTTTCGGGATGCTCAAACGGGGTTCATTTTCTGCCACCCCAAGAACGATGAGGCTGTGGAAAAGCGGGCAGCGCCAGAGCAGTGCTGCCCCAATTGACGCTTATGTTAAATATTGGCCGCCGTTCGCGGTGAGGGTGGAGCCGGTGATAAAGCCCGAGTCGTCCGAGGCCAGAAAGGTCACGCAGCGGGCAATTTCATCGGCTTCGCCCAAGCGGCCCACGGGGATTTGGGCGATGATAGAACCGCGCATTTTTTCCGGCACGGCCATTACCATTTCAGTGCCGATATAGCCCGGGCAAATGGTGTTCACGGTGATGCCTTTGAACGCGCCTTCTTGTGCCAGCGCCTTGGTAAATCCGATGTCGCCTGCCTTGGCAGCCGAGTAATTCACCTGACCCATTTGCCCCTTTTGTCCGTTAATTGACGAGATGTTGATGACACGGCCAAAACTGCGGTCCCGCATGCCGTTCCAGACGGGATGGGTCATGTTGAAGACGCCGTTCAGGTTGGTGTCCATCACTTCTTGCCATTGATCGCGGGTCATTTTGTGGAACATGCTGTCGCGGGTGATGCCAGCGTTGTTGACCAGAACCGCGACTGGCCCAAGATCGGATTCGACCTGTGCGATGCCCGCAACGCAGGCGTCATAATCTGCCACGGACCATTTATAAGCCGCAATTCCGGTGTCTTTGGTGAACTGGGCGGCAGCCGCATCGTTGCCAGCGTATGTTGCGGCGACGGTGTAGCCTTTTGCGCTCAACGCTTTGGATATTGCCGCGCCGATACCGCGCGTTCCTCCGGTGACCAGTGCGATTCTGGGGGCAACTCTTGTCATGTCTAGCTCCAATCGGGTGCGCAATGATATTACGCTAAGTTGATCCACAGCGCAATATTATTACGCCATGGATTTTCCTTACCCGCGTTCGACGCAGAGCGCAACTCCCATTCCGCCGCCGATGCACAAAGTTGCCAGACCTTTTTTGGCGTCGCGGCGGACCATTTCAAAAAGCAGGGTGTTCAGGATGCGGCAACCGGATGCGCCGATGGGATGACCAATGGCAATAGAACCGCCGTTTACGTTAACCACAGCAGGGTCCCAGCCCATATCTTTGTTGACGGCGCAGGCTTGGGCGGCGAAAGCTTCGTTGGCTTCAACGAGGTCGAGGTCTTCTGGTTTCCAGCCTGCAATTTCCAGCGCTTTGCGGCTGGCGGCAATCGGGCCCACACCCATGATCGAGGGGTCCAGGCCGACGGTGGCGTAAGAGGCGATTCGTGCCATCGGGGTGATACCGCGTGCCTCGGCGTTGTCGGCGGACATCAAAAGCACGGCCGCCGCGCCATCGTTAATACCGCTGGTGTTAGCTGCGGTGACAGTGCCGTCTTCACGCACAAAAGCGGGGCGCAGTTTTTGCATGCTTTCAATGGTGGCGCCGTGCCGGATGTATTCATCAACATCCACGATGGTCTCGGCTTTGCGGGTTTTTACGGTGAAGGGGATGATTTCGTTAGTGAACCTGCCTGCCTTTTGCGCCGCTTCGGCCTTGTTCTGGCTGGCAACCGCAAATTCATCCTGCATTTCGCGGCTGATATGCCATTGGCTGGCAACGTTTTCGGCGGTTTGGCCCATGTGATAGCCATTGAACGCATCCCACAGCCCGTCGTGGATCATGCTGTCGATGTATTTCACATCGCCCATTTTGTGGCCCATCCGCAGGTGCGCCACATGCGGGGATAGCGACATGTTTTCCTGACCGCCCGCAGCGATTATATCAGCGTCACCCAGTTTAATATGCTGGGCGGCAAGTGCGACGGCCCGCAGGCCGGACCCGCAAACCTGATTGATCGACCAAGCGGCGGATTCAACGGGGAGGCCTGCGTTGATATGCGC
The DNA here is from genome assembly GCA_002732995.1 of Marinosulfonomonas sp. Classification (GTDB taxonomy): domain Bacteria; phylum Pseudomonadota; class Alphaproteobacteria; order Rhodobacterales; family Rhodobacteraceae; genus Profundibacter. Next base: position 5,246 of record NVTS01000088.1, on the reverse strand, counting down.
TTGGCGGGCGGGGTTCTGGCCCTGACCGGCGGTCAGAACCTGCCCGAGGATGGTTTCGGAAACTTCGGATTTGTCGATGCCAGCGCGATCAACGATTGCTTCTAGAACTGTGGTTCCCAGATCATGCGCAGGCGTGTTGGCAAAAGCGCCTAGAAAACTGCCAACGGCGGTGCGGGCGGCGGATGCGATTACGATATTGGTCATTTGGCTGTCCTCTGTTCTGGAATGCGAGGGCAGATTGCAGCCCCGTGTTGATCACAGTGTTAGGAGGTTTGCAGCAATGCAGCAATAGGTGGCTAGGCGCGTTTTTCCTCGGCCGGTATACGCCACGGGGGCATCGTTGTCGGTGCGCCAAAGTAATAGCCTTGCAGGCAATCAATGCCGATTGTTTCAAGGAATTTTACGTCTTGAGCGGTCTCGACACATTCGGCGACGGTAAACATTTCAAATTGTTCGGCAATAGATATCAAGGCCTTGGTCAGCACCTGATTGTCGGGCTCGGAATGAATGTTGCGGATGAATTGCCCATCAATTTTGACGATGTCGAAATAGAAATCCTTGAGAAACCGAAAGGCGGTATATCCCGCGCCAAAATCATCCAGCGCGAATGAAATCCCCATTTGTTGTAATTCGGCCATGAAGGAGGTGACAAGTTCCGGCACCATCATCGCTGATGATTCGGTGATTTCCAGGATCAGGCGCTCGCCCGCTGTCGGGTCAATTTTCAATCCGTGCAGCAACGTATCCATCCAGCGTTTATAGCCGATGGAGCGCGCGGACATGTTGATCGACAGGCGCAGGCCCGGTTCCTCGGCCAGTGTGGCCAGCCCCAGTTCAAGCGCCAGACAGTCAATGATACGCCCCATTTCATCGGTTTCGATCACGTTAATAAAGTCCCGTGCCGGGATGATGCGGCCGGTTTCGTCCAGCACACGGATCAGCCCCTCGTAAAAGGCGGGGCGATGGTGGCCATCCACCCGCACAACTGGTTGATAAGCGAGCAGAACCTGTTTGCGGCGCAGCGCGTCCTTGACCATTTTCATAGTGTTTTGATCGCGTGCACGAACGGCGAAATCCAGCGGGTTGTCCATTGAAGGGGATAATTCCGGCGTTGTGAATATTTGTCTATCTGGCATTAGATTCTCCGTCCCGTGTTGAAGGCACATTGCGGCCATACCACTTAACAACAGGTAAATGTTCACATTTAGTTCTAATTTTGCTAAACTGTTCCGAACATCTGTAATCAGTTGAAACCAGGAGGTTTTATGGGAGATAGTTGCACATGGGTCGGATCGGAGCCGCTATATATTTCTTATCATGACGAAGAATGGGGCGTGCCGGAGTATGACAGCCGCACCCTGTGGGAGAAACTGATTCTSGACGGRTTTCAGGCCGGTCTRAGCTGGATCACCATYYTGAARAAGCGCGAKRMYTTTCGSGCSGSSTTYGASRRKTTTGANCCCGAWSTGATTGCCGGCTGGGGTGAAGCCGAGGTTGAACGCCTGTTGGGGGACGCGGGGATTGTGCGCCATCGCGGCAAGATCGAGGCGACGATTGGCAATGCCAAAGCGTGGCAGGTGATCGAGGCGCGCGAGGGGTTTGATACGTTCCTGTGGAATTATATGGGCGGGGCGCCGTTGCAGAACGGGTTCAAGGCCATGGGCGAGGTTCCGGCGCAGACGCCGCTATCGGTGCAGATATCGAAGGATTTGAAAAAAGAGGGGTTCAAGTTTTGCGGCCCGACCATTGTATATGCATTCATGCAGGCGGTGGGCATGGTGAATGACCATGTGGTGGGGTGCCCGTGCTATGACAGGGTGGCCAAACTGGCCCGTTAGCCGTTGTCCATTGATGCAATGAGCGCCCCGATGATGGCCATTGCACTGTCTGTGTCCCATTCCGCATCACCACGCAGGCGGGCGATTTCGTTGCCTTCTGGATCAATGATCACCGTGATCGGCAAGCCCAGAACGCCCATATCACGGGCCAAGGCCTGTGTCGGGTCCAGCAGGATTGGCAGGTGGGTCACGTCGGCCTCTTGGAAAAACCGCTCGATCCCCGGTAATGTGTTGCGTCCTGTGGCCACGGTGACCACCTCGAATTTCTCGCCGCCCAGCGTTTCCTGCAGGTTGTCCAGTGACGGCATTTCCTTGCGGCAAGGTGCACACCATGTGGCCCAGAAATTCAGCAGGATGTATTTACCCTGATAATCCGCCAGCTGGTGCTTGCCCCCGTCGGGGTCGGTGAATACTTTGTCGGATATGGATTTGGGTTCAGAATGAAACACCAGTTTYTTCATCAACCCTTCGCGCARSGCTTCWAKAYCGGCAATATCCGCCACAGCRCTRTTTGCACCAAGTGCCAAGGCCGCGTATAGGACGACAGAACGAAAGATACCCATTTATTCCTCCAAGGCCACAGACATGACCAAAACTTCAAAAGACACCAAAAACGCCAACACAATGTGGGGCGGGCGGTTTGCCGCTGGACCCGACGCGATCATGGAGGCAATCAATGCCTCGATCGGGTTTGATCAGCGAATGGCCGCACAGGACATTCAAGGGTCGCGTGCCCACGCTGCCATGTTGGCGGCCACAGGCATCATCACTGATAAAGACGCTAAGGCCATAGGGGAAGGCCTGCTCACGGTTTTGTCAGAAATCGAGGGCGGGAATTTTGAATTTTCCACCGCACTTGAGGATATTCACATGAATGTGGAGTCCCGCCTGAAGGATTTGATTGGCGAGCCTGCGGGCCGTTTGCACACCGCGCGGTCGCGCAATGATCAGGTGGCGCTGGATTTTCGCATGTGGGTGCGCGATCAGACGGATGTGGCGATTGAGGGTATCGAGGCCTTGATGCAGGCGCTGTTGAAACAGGCCGAGGCAGGGGCCGATTGGGTGATGCCGGGGTTCACCCATTTGCAAGTGGCCCAGCCGGTGACGTGGGGCCATCATATGATGGCCTATGTCGAGATGTTTGGCCGCGATATGACGCGGTTTGCCGATGCGCGCAAACGGATGAACGAATCACCTTTGGGCGCGGCGGCGCTGGCGGGCACGTCCTTTCCGATTGATCGGCATATGACGGCGGCGGCGCTGGGCTTTGATGCGCCAGCCGCCAATTCACTGGATGCGGTGGCTGATCGGGATTTCGCGCTGGAGTTTCTGGCCGCCAGCACAATTTGCGCGATGCATCTGTCGCGCTTTGCAGAAGAGCTGGTGATCTGGTCCTCGGCGCAGTTCCGGTTTGTGGCGCTGTCGGACCGGTTTTCGACCGGGTCATCGATCATGCCGCAGAAAAAGAACCCCGATGCGGCCGAGTTGATCCGCGCCAAAATAGGCCGGATCATGGGGGCGATGGTGGGGCTGTTTACGGTGATGAAGGGTCTGCCGCTGACCTATTCCAAGGRCATGCAAGAAGACAAGGAACAAGTGTTTGATGCCGCCGACAGCCTGATGTTGGCGCTGGCCGCGATGACGGGGATGGTGGCGGATTTGACCGCCAACCGCGAGGTGCTGGAAGCCGCCGCCGGCACCGGATTTTCCACCGCCACCGATCTGGCCGACTGGCTGGTGCGCGAATTGGGCATGCCGTTTCGCGATGCGCATCATGTGACGGGGACGCTGGTGGGGATGGCCGAAAGCAAAGGCTGTGATTTGCCTGAATTGTCGCTGGATGATATGCAAAGTGTGCATAGTGACATTAACGCGGGTGTGTTTGATGTGCTGGGCGTGCATAATTCGGTAGCCAGCCGTATGTCGTATGGTGGCACGGCACCCGCACAAGTGCGCAAACAGGTTGCCCGTTGGAAAGAGGTGTTGGGATGAGAGCAGTTTTTGCTTTGATAATGCTGGTCACAGTCGCCGCTTGTGGTGCCAATGGCGAACCCGTTCGTCCTTCGGTAAATGCGGGCGTGTCGATCACACCTAGCGGGGTTAGCCCCTCGGTTTCGGTTGGCACCCGCATTGGCAATGTGGGCGTTCGTATCGGGCTATAATACCCAGCGAAACGCGCGTTTCAGCTCGGCAACCGCGTCGCGGTCATACCAGCGCCCATGCGCCAGAATAATCCGTTCCGGCCCCCATTCGATCATTCGCTCAACAGCGGCGCGCAGTTTGCGGTGCCCCTTTGAAAAGGTCATCCGCATGTCGCGTGGCATTTGCCCGTCGGGGTCCTGAATGCCGCCAAGGCGGGTCAGGATGCGCAGCGGCCATGACAGGTTCTTTGACTCGAAATTCTCGATCAGGTCGGTCAGGATCAGGGTGCGGGACGCGGTGTGAAAGAATACCGCCTCGCGGTGGATTTTGCTGCCCTCGACGATCATTTGTTCAATCTGCCGCGCCCATGCATCGGGTGATGTCTGGGTCAGATCCTGATCAAACCGGATGTTCATCCCGTGCTTTTTCGCCCGTGCAACGATGCCGGGGGCCGCGTAGGCGCAGGCTTTTGGGAATGCCTTTTGCCACTCGGATATATAGGCGTAGTGAATCCAGTTCGGTGCAATCAGATGGCGGACCGGACCAAGGGCGATGATTTCAGCCTTTAGCGCATCGCATATTTTGGTGGGTGAATGCAGCCAGACATCACCGTTCTTTAGGCGCACCACCGTCATGCGGGTGGAAAACGGCACGCCGAAGAACCGGATTGGCGGGCCGTCAACGGCCCAGATTTCATCACCGACGGGTTTTAACGTGTTCAGGGGGGCATATCCGCTCATGATGACAGGCTAGAGCCAATGGCAAAGCAATACAATCCTGCGGTTTGACGGCGATATGTCGGGGTGTTGTCGTGTCCGTGACGTGGTTATAGTCGCGGTAATGGGCCAGYCTTGGGGCACATCGCAACAAGCATATCGAGGACGRCATGGTTATTCGCAATCTCCGYRTTGAACGGGGCTGGTCACAAGAGCAGCTGGCCGAAATATCCGGCGTATCAACCCGCACGATCCAGCGGATTGAGCGTGGCGGCAAGGCCAGTCTCGAATCCTTGAAATGTCTGGCCGCGGTGTTTGAAACCCCAATTTCCGACCTGCAAAAGGACATTAACATGACAAACCCTGACAACGGCCTAACCTATGAGGACCGCGCCGCCCTGAAATATGCCCATTACCTGAAATCCTATGACGAGAAGCACAAGAAACCGGCGACTGTCAACGGCGGAGTAAAAACCAGCCAAAGGGCGGCGTAAAAGTCGGCCACTTGGGGCGCATGATTTTCACGCCAGCTTCCAGTTGATTTACGGTG
>NVTS01000087.1 GCA_002732995.1 Marinosulfonomonas sp. | reverse complement strand
ACGAAACGAAAGAACCACTCGACCCATTGCCCGGCAGTCGTTTGCGTGCAACCGACGAGAGGGGGATTTCAAAGCCAAGGTTGCGCTTGAAGCGATCCGCGAGGAAATGACCATGGCCGAGTTGTCAAAGAAGTACGGCGTGCATCTATTACCGGCAGGTGTTTCCAGGCAAACACCGAGAGGCCACCCAGATCGGGACGTGGAAGCGCGCGGCGATTGAAAACATGGCCACTGCCTTTACCAAGCGTGGCGGTGATCCGGGGCGCGCCGATGAAGCTCAAATAGATAAGCTACACCCGAAGATTGGCCAACTCGTGGTGGAACGGAATTTTTTAGCGAACGCCTCGCATCAATTGCTCGGAAAGCGATGCAAAAAATGGTGAGCAAGGATGATGATTTGAGCATTCGACGGCAATGTGGTTTGCTGTTGCTGGCGCGATCGAACCTGTATTATCAGCCGAAGGGTGAAAGTGCCGAGAACCTGCGTTTTATGGCCATCATTGACAAGCAGTTTTTGGACACGCCTTGGTACGGCTCGCGTCAACCTCTCGGGACATTGCTGCGCAATACCCTGTCGGTCAGTGAATGGCCCGCTATATGCAGCGGCAAGGCCACAAGTGCGGCCGCCACAGGGTCCGTAGACTGATGCGTCTGATGCGTTTGGTCCCTATTTACCAGACGCCAAACACCAGCAAGAAGCACCCGCAGCATAAGATTCACCCGTATCTGCTGAGAAAATTGCCAATCACTAAGCCCAACCATGTATGGTGTGTGGATATTACCTGCATTTGTAAACCGCGGCGCAATAATGGCCCACAGAAGCGGCTGCATATTGCAGTTGTAGCGGGGCAAAATACCGCCAGTTTGTGTCCTTCGTTTATGCGGAGGGCGGGAGATGTGTTCTGTGGATATTTATAGGCGTGTGCGCCGTGCCGGCTTGAGGGACGGTAGAAGCCCAAGATGAGCAGAGATTGCAGCGCCTGCAAAAACAACTGACCAGCCAGAACCTGTTGATTATCGATGAACCCAGCTTTGTGCCCCTCAGTAAATCCGGCGCTGAATTGCTCTTCGAGGTCATATCCCGACGCTACGAGCACGGCTCCATCATAACCTCGAACCTGCCCTTTGATGAATGGACCGAGACCTTCGGTTCTGAACGATTAACAGGCGCTTTGCTGGATCGTTTGACCCATCACGTCCACATTCTCGAGATGAACGGCGAGAGCTACCGGCTCAAACACAGCCGTAAGAACCGCCAACAACCAAAAACACATCAAGATCAGAACAATGTAGGCCCCTGGGCCAACATACGCTTTGGCACGCGCTAGCTTCATGGGGAGCGCACGCGCCAAAGCGCAGAAAGCCGACAACTCAGTGGCCCGGTTACGCCGAGATCTGGTCCCTTTTTACTCTGCGCTTGACAGAATAGTCGTCAAAGAACCGTCCTTTGGTCACTTCGTTTTCCGAAGCATACTCGCGTGGCTCCGCCAGATTACGCGCCACACCGGCGGTCATTACATCGACCCAATCAGCGAACAGTCCTTCAACCTTGACCACCCCGTCGCGCTGAAAATCCGCTATCTGCGCTGCTGGAATCATCGTTGCCTCCAGGCGTTCAGAATATAGCGGCTGACCATCAGATCCAGATGGGCACCGCCGCCATTTTTGAACAGGGTTATTTCACTGTCATCATTGCGCTTGAATTTGCCTGATGCCAAGCCGTAGTAGTCGGCAATCACATCGTCCCGCGTGATGGCTCCGCTGGCCAGTGGTATCATCAATTCGCCGATATGGTTGATCGTGGTATCAAAGCTGTCGACAAAAATCCGCGCCCGTTTTAGCGCCGCATCATCCGCTTCGCGCATGTCGGGGCGGTAGGCACCAATCAGGTCGATGTGTTGGCCTGCTTGCAGCCATTCACCCTTGATCAACGGGGCGGTGGCCATCGTGGCCGAGGTGACAATGTCGGCCCTGCGCACGGCGGCTTCTAAATCTGTCGCGGGTTCTGTATCGGGATATTGGGTCGCCATTTGAACGGCTGCATCGGGCGTGCGGTTCCAGACGGTGAAGGCTGCATCGGGAAACGCTGCGCCATAGGCATCGCGCAGGGTATGACCCACTGTGCCAGCGCCAATGACCAGGATATTGCGGCTGTCAGGGCGGGCCAGCTGTTTGGCGGCCAACAGGCTGTCGCCTGCGGTTTTCCATTTGGTCACCAGATGGAAGTCTACCAGCGCTTCCAGTTGTCCGGTATCGTCAGAAAACAGGTTTACCGCCCCGTTCACCACAGGGATATTTCGCGCCGGATTGTCAGGGAAGATCGTGGCGGCCTTAACCGCCAGCCCCATGCCGTCAATCCATGCTGCGCGGGACAAAAGTGTGTCGTTGCCCCGATACAGCAACGTGTCTGCGATCTCGGCTTTGGGCAGGGTGTGCGCTAGGGTCAAAGCATCGCATAGCGCGTTCCAGTCCAGCAGCGCATCGCCCTCGTCAAACCCGATGATTTCAAAGCTCATAACGCGGCCTCTTCCGGTGTTAATACTCCGTGCCGAACCAGCGCATTCGCCCAACCATCGGCCCCGTTAAATTGGTGCGTATGCCACCCGCGTGTGGCCGCTGCGTCAATATTTTCGCGCATATCGTCAGTGAATAACAGTGATGTGGGCGGCAGGTCGCTGCCTTGTTCCAGCAGCTCGTAAATACGGGCGTGCGGTTTTATTTCTTGCAAGTGACCAGAGACATATTTCTGATCAAACTCGTTAAAGAATGGATAGTGTTTTGCCGCTGTTTCAAACGTGCCAATACCGAAATTTGACAGGGCAAACACCGGTATGCTTTTGGCACGGATTGCGCGCAACAAGCGCACCGAGCCGGTAATTTCAGGTGCTGCCATCTTGATCCAGCTGTCGTGCCACAGCCGGATTTCCGCGCTGAATTCGGGGTGTGCCCCCGCGAGCGCATAGACGGTTTCTTGAAACGGGGCACCCAGATCGATGCGCTCGTTCATGCTGTAGATATCCACAGCCGCAAAAAATTCACGCCGCCGCTTCGCGCCAATTTCGCTGTCGTAAAACCGTTCGGGATGCCATTCAATCAGCACCCGGCCGATGTCGAAAACCACAGCTTTAATTTGCCCCATGCGCACCGTCTTTCACAGCTTTATTCAATTCACTATCCAATGAGGAAAGGAAACGCGACCGGTCCGCTTTTGTAAAGGCTTTCCCGCCGCCCTGACGGAACGGGTCTGCCGCGCGCAGGTCGGTCATCAAATCACGGGTGGCCAGAATGTTGCCGATGTTTGCGGGCGTAATAACCTCGCCGTTGTGGCGCAACACACGGGCACCTGACTCGATACATTTGGCGGCCAGCGGGATGTCAGCCGTCACCACCACATCGCCGCGTTTAGCGCGATCCGCGATCCACATATCGGCCGCATCGGGGCCGTCAGGCACGAACACCAATTCGACCAGTGGATTTTGCGACGGGCGCAGCCCGCCATTACAGACCACATACATTTTCAGCCCGCGGCGGGTGGCGACGCGTTCGGCCTCTTCTTTGACAGGGCAGGCGTCGGCGTCGATGTAGATGGCTGTCATAGAAATTCTTTCATGTTGTCTAAAACGTGCTGACCCAGGAAATAACCAGCGAGATAGTGAGTATGCTAGCCAGCGTCGAGACCAGGATCGTGGCCGAAACGCGGTGTGGCGCGACATTGTAATGCTGGGCCAGAATATAGACATTTCCTGCCACCGGAAGCGATGCTGCCGCGATCATAACACCTGCGTCAAACCGCACCACGTCAAAGATCAGCAAGGCACAGATGCCCACAGCGACCGGATGCAATACCAGCTTTGCAAAGGACAGCCAGATTGCCACCGACATCCGCTCGGCAGATTTGTAGGCCAGTGATGCCCCAATCGCGAACAGGGCTCCGGGGGTTGCGGCGTCGCCAAGGATGGTCAGGAATTCGTTGGCAGGGGCGGGAATGGGCAGGTTGGCGGCGGACCACAACAGGCCTGCTGCCATCGACATAACCATCGGATTTTTCAGCACGCCCTTGCCGACACTGGCCAGAACCCCGAATGACATACGCCCATCGCGGCTGCCGGTGATCAGGATTACGACCAGGCTGGAAAATACGATCAGGTCAATTGATAGGATCATCATGATCGGACCGATTGCGGCCTCGCCCAACAGGACCGCCAACATCGGCAGGCCCAGAAACCCCATGTTGCCAATGATGCCGCATTGCGCCTCGATAGCGGCCTCGGYCACCGGCAACCCTCGGGCCTTGGCAACCAGTGTTACCAGCAGATAGACCACCACAGAGCCCAGCAAATAGGCACTGACGAACTGGGTGTCAAACAGTTCGGCCACAGGCAAGGTGGCGGCGAAACGAAACAGCATCGCCGTCAGGGCAAAGTAAAAGACGAATTTTGTCAGATAGGCGGTGGCCTCGGCAGGGAAGAACCGCGTGCGGCCCGCCGTATATCCAACCGCCATCAGGGCGAAAAACGGCAGGGTTTTAAGGAAGATTTCCAGCATGCCCTTGCCTTAGCATTTCATCAGCAGTGGCGCTAGCCCCCGCCGATCAGCACCCCTGCCGCAAACACCAGCACACCCCCCAGAACCACCTGAAAAGTGGCCCGCATGATGGGGGTTTCCATGAATTTATATTGCAACCAGACAATGACCCACAGTTCAACAAACACCACCATGATCGCGATTGTTGTAGCGGTCCAGAAATCTGTGATCAGATAGGGTAGGGCGTGGCCCAATCCCCCGATGGTCGTCATCACACCGGATGAAATGCCTCGTTTTACAGGTGAGCCACGCCCTGAAAGCTGTCCGTCATCCGACGCGGCCTCGGTGAACCCCATCGAAATACCCGCGCCGATAGACGCAGCAAAACCAACCAGAAATGTGGTCCATGTATCGTGCGTGGCAAAGGCTGTGGCAAAGATCGGAGCAAGGGTGGAAACCGAGCCATCCATCAAACCCGCCAACCCCGGTTGCACCCATGTCAGAACGAACTGGCGATGCGCGGTCCTGTCCTCGGCGGTTTTAGCATCACCGCCCAGATGTTCGGCTTCCAGCGCGCTGGCGGTGGCCATGTGCCCCGCTTCTTCAGTCGCCAAATCCCCCAACAGTTTTCGAGTCGCAGCATCAGACGTTTCGCTTGCGGCTTTGGTGTAAAACGTCGCGGCATCCTTCTCCATTTTGGCGGCTTCTTCGCGGATCCGTTCCAGCCCCAGATTTTCGATCAGCCATACAGGGCGACGGGCATAGAAACCGGCAACATGTTCACGCCGGATCAATGGAATGACATCACCAAATCGGGACTGGTGCAGATCAATCAGACGTTGGCGATGCCCGTCTTCCTCTTTGGCCATGCCATCAAACACTTTGGCAGACGCGGGGAAGTCCTCACGCAGGTTTTCGGCATAGCCGCGATAAATCTGGGCATCGTCCTCTTCTGACGATATCGCCAGCGCGATGATTTCTTGTTCTGTCAGATCGGAAAACCGACGGCGGTTGCTGACACCGGGTATCATGGGGAAGCTCCTGTATTAGAGTAATTCTAAATTACAGAATCGTCCAGAGAGGGCAAGACAAATAAGTAAACCAATCCGTTCACATTTCCCTTGCAAGCTAAACTGTTCGGTTTATATATGATTCTGAACGAAACAGTTCACATAAGGAATAGAACTATGAACCATACAAAACCAGCCATCCTTGTCCTTGCATTTACCGCCCTTGCTGCCCCTGCGCTTGCTGGTGGGTTTGCCTTCGATCTGCCTCGCCTGACATTTCCCGAGCCAAAACCGCCGGTGGTCAGCCAGACATGTACGACCCCGGCCACCCTTAATGCAGGCAATTGCACAACAGAATAACCATTCACGCCCCTCTTCCCGGCCCTCTTTCTTGTGGGCCAACTGGGCAGGCAGCGCGCCTGCCCTTTTTCATCTTTTCTTGCCCAAACTGAACTGTTCAGACTATAGTCCAGTTCCTATGAGGAGAGAGCAATGACAGCCACTGCAGACAAGACCAAAAAAGGACGCAAATACGATCAGGTTCTGGACGGGGCACGCACTGTTTTCATGAAGGACGGGTTTGAGGGGGCGAGCGTTGATGACATCGCCAAAACCGCAGGTGTGTCCAAGGCCACGCTCTATAGTTATTTCCCTGACAAACGTCTGCTGTTTGCCGAGGTCACCAAATGTGAATGCCATCGGCAGGCGGACAATGCGCTTGAGGTGGTGWGAGATGATGCAATGCCCGCCGAAGTGCTTTATGACGCCGGCCAGCGGATGATCGAGTTTTTTACCTCGGAACTTGGCCTGAGCRTSKTYMSYRTTKSCGYSGCSRWGTSRGRSCGTTTTCCCGAATTGGGCCAGCGATTTTATAAATCCGGCCCGTTGTTGGTGCGCGAGCGGCTGGTTGAGTATTTCCGCGAGGCGGTTGCCAAGGGGCAGCTCGAGATCACCGATTTCGATCTGGCCGCAGACCAGTTTGCCGAATTGTGCAAAGCGTCGTTTTTCCCAAGCTTGTTATGTGGATTGAAAACATCGTTCACGCAGGAAGAAACAGACCGCGTTCTGAACGGCGCGGTTGAGATGTTCATGGCACGGCACGGGGTTTAACCGGCGCTATCCATCCATTCTGTCGGCATGCCACTTCACATGATCTGCCGCAAAGGTTGAAATGAAGTAATAGCTGTGGTCGTAGCCTTCTTGCATGCGAAACACGCTTGGAATGCGGGCGGTGACTAGGGCTTGTGACAGGGCTTCTGGTTTTAGTAAATCAAGGAACTGATCGGACGTGCCCTGATCCACCAACACATCACGCGGCCAGCCTTTACTGCCCACAAGCAGGGTCGCGTCATGTGCTGCCCATGTGGCCTCGTCCTCGCCCAGATAGGCCGATAATTGCACGCGGCCCCAGTCGGAGGCTGTCGGGTTGGCGATCGGCGCAAAGGCCGAGACCGAGGTGAACACATCGGGGTTGTTCAGCGCCAGGGTCAGCGCCCCGTGGCCGCCCATCGAGTGGCCGGTGATGCCGCGTTTGTCACTGACGGGGAAGTTTTTAGCGATCAATGCGGGCAGTTCATTCAGCACGTAATCGTACATCTGGAAGTGCGCGGCCCAGGGCGCTTGTGTCGCGTTCACATAGAACCCCGCGCCCTGTCCCAAAGCGTAACCCTTGTCATCTGCCACACCTTCGCCACGCGGTGATGTGTCAGGATAAATCACCGCGATGCCGTGCTTTGCCGCATGTTCCTGCAGCGCCGCCTTGGTCATCGCGTTCTCGTGGGTGCAGGTCAGACCCGACAAATACCACAGCACCGGAACCGGTCCCGCTTTGGCCTGTGGCGGCAGGTAAACCGCGAATGTCATGTCGCAGTTGCAGGTGGATGATGTGTGGCGATACACCCCTTGGGTGCCGCCAAACGCCGCGTTTTCGGATATGGTTTCCATCAATAAATCACCACGCCCCGAATGGATTTGCCTTCGCGCATCAAATCGAACCCTTTGTTGATATCCTCCAGCGGCATGGTGTGGGTGATCATCGGGTCGATCTCGATTTTACCATCCATATACCAGTCGACAATTTTGGGAACATCGGTGCGACCGCGTGCGCCGCCAAAGGCCGTGCCACGCCAGGAGCGCCCTGTGACCAGCTGGAACGGCCGGGTCGAAATCTCGGCCCCCGCAGGGGCGACGCCAATGATGATACTTTCGCCCCACCCCTTGTGCGCTGCCTCGAGCGCCGTGCGCATCACGTCGACATTGCCAGTAGCGTCGAACGTGTARTCCGCCCCGCCGCCGGTCAGTTCCACCAGATGGCCAACCAGATCACCACTCACTTTGGTCGGATTGACGAAATCGGTCATGCCGAACTGCGTCGCCATCGGGATGCGCGCATCGTTCAGGTCAACGCCGACAATCTGGTCCGCCCCCGCCATTCGCAAGCCCTGAACCACATTCAAGCCAATACCACCCAGCCCGAACACAATCGCGGTGCTGCCGATCTCGACCTTGGCGGTGTTGATCACAGCGCCAATGCCGGTGGTGACGCCGCACCCGATATAGCAAATCTTGTCGAACGGGGCGTCCTTGCGCACCTTGGCCAGCGCGATTTCCGGCAAAACCGTGTGGTTGGCAAAGGTCGAGCAGCCCATGTAGTGCAGGATCGGCGTGCCATCCAGCATCGAAAACCGGCTGGTGCCGTCGGGCATCACGCCCGCACCCTGCGTGCTGCGGATCGACTGGCACAGGTTGGTTTTGGGGTTCAGACAGTAGTCGCAGGTCCGGCACTCGGGGGTATAGAGCGGGATCACATGATCGCCGACTTCCAGACTGCTCACGCCTGCGCCCAGCTCGACCACAACGCCCGCGCCCTCATGGCCAAGGATCGCCGGAAACATCCCTTCGGGATCGTCGCCCGACAGGGTGAACGCATCCGTATGACACAGCCCCGTCGCCTTGATCTCGACCAAGACCTCGCCGGCTTTCGGGCCTTCCAGATTCACTTCCATTACCTCAAGCGGTTTGCCTGCTTGCATAGCGACGGCTGCACGTGTTCGCATGATATATCCTCCGATTTGCTAAAGGGTAGGGTGGGGGAAAGCTGCTTTCTATGCAACAAGAAGATGGCGCTTTATTGCATATCGGCGGTAAATATAGGTACATTGGGGTAGCTTAAACCGGAGGAAATTTATGCGTTTGCTGGTGCGGTTAAAGCCCTTTAATTCCACCCAGTACCATATCTGTCACCAAGTCAGCGTAATCATCACGGCTGATCCCTTTGCCGGGGCGGTGCCACATGTAAAACCAGTTCAACATGCCAAACACAGTCATTGTGACAGGGCGCAGGCGGGCGGGATCGGTCATCGTTTTTGGTGACGCCGCTTGCAAAGCACCCCCCATCACCTGAATCAAGTGCCGTTGCAGCGCCATGAGCGGCTCACGTTTGTCCAGCGGCAATGCCGCCATCGCATCTGCCTGAAGTTTGTGTTCTGCATCGGCATCGCGGTAGGCCAGCAGGATTGCACGGATCAACTGTCGTAATTGGCCGGGGTCTTCAGATACCTCGTCCACGGTATCAACAAGGTCCGACAAATGGCTGTGCAGGATGTCAAAAAGCAGCGCATCCTTGCTGTCATAATAATGATAGATCAGCGCTTTTGACACGCCACAATGTGCCGCCGCTGCTGTCATCGAGGCACGGTCATACCCGTTGGCGGCAAAATACGCAGCTGCCCCTTTGCGGATGGCGGCGCGTTTTTCGGAATGATCGTGTGCTATTCCGCGTGGCATGCGCTATCCTTTTGGCCGGTTGTCAATGATGCGCACCGCTTTGCCTTGGCTGCGGGCCACGCCGCCGGTATTTACCAGTATAACTTTGGCCGAAACACCCACGTTGCTTTTGATTTTCCGTGCAAGCTGCTCTGCGGCCTGATCAGCATCGCTCGCCCCGCTGGCCAGCTCCACATGCACCGTCATCTGGTCCATCCTCCCTTTGCGATCCAGCTCAATCTGGAAGTGCGGTGCAAGGGCGGGCACGGCCATCAATTGTTCCTCGATCTGGGTCGGGAACACGTTAACCCCGCGCAAAATGATCATATCATCGGTGCGCCCGGCTATTTTCTCCATCCGCCGCATGGATCGCGCCGTTCCGGGCAACAGACGGGTTAAGTCACGGGTGCGGTAGCGGATAATCGGAAACGCCTCCTTGGTCAGCGATGTGAATACCAACTCGCCCATCTCGCCCTCCTCAACCACTTCACCGGTTTCAGGGTTGATGATCTCGGGGTAAAAATGATCCTCCCAAATGTGCAGCCCGTCTTTGGTCTCGACACATTCATTGGCCACTCCTGGCCCCATAACCTCACTTAGGCCGTAAATATCGACGGCATTCATATCAAATGCCTGCTCGATCTCGCTGCGCATGGCGTTGGTCCACGGTTCGGCCCCGAAGATACCGACGTTCAGCGGACTGTTGCGCGGGTCGCGGCCCTGACGGGTGTATTCATCCAGAATGGATAACATGTAGGACGGGGTGACCATGATGGTCGAGGCGCCGAAATCCTCGATCAACTGCACTTGTCGTGCGGTCATGCCGCCCGAAATCGGCACCACCGTGCAGCCCAGTTTTTCGGCCCCGTAATGCGCGCCCAACCCGCCGGTGAACAACCCGTATCCATAGGCCACATGCACCACATCCCCCGCCCGCGTGCCACTGGCCCGCAAGGATCGCGCCACCACGGTCGCCCATGTATCAATGTCACGGGCGGTATAACCCACCACCGTTGGCTGGCCGGTTGTGCCGCTTGAAGCATGGAGGCGCTGGATTTGTGTGCGCGGTACGGCGAACATGCCGAACGGGTAATTGTCACGCAGATCCTGCTTCATGGTGAACGGGAATTTGGCCAGATCCGAGAGGGATTTCAGATCGTCCGGATGCATGCCCGCGTCATCGAACGACTTTTTATAAAACGGCACGTTGTCGTAGGCGTGGTTCAGCGACCATTTCATCCGCTCCAGTTGCAGCGCGGAAATTTCATCACGCGAGGCAATTTCAATCGGGTCCAGATCGCTTTTCTTTGGTGCTAAGTCTTTCACTTTGTACCCCCCCTAAACCCGTTCCATCACCAGCGATATTCCTTGGCCCACACCGATGCACATGGTGCAAAGTGCACGGGTTAGAGACTGATTTTGCATTTCGATAGCTGCCGTCAAAGCCAGCCGCGCACCGGACATACCCAAAGGATGCCCCAGCGCAATCGCGCCGCCATTCGGGTTTACATGCACCGCGTCATCGGGCAGCCCCAACTGGCGCAGCACCGCCAGACCCTGGGCTGCGAATGCTTCGTTCAACTCGATCAAATCAACATCGCCAATCGACAGGCCCAACCGCGCCAACAGTTTTTGCGACGCAGGTGCGGGGCCGATTCCCATGATGCGGGGCGGCACACCGGCGCATGCCATACCGATGATTCGCGCCTTTGGTGTCAGGCCGTATTTTTCCACGGCTGCCGCGCTGGCGATAATCATCGCACAGGCCCCGTCATTGACACCGCTTGCATTGCCAGCCGTCACGCTGCCGCCTTCGCGGAACGGCGTGCGCAGGTTTGCGAGTTTTTCCAATGTGGTGGCGCGCGGGTGTTCGTCCGTGTCCACAATTACCGCGCTACCTTTGCGCTGTGGAATGCTGATCGGTGCGATTTCCTGCGCCATCCGCCCACCAGCAATCGCCGCTGCCGCCCGGTTCTGCGAACGCATTGCAAAGGCATCCTGATCGGCCCGCGAGATGTTGAATTCCTCGGCCACATTTTCAGCTGTTTCCGGCATCGAATCCGTGCCGTATTGCGCCGCCAATACCTTGTTCACAAACCGCCAGCCGATTGTGGTGTCAAACACTTCGGCTCGCCTCGAAAAGGCTGCATCCGGTTTGGGCATCACCATTGGCGCGCGGCTCATACTCTCGACGCCGCTGGCGATCACCACCTCGGCCTCGCCGCAGCGAATGGCCTGGCTGGCGAGGTGCACGGCCTTGAGGCCGGAGCCGCACACCTTGTTGATAGTCACGGCATTCAGGGAGGTCGGCAGCTCCGCCTTGAGCCCCGCCTGCCGAGCCGGGTTCTGCCCAACCCCCGCTTGAAGCACACACCCCATAATGCACTCGTCAACACAATCCTTGGCCCCAGGAGCATCCCCAAGCGCCGCCTCAATGGCAAACCCCCCAATCGCAGGCGAAGCCACCTTCGACAACGACCCAAAAAACTTCCCAACAGGCGTCCGACGAGCGGCAACAATAACGGGCTGATTCGACTGATTCGCTGAATTCGACATTTGAAAAGCTCCTCACAGTGCTGTGAAAAAAAGTATCAATCGGCCTCAAACGACAATCAAAGCCGGGCCCCAATACTAGGACCAATCCCACAAATCTTCCCCCCATCCCCTCTTCTCTGTGCCCTCTGCGCTCTCTGTGGTAAAAATCTTCCTCTTCTCTTCCCCACCGTCCCCTCCCTCACCCACTCGGCATCAAAACCACCGCCCCATTTTTCGCC
>NVTS01000086.1 GCA_002732995.1 Marinosulfonomonas sp. | reverse complement strand
ACGCTGGTAGAGTCTGACTTCCAAGGCGAAGTTGTCTGGCTGGGGCATGTCCCGGTCGGTGGCTCGTTGCGGGCCGGTGCGGTTGATCAGCTTGACCTTGGGTTTGGCGGCGTCACTGGCGGGCGGCATGGATATGATCCTGCATTGCAATGGTGATCTGGACGAGATGGCGCAGGTTGCGGGTGAGGCGGGGATGTTTACGCACGCGGCACAATCGCGGGCCGATGCCGCGTTAAAGTGGCGCAAATCTCCTGATTCCGTTGATGTTTTGGCGTTAGAAGACGAATTTGTGCACCTTATAGGCGGGCGCAAAGATGACTGACGTTGAATTCGAGGAAGATAAGCCGCGTGCGGTAGAGGAGCGGCTGGTGGCCGAGGCCTTGATTGTTGACGYCGATGGCTACGAGGGGCCGCTGGATTTACTGCTGACCCTGTCGCGCACCCAGAAGGTGGATTTACGCAAGATATCGGTACTGGCTTTGGCCGAGCAATATTTGAAATTTATCAATGAAACCAAAGATTTACGTCTGGAACTTGCGGCAGATTATCTGGTGATGGCAGCATGGCTGGCATTTCTGAAATCGCGCCTGTTGCTGCCGCCTGACCCGACCGAGGAAGGCCCGTCAGGCGAGGAGTTGGCCGCACATCTGGCATTCCAGCTGGAGCGTTTGCAAGCGATGCGCGACAGTGCGGCCAAGCTGATGGCGCGCGACCAGATGGGGCGCGATTTTTTCGCCCGTGGTCTGCCCGAGGACGTCACCCGCATTCGCCGTGTCACCTATACCGCAACCTTGCTGGACCTGATGCAGGCCTATGCGCGCACCCGCACCAAGGACGAATTCCGCCCGTTTACCATGGACCGCAAAGCGATCATGACGTTGGAGCAGGCGCTGGAACGGATGCGCGGGCTGATTGGCTATGCGGGTGACTGGACCGGACTAGAGAGTTACCTTCCGGATGGCTGGGAGTTGGACCCTGCAAAGCGGCGCAGCGCCACGGCGGCCAATTTTGCAGCATCTTTGGAATTGGCCAAGCTGGGCCAGATCGAAATTCGTCAGGGCGAGGCGTTCGCCCCGATCCAGATTCGCAAGAAGGCTGAGAATGATGACTGAAGATGTTGATAAACCCGAGATTGAAGAGAGCTTGTTTGAAGCGCCACCAATGGGCGATCAGGAGCGTATGGTCGAGGCGATCCTGTTTGCCACAGCAGAACCTGTGAGCGTCAAGGAAATGAATGACCGCATGCCGCATGGTTGTGACGCGGCCGAGGCGACCCAGCATCTGCGCAAGCGTTACGAGGGGCGTGGCGTGTCGGTGCAACGGGTCGGTGATGCCTGGGCGATCCGCACCGCACCCGACCTTGGTTTTTTGATGCAAAAAGAAACGGTTGAAACGCGCAAACTGTCGCGTGCCGCGATCGAGACCTTGGCGATTATCGCCTATCACCAGCCGGTGACACGGGCCGGGATCGAGGAAATTCGCGGTGTTTCCGTTAGCCGTGGTACAGTGGATCAATTGCTGGAAATGGAATGGATCCGGTTTGGCCGCCGCAGGATGACACCGGGACGGCCAGTGACGTTTGTGGTGACGCAAGGGTTTCTGGATCATTTCGGTCTGGAAAACGCCCGCGATCTGCCGGGGCTGAAAGAATTACGATCCGCCGGGTTGCTGGAGAGCCGCTTGCCTCCAGGATCCATGCCGGGTATGTCCGATGGCGATGCGGAAGACGGGGACGCAGCGATTGGTCAAAGTGAAATGTTTGAGGAGTAGAGCGGCTCGTGCTCTACTCGTATATAAGAATCGTATTTCACACCGAGGCAGCGAATGTAAAACATTTGCGTTCGGTGGAAAATATGATTCAATATTGCACGAATTGCATTAGGAGACTGATATGAATATCAACCAGATCATCAACATGATCATGCGTATGGTGATGCGCAAGGCGGTGAACAAAGGCATCGATATGGCCGCGAACCGTGGCAAATCCTGCGATGAAATGACGCCAGCCGAGCGCGAGCAGGCGCAAAAGGCCAAAGAGACCACTAAAAAAGCCAAAGACATGGCGCGGATGGCTCGGCGTATGGGGCGGTTTTAGGCGCGGGATGCCTGCGGCGCAGGTATTTAGGAAAAGAAGAAGCCGAAGCTTGAATTATGCTGTCTTGAAGTGTTTGGACAGTTTGAGACCTTGGCCTTGGTAGTTTGAGGCGAGGTCGGCCCCGTAGAGGGTTTTAGGCACGCTTGCCATACGCTCATAGACCAGTCGTCCGACCGTTTGGGCGTGTTCTAATACAAACGGCGCCTCGTGGCAGCGCACCTCGAGCACTCCGCGCGAGCCTTTGCCGCCAGCGGCGTCGTGGCCAAAGCCGGGATCGAAAAATCCTGCGTAATGGACGCGGAATTCACCGACCATGGCAAGGTAGGGCGCCATTTCGGCGGCGCAATCGGGCGGGATATGCACCGCTTCGCGGCTGACCAGAATATAGAATGCACCGGGGTCAAGAATAATGCGGGCATCATTGGTGTGGATCGGCTCCCAGTATTCCATCGGGTCATAAAAGCCGATTTTATCCAGATCGATCACGCCGGTATGGGGTTTGGCGCGGTAGCCAACAAGGTTGCCGGTTTCGGGTTTCAGATCGACGGAAAACCCGAGGCCCGCGTCGATATGGGCCTCGCCATCGACCAGCGCGTGTTTGGTGTGGCGGGCAAGGAGTTCGTTATCTGTCAGCACCGCTTGGCCGGCGCGAAACCGGATCTGGTTCAGGCGCATACCAGGACGCACCAGCACCGAAAACGAACGCGGGCAGATTTCAGCRTAAAGCGGGCCGCTGTAGCCTGGCGGGATGCGGTCAAATTCGGTGCCGTAATCGGTGATGGTGCGGGTCAGCAGGTCAAGACGCCCGGTCGAGGATTTGGCGTTGGCCACGGCCTGAATGCCGGTGGGCAGGGCCAGACCTTCCATCAAAGGCACGAGGTAAACCGCACCTTTTTCCAGCACGGCGCCACCGGTCAGATCAATCCGGTGCATTTCAAATTCATGCAGACGCTCGGCAACGGTGGAGGCAGCCCCCGTTAGAAAAGAGGCGCGCACGCGGTAGGCGGTGGTGCCAAGGCGCATGTCCAGCGATGCGGGCTGGATTTGTTCAGGGACAATTGCTGGGTCGGCGGTGATGTGGCCTGCCACAATCATATCGCGCAGGGCGTGATCCGGTAGGACGCCAGTGCCGGGTTTTGTCATCTTTATGCCCCCAAAACTATCAACCCGCCCACACCATTTAGGTGACAGGCGGGTTTGATGTTGGTCGGGCTAGCAGGACTCGAACCTGCGACCTTCCGTCCCCCAGACGGACGCGCTACCAGGCTGCGCCATAGCCCGAACTCAGGCTCTACATAATGTGTTTGCGCATCAAAGCAAGCGTGAAAAACCATATCGGTGGCTTAACCCTGTCGCTTAGGGTCAATGTCGGATTTCATCCGGCCATGCAGGGCTGTGAGGCGGCTATAGATTGATGACAGGGAATCGTTTTCGCTGTCTGTGACTGTGACTGTGACTGTGTCTGTGACGGGTTTGGTATCCTCTTTGGTGTCAGCTTTGGTCTCGACTTTGGTTTTTGCGGCCGTATCTGCCTTGGCATCTGTCGCGGGTGCCTCTGTATCTTGGGTCGGAGCCGCATCGTCGTCGGGTTGCGGTTTTTCGGCAGCTTTGGCAGGGGCGTTTGTTTCGGGGGCAGGGGGAATGGCTTCGGTTTTGGCCTCCTCCGCAGGTTTTTCGGTTTCAACAACCGTCAGGGGGGACGCTGTAGCGGGGGTCGCCGGTTTGACATCCAGAACGTCGCCATCGTTGAGGCCATCAACCGGTTGTGATAGGGTCGAGACCTTTTTGACCCCGTCAGTGCGCAGCATTTTTTGTGCGCCCTTAATCGTCATCCCGTCTTCGTGCAGCAGTTTTTTGATGCCGCCCAGCAGCAGCATATCGGCAGGGCGATAATAACGCCGACCACCGGCACGTTTTACAGGTTTCACCTGACTAAAGCGGCTCTCCCAAAAGCGCAGCACATGCGCAGGGGTGTCAAGCCAGTCGGCGACTTCACTGATGGTTCTAAAGGCGTCGGGTGATTTGGCCACCGCGCGCCCCCTTAACGTTTGTTGCCGGAAGCGACCCGGTCTTTCATCAGGTGCGACGGGCGGAATGTAAGGACCCGGCGCGGGTGGATCGGAACCTCTTGGCCGGTTTTGGGGTTGCGCCCGATGCGCGCTGCCTTGTCGCGCACCCCAAAGGTGCCGAACGACGAGATTTTGACAGATTCGCCTTTGACCAAAGCGTCGGACATATGGCCCAGAACGCTTTCGACCAGTTGCGCCGATTCATTGCGGCTCAGGCCAACTTCGCGAAACACCGCTTCGCTTAAATCCATTCGTGTTAATGTCTTTTCACTCATATCGTCCCCCATGTCGCAATGATGCGATTTGGACAACCATAGCGGTCTGTGAATTTCCGAGTCAATATCAATGGCTTGGAAGTGGGCGTTAAACGGGCGATTGCCGCCGAATTACCGCCAAATCACCACCGTATTACCACTGAGCCCCATGCCAAACCGCCACCAATCGCTTCGGTGACCAGTAAATCGCCCTGTTTTATCTGCCCGCGGGCCTTGCCGACAGACAATGCGAGGGGAATCGATGCGGCAGAAGTGTTGCCATGATCCTGGACCGTCAAAACCACGCGGTCCATCGGGATGCCCATCTTTTTGGCGGTGCCTTTGATGATGCGGATGTTGGCCTGATGCGGCACGATCCAGTCAACGTCGCTGTCTTGCAATCCGGCTTTTCGCAGGGCTGTTTCTGCCGTTTCTGTCAGCTTTTCAACGGCTTGGCGAAACAGGGCGTTGCCTTGCATCCGCAGATATCCCGAGGTCTGTGTGGTGGACACGCCACCGTCGACATAAAGYATATCCTTAAGCCGCCCATCCGAATTCAGGTCGGTGGCCAGAATTCCGCGATCCGCTGTGGTGCCGTCACCAGTTTGCGCCTCGAGAACCAGCGCACCGGCCCCGTCGCCGAACAAAACGCAAGTTGCGCGATCAGTCCAGTCCATGATCCGGCTAAAGGTTTCAGCCCCGATCACCAGCACCCGTTTGGCCTGCCCCGACAGGATCAACGCGTTGGCGTTGGCCAGCGCAAAGACGAAACCGGCGCAAACCGCCTGAACGTCAAAGGCAAAGCCGCGCGTCATGCCGATTTCGGCCTGCACCATGGTGGCGACGGACGGGAATGTGTGATCGGGCGTCGAGGTGGCCACGATGATGGCGTCAATGTCATCCGCTATGAGCCTCGCGTCTTTTAGGGCTGCATTGGCGGCGGCCACGGCCATTTGCGATGTGGTTTCGCCCTCGGCGGCAAAATGGCGCCGCTCGATGCCGGATCGGGTGCGAATCCACTCATCTGTCGTATCCAGCGTTTTTTCAAATTCACTGTTTGGGACGATGCGTTCAGGCAGGTAGTGCCCAACGCCAATTGCCACGGCGCGTATTGTCATTGAGGAGCCTGTTTATTCTTCTGTTATATCGGTATCTTGGCGGGCCGAGGACGCAGATGCAACCCGTGCCGCCAGTTTATGGGAAAAATCTGATTTGGACAGGGTGATCGCCAGCTGGATGGCCGCAGCGATGCCGGTCTCATCCGCTGATCCGTGCGATTTGATCACTGTGCCGTTCAGCCCCAGAAACAAGCCACCATTGACGCGGCGCGGATCAATGCGTTTTTTCAACCGCTTAAGCGAGGTCAGCGCCAGTAGCGACGCAATGCGGGCGAACGGGGTGGCCTTGAAGGCTTGTCGTAAAAATTCACTGATCAGGCTGGCGGTGCCTTCGCCGGTTTTTAGCGCGACATTGCCGGTGAACCCGTCGGTGACGATCACATCAACGCGATCAGATGGAATATCACCGCCCTCAACGAAGCCGACAAATTCAAAATTTCCAGCATCAGCAGCATCCGAGATCAATTCATGCGCGACCTTCAGTTCAGCGCGCCCCTTGTGTTCTTCGGTGCCGACATTCAGCAGGCCAACGCGCGGATGTTTGATGCCCATGCCGTTGCGGGCATAGGACGCCCCCATCAAGGCATATTGCAGCAAATCTTCCTGATCGGCGCGAATATCGGCGCCCACGTCCAGCATAATGTTGAACCCGCCCGCATTGCGTGACGGCCAGAGGCAGGCGATGGCGGGGCGGTTGATGCTGGGCAGTTTGCGCAGCCGGATCATTGATACCGCCATCAACGCGCCAGTGTTGCCCAAGGACACACAGACCGAGGCATCACCGGATTTCACCGCATCCACCGCCGACCACATTGATGTGGCTTTGCCATAGCGCATCACATGGCTGGGTTTGGCATCCATGGTGACGACTTCGTCCGTGTGGCGAATCTCACATCGGTCCGCCAGGTCGCGTTTTTTGGCGAACAGCGCTTCTAATGTGGGTTTGTCACCGCTGACAATAAACCCGATGTCCGGATTTTCGCGTGCGGAACGGGAAATGCCGGCAACAACAGCTGCCGGCCCCAGATCGCCACCCATGGCGTCAACAGAGATAACGGTGCGTGTTGCACCCAGAGTAGTCGGGGTATTTGTGTCCGATGTCATGCTCTAGGTGCCAAAGTTGCGCTAGGCCGCGTCTTCGTCGTCAAAATCGGCCTCGTCCACCATCGCAACGACTTCGCGTTCAGCATAGTGGCCACAGTCGGAACAGACGTGGTGTGGGCGTTTCAATTCACCGCAATTCGGGCATTCGGCAGGATTGCCAGCAACCAGTGCATCGTGTGAACGACGCTGACCGCGGCGTGACCGCGAAATCTTACTCTTAGGAACAGCCATGTCACAACCTCGGGCTAAAAGGGGTAATTACCCCTGCGTTTCATATCTTTTATGTCTCATACGCCAACAGGGGCTGAATTTACAACCCGTCATTTGTGCGAGCGCGGAACATACTGGGATTTGGGGCCGGTGCAAGTGTTTTCTTGGGCGCAGGATCTAGCGGCGGTATTGCCTGTATTTATTCGTCTTTTCCCAGCTTGTCGCGCAGGGCCGAAAGCCCGGCAAACGGGCGTGCGGCCTCGTCGGACATCGGGGTTTTTCCGGTCTCGGTGAATGTGCTGGCTTCAAGGTTTGCGCCCTCGGCCTTGGGATATAACGGTAGCGCCAGTAATAGCGCCTCGGTCATTACGGCCGCCAGATCAATATGCGTGCCCAATGGCTCGCTGTTATCATCTGGCGAAATCTCGATTTCCTCGTCCGGATCAACCCGTTCTGCGACCCGTTCTGCGACCGCGGCCACAAACTGACGCGATACAGCAACATCAATACGGGTGGTGACCGGCACCAATGTTACCACACAAGCCTGCACCACGGTCGCGCCCAAATCGGCCGTCAGGGTCCAGTCGGCATCCCCTGTGGCGGTGATGGAGCCAGTAAACCGCAGCTTGCGCAGCCCGAGCAGATCCAGATCACTGGCAATTGCACTGCGTTTGGGGGCCGATGGCTGCATCTCGAACACCGTTGGCTTTTGCGTATCCAGCCCTGCCACGCGCAGTTTTTGCGATTTTTGTGCCTTGTCCGTCATTTGCAATGCGTTTTCCATTCTTGAACCGCAGCCAAACCTTCTATAGGTCGGATGCACAGTCCAAATTACGGGGTGATCAGGGCTAAGGCAAGGGTGGAGCAAAGGGCTGGGTATGTCAAAACTGTTACGACACATAAGATTGGGCGCGTTTGGAATGCTTGTTCTGGCCGTTGGCGCATGTTCCGCAACCTATCAAAACCACGGGTATGTTCCGACCGATACGGATATGGAAGAGATTATCGTTGGCATTGATAGCCGCGATTCCGTGGCCGAAACGGTAGGCCGGCCCACATCTTTTGGTGTGCTCGAGGCTGGTAATTGGTATTATACTCAAAGCCGTTGGCGCCACTTTGCTTATAAAGCCCCGCAAATCATTGACCGACAGGTGCTGGCCATTTCGTTTACCGATGATGGAATTGTTGAAAACATCGAACGCTTTACGCTGGAAGACGGCCGCGTTGTGCCGTTGTCGCGCCGCGTGACGGACAGTAATATCAAAGGCATTACGTTCCTTCGTCAACTTCTCGGTAATCTGGGCAACTTCCGCGCTGGCGATTTCCTCGGGAATTAGGTGCGGGCCCATCTGCCTGACTTAACGACAATCACACAATAGTTACATCAGGTTATATGGTTAACCTGATGTAACTTTGACTATTTTTTGCGGTCAACTGGGCGATTGTTGATCGTAACTTTCCTGACTTAAACGAATCTTCACTCCTGAGCGCGATGGTGTGCGTGAATGGATCGGTTTGCGGCACTGCCCGTAATCGCGTCCCGTGCCTTGGCTGTGGAGAACTGGATAATGTCGTTTCTGAATAATATGAAAATTTCTGTAAAACTGCCCCTGATTATGTTGTCGCTTAGTGCGGTTGCACTGATCGGGATGGGGGTTTTGGCGTATTACAACGCCAAAACCACGCTGGATGACTCAGCCAGAACACGACTGCAGGTTGCCCTTGAAACGCGCATGGCGAATATCACCGTTTGGCACGATACCCTCGCAAAAGAAGTCGTCTCGCAAGCAAGCAGCCCGGCTGCGCGACGGGCAGTGACTGATTTCATCGGCGCGTGGGTTGCCCTGCCAGGGAATAAAACCGCCTATTTAAAGGAACACTTTACCTTTGAGGCGCAACAGGAAACCGGCGAGGTTCAGGTGCTCGATTTTTCATCGGCGCAAACGGATTATTCCCGCAAACACCGCCGCCATCATCCATTTTACCAGACGGTGTTGGAACGAAATTCATATTACGATATTTTCCTGTTCGATCTGGAAGGGAATCTGATTTATTCGGTCGTAAAAGAATCTGACTATGCCACAAATATTGTAACCGGAGATTATAATAACACTGGTTTGGCAAAGGCTTACCAGAAGGCATTAACCTTGGGAGCAAATGAAACCGCCTTTGTTGATCTGGCACCATACGGACCCAGTGATGGCGCTTACTCTGGCTTTATTTCCGCCCCGATCCTGTCCTCTAATGGGTCCGTCATGGGGGTCTATGCAATCCAGATCACCACCAAGTCAATCAGCGCAGCGTTCCAATCAAACGCAGGTCTGGGTGAAACCGGAAATGTCATGGCTGTGGGGCCGGATTACCATCCGAGACTTAGCTCGATGGAGGGGGATCCGGACGCGATAGGCCAACTCATCATCGACCCGGAAATGGTTGATCGTGYRKWSTCARKYGMWYCAKRWYYKKAWSRYGRMGWYGKSSWMYATGGCGAGGAAGTTTTGGCGGCCTATGCGCCTATACAAATTGGCAACCTGACATGGGCAATGATTGCCGAACAGGATACCGAAGAATTACTTGCTCCGGCTGTATCCTTGCGAAACAAAATGATCCTGCAAGGTAGCATACTTGCAGCAATTTCTGCCCTTATTTCAATATTCCTTGCGCGTAGCGTTGCGCAACCGCTTGCGCAGGTTGGCAAGGCGATGAAATTGGTGGCAAAGGAAGAATACGATATTGAAATCCCTGCCGCAAACCGTGGGGATGAAATTGGTGAAATTGCATCGGTTCTTGAAAAATTCCGAAGTAAACTGAAAGATGCCGAAGAAGGGGCGGCAGAAACCCTGTTCAAAGGCACAGCATTTGAAGGTACATCTGTAGGTTTGATGATCGTTGATCAGGATTTCACCATCAAACTGGTTAATGCTTCGGTATCCAGACTGTTTGTTGAATATGAAGATCAGTTCAAAACGGTAAATCCTGCGTTTGATGCAAACAATGTTATCGGGTACAGTATGGATATATTCCACGCGGTCCCTACGCGCGTCAGGGATTTACTTAGTGACCCTGCAAACCTGCCGTTTCGTGCTGAAATACCTGTCGGGAATGCCAGATTTTCACTGGATATCAATTCGGTTATTGATAGTGATGGAGAGCAGCTTGGGTGTGTTGTGGAATGGAATGACGTCACGCTGGCGCGGATGAGCGAAGCGGTTTTGAAAGCCATTGAAGAAAACCAGTCAAAAGCTGAATTTTCCTCGGACGGAACGCTTCTGGTTGCCAATGATAACTTTCTAAATCTGACTGGCGGTGTCGACAACGGCCAAATTGGCAAGAAACTGTCGGAACTGGTTAAATTCGATTCTGAACTGGCAAAAGAACACGGGGCGATCTGGGATCGGGTGGTTGGCGGTGAATCCGTCGTGGGCAAGTTTCTTGTTGATGCGGGCGGGGGCACTGATGGCACTCTGGAAGGGGCATTTAGCCCAGTGCAAGGTAAATCCGGCGAGATTATTCGCATCCTGCTTGTCGGAAATGATGTAACCCAGGCCCAACTCCTTATGGAAGAGTCCGAAGCAAAGCGGATCGCACAAGAGCAGGCCCAAGCAGAAGTTGTCGAGGCATTGAGGGTTGGCATGCGCCAATTATCAGATGGTGATTTGACGGTGGAAATCACCACCGTGTTCAAACCGGAATATGAGCAGTTGCGCAATGATTTCAATGGGGCCGTCGCAACATTACGTGATGTAATGCTGGGTGTGATTAACAATGCCGAATCCATTCGGGGCGAGGCGTCTGATATCAGCAATGCGGCTGATGATCTGTCGCGCCGGACCGAACGACAGGCCGCAACCCTGGAAGAAACAGCCGCCGCCCTAGATGAGTTGACCGTCAGTGTCCGGTCTGCGGCCGACGGGGCTGAACAGGCCAATCAGGTTGTCTCTAACGCCAAAGAAAATGCCGAATCCAGTGGTGCGGTTGTGCGGGAGGCCGTTGAAGCGATGGGTGAAATCCAGGCATCTTCAAGCCAGATTTCAAGGATTATCAGTGTGATTGATGATATTGCCTTTCAAACCAACCTGCTGGCCCTCAATGCCGGTGTCGAGGCAGCGCGTGCCGGAGAAGCTGGACGAGGTTTTGCAGTTGTTGCTTCCGAAGTTAGGGCTTTGGCACAACGATCATCCGATGCCGCCCGCGAAATCAATGACTTGATCTCCGCAAGTGGCCAACATGTGAAGCGCGGCGTTGATCTGGTTGGTCAGGCTGGCGAGGCTTTGGGCCAGATTTTTGAATCGGTTTCAAATATTTCAAACCACGTATCCGAGATTGCAATTTCTGCGAATGAGCAATCCTCGGGGCTTGCTGAAATCAATACGGCTGTGAACCAGCTGGATCAGGTAACGCAACAAAATGCGGCAATGTTTGAAGAAACCACGGCGGCCAGTCATGCATTGACACAAGAAGCCGAGATACTTTCCGACACAATGTCCAAATTCCAGATTGGTTCCCAAGACAACAATGTTGTGGCCGCAAATTTCCAATCAGCACGAGAAGAATCGATTCAACTAGGACGCCAGCCAGTAAGGAGTGCCGCCCCTGTAATGAACAGTGGTGCCGCGACTGAATTGGCTGTGAGGCCGCAAGTTGAAAGCGACTGGGAAGATTTCTGACGCCTGTACACAGTGTGTGAAATATCAGGGAAGCAGGATCATGAATACGACACATATCACGCAGGGCGAATTTGCAACTGCCTCGGCCGAGGATGCTATGATCACAACAATTTTGGGCTCGTGTGTGTCCGCCTGCCTTTGGGATCCGGTTGCAGGTGTTGGCGGAATGAATCATATTTTGGTGCCCCATGATAATAAAAAGCCAGCGGACTATGCTGGCTCCAGAGTGAATGCAATGGAACTGCTGATCAATGCCATCATAAAACAGGGGGGGGTGAAAAGCCGTCTGCAAGCGAAACTGTTTGGCGGCGGGAAAATGATATCACGGTTCTCTGATGTTGGCCTAAAGAATGGGGAGTTTGTTTTCTCTTTCCTACAGGCAGAAGGCATTTCCTGCTTGAGTCAGAGTTTGGGCGGGGAACAGGCACGGCGCATTCAATTTTGGCCGCATTCAGGGAGGGCGCGGCAAAAAATGTTAGGGCGGGTTGAATTCCCGGAAGTGGCGGAACCTTTGCCAAAAATTAAGGTAAGCAATGATATTGAGATATTTTGAGGAGTCGGCGCAACAGTGAGAGTGTCTGATCTTCTGTGTATGAGTAATTTGGTCCATGCTTCTGCAACGAAGGAGCATGACAACGATGACAATTTCCAAGGACTTATTAGACCA
>NVTS01000085.1 GCA_002732995.1 Marinosulfonomonas sp. | reverse complement strand
CGACAACATCGGGGAATGTGACCGACGAGATCATCATGCAGTACCTGGAATTACATTCCAAACGGGATGCTACCGGCCTCAGCCGGTAGTGGTTCACTGGCATAAGGCGACCTATTACTTTCATGATAATTGCACTTGGTTATTCAGACAAAACAGTATTTGGTAGTTCACATACGCGTCAAGACACTACCTGAGTTATGTCAGGCTTTTGGCAAATTCAACCAACCGTTCCAAAGCCTCCCTGAATGCCTCGTCATTCACCGTCATCGCCACCCGCAAATGCCCTGCCGCCGAGGTGCCGAAGCTTTCGCCGGGCATTGTTGCGATGTGTTCAGCCTCAAGCAGCGCATCGGCAAACCCTTCGCCGGTCAGCCCCGTGGCGCGGATATCCAGCATCAGATACATCGCGCCCATGCAGGGCACATGTTTGACCACGTTTTGGCCCGCCAGCACATCCATTGCTATCTCGCGGCGGCGTTTGAAAGGGGCGGCGATTTCAACCTCGAGCGGCGCACCACGCCCCAGCGCATACAGGGCGGCGTCCTGAATAAAACCGGGCACGCCATAGGTGGTGTGGGTGGCGAGGTTAATCAGGTTCTCGATTACCGCAACCGGCGCGACGATCCAGCCAATGCGACTGCCGGTCATCGCATAGCTTTTGGACATCGAGCCAACCACCAGCGTGCGCTTAGCCATATCGGGCAGGGCGCGCGGGCAGATATGTTCGCCCTGCCATATCTGGGTGTCGTATACCTCGTCCGAGATCAGCCACAGGTCATGGGTGCGGCACACATCCGCGATGCCGTTGAGCGTGGCGCGGGAATAGACCACGCCGGTCGGGTTGTTGGGCGAGTTGATCAGCAGGGATTTGGCGCCCGCCGCGTGTTTGGCGATCTCCTCGGCGCGGGGCTGGAAATTATCCACCGCATGGGCGGGGATGGTTTGCGGGATGGCGCCCACGGCCCGCAGGGTGGCGGGGTAGGTGGCATAGTAGGGGTCGATATAGAGTGCGGTGTCGCCTTCATCGCAAACCGCGAGGTGCGAGGAAAACAGTGCCGATTGCCCGCCAGGCGTAATCAACACGTTGTCCATCGTGGTCGGCACACCGGTGCGTTCCTGCACTCGCGTCGCCACGGCCTGACGTAAATCGGTATTGCCCGGCACCATCGCATATCCGGTATGCCCGCCGATTGCGGCGTTGTGCATGGCCTTCAGGATGTCGGGGTGGGTGCGGATGTCATGTTCACCAACCGTCAGTTCGATGACAGGGATGCCCTCATCAATCATCCTGCGGGACTTCAGGAATATGCCCCAGCCATCATCGCCGCCACCCAGCAAAGTGGTGATCTTGTTTGATTGTTCCATCGCGCGACTCCCTAACGTATTTTGGTCACGCGACCACGCCCGAGATGGTTTGTCAAACYGGGAATTGTGTGGCTGCAATATTTGGGTCGCAGGGGGGSGGATCGGCGGGCATCCACCACCCTAAAGGTTTTCTGTATCTATTCTGTATCTATAGGGAAGGCAAAGACGTATTCATAAGCCAAGCTATGGGGATGGCTTTAATGAAATTGAGCAGAATGCACAAAAATGGACATGGTTTTGCCAATATTTTGGTGTTGAGTTGGTGCGAGTTATGTATCGAGCAACATACCCTGAGGGGCACGTAATGAAAAAGAAACTGTTCTGCGCTCTGGCGATTGCCAGCGTTTCCCTAACCCTCGCTACGCAAGTCGAAGCCTGTTCGCGCAAGGCCGTATCAGGGGCCAATCAGGCCATTCAGCCCGGCCGAAACATCAACGCGTCCCTGCTCGATGCAGCGGTCCGCGTTGAAGTGAACTATCACAGGTGTCGTGCCGGTCTAGGGAAACTGCGCTCGGAGCCAAAACTGCGTAACATGGCAGCGGGGCACAGCAAATGGATGGCCCGCGCCAGCAATATGTCACATACCTCGACCGTTTCGGGGCGCCGCACATTGGAGCAGCGGATCAAACGCTCCGGTCTGCGCTGGAAGGCCACGGCAGAAAATATCGGTATGGTTTACCGCTTCCGGATGGAGCAAAAGCAGTTTGTCATCGACAACGCTGCCAGTTGCCAGTTCAGCAATTCTGCAGGGCAAGTTATTCCGCCGCACAGCTATCAGTCTCTGGCGCGTTATATTGTGAACTTGTGGATGGATTCACCAGGTCACCGGCATAATATTCTGGACCGGCGGATGAAAATGGTGGGCACAGCGATACATCATGACCCCAAGGCGCAGTATTGCGGCACCTATTACATCACCCAGAATTTCGCTCAATAGATTATTCCGCAGGTGATGCAGCGGTTATTCTGCCACGATGCCCTGTTTGGCTGCCTTATAGGACATCGGCAGGGACGCCAGATAAATCAGATCAACCAGCGCCATCACATGCCACGGATATACCGTCAGGCTGATCATGAACAGCACCACGGCACCGAACATCCACGCCTGATGCCGCGGGTTGACGCTGACGTGTTTGAGCGAAAACGTCGGGATCCGGCTGACCGCAAGTGCGCCCGCGCCGATGATATAAAGTGAAATCAGCACTTGGTGGGTGGCAATGCCGGTCCAGCCGGCCAGATACAGGAATGCGGGCAAAAGCCCTAGACAAGCCAGTGCCGGAGCGGGCACCCCGATGAAAAACCGGCTGTCTTTGGGGGTGTCGTCATCCTGCAGCAGCGCCACGTTGAAACGGGCCAGACGCATCATGCAGGCGATGGTGAACATGATCAGCGCCAGCCAGCCGATATTGGCAAATTCGGTGCCCGCAAAGAACATTAGATAGAGCAGGATAGTGGGGGCGATGCCGAAGTTGAAGAAATCGGCCAAGGTGTCCAGCTCGGCACCAAACTGGCTGGAGGAATCCAGCATCCGGGCCAGTTTTCCATCAACGCCATCCAGAAGGACCGCCAGTAAAATCAGCGCCATTGCCATCGAGAATTGGCCGGACATGCCATAACGCACCGAGGTCAGGCCAGCGCAAAGCCCGAAGATCGTTACGAAATTCGGGATGAACCGGCGCAGGGGAATGTTTTTTTGCTCGGGGGCGTTCAAATCCGTTTTCCCACGTAGTTCGGGGTCGGGTCAGACAGATCGGCCAGTGCGGTTTCACCAGCCACCGCGTTTTGGCCCAGCACCACTTTGGGCTGCACCCCGACCGGCAGGAACACATCCAGCCGTGAGCCAAACCGGATCAGGCCAAACACCACGCCCGCCTCGGTTTTGGCGCCCACCGAGGTAAAGCAAACGATGCGCCGCGCCACCAGACCGGCGATCTGGATCACGCCGATTTTCAACCCGTCCTTATTGGTGATGGTCAGCGAATTGCGCTCGTTATGTTCGCTGGCTTTGTCCAGTGACGCGTTCACAAACTTGCCTTTGTGGTAGGTGATATTGGTGAATTCACCGGCCATCGGCGCGCGGTTCACGTGGCAGTTGAACACGTTCATAAACACCGAAACCCGCACCCGTTCCTCACTGCCCAGCCCCATGTCGGCGGGTGGCACCACGGTGGTGATCAGGTTGACGACGCCATCGGCGGGCGACAGGATCAAATCGTCATTTTGCGGCACCGAGCGCACCGGATTGCGAAAGAAATAATAGCACCAGACCGTCAGCACCATGCCGACCCAGAACAGCGGGTCCCACAGCAGGCCAAGGGCGACAGAGATCGCCGCAAAGATGGCGACAAATTTCACGCCCTCGGGGTGCATCGGGACGGCGACGATTTTCAGCGGGTTTGACATGGTGATCCGTAATCTAGGTGAGGGTTAGATGTTGGAACAGCACGTATGCCAGAAACAGCCCGTTTGCAATCAACAAACACATGACCGCCAAGGATCCAAGGTCTTTGGCGTCACGGGCGAATTCGTTCCATTGTGGTGAAATGTGGTCGACCACGGTCTCGATTGCGGTGTTCAGCGCCTCGACGGCGATCAGCAGCAGGGCCAGAATACTGGCTGCAATGAACTCGCCCAGATTTGCGCCGATGGCGGCAAAAACACCCATCACCATCAGGTATAACAGCACCTCGTGGCGGAACGCGGTTTCGCCCCACAGACGCTTGATACCGCCGATGGAATAGCTGGTGGCGGCAAAGACATGTTTGATGCCGGTGATGCGCTCTGGTTTAACTTGGCTGGGCTTTTCAGGTTGTGTCATCGGTTACTCCGGTGCCATGCGGCAGGCTGAAAACAGATCAAGGTCTGCGGTTTTTTCGGTCGTGGTGATGTCCATCAATCCCAACACGGAGTGGAACAGGTTGGCGTGGGTCGCGGGCTGGTTGGCGCGATCCTCCAGACAGGTTGTGTCTGTTGCAAAAGCGGTTTTATACCCCTCGGACAGCCAGATAACGAAGGGCACTTTGGTTTGCGTGTCCGGCGCCATAAAATAGGGGGTGCCGTGCAGATATAACCCGCCTTCGCCAAGGGATTCACCGTGGTCGGACATATAGATCATTGTGGTAACGGCTTTGTCCTGTGTTTCCAGCATTTTGATGGTTTCGGCCAGTATGTGGTCGGTATAGGCCAGCGTGTTGTCATATGTGTTGGTGATTTCCTCTTGGGTGCAATCCTTCAGCTCGGTCTTGTCGCAGGTTGGGGTGAAACGCTCGTATTCTTTCGGGTAGCGCAGATAATAGGCAGGGCCGTGGCTGCCGATGTGGTGCATCACCAGAACGGTGTCTTCGGTGATGTTGTCCAGCACCTCTTGCAGGAAAGGCAAGAATATCCCGTCGTTGCATTCGCCAACGCTGCAATAGTCCTGGTTTTCAAGATAGGTCAATTCGCGACTGTCGATACGATCAGCAATGCCTTTTGCCCCCGTGTTGTTATCCCACCATTCCACATGCACACCGGAGCGTGACAGGATATCCAGCAGGTTTTCATTGCCAAGTCCGGCCTCGTAAGAATAGCTGCCACGATCAAACCGCGAAAACATGCAGGGCAGGGATGTGGCGGTGGCGGTGCCGCAACTGCTGACATCCTGAAAGGCGATGATGTCGTTGCGGGCGGCCAGTTCTGGCGTGGTGTCACGCACATATCCGTTCAGCCCGAAATTCTGGGCGCGGGCGGTTTCGCCGACCATGATCACAGTCAGAACGGGTTTGGGTGTGGCCGTCAGCAGCGGGCCTTTTACCACATCCTCACCACGCGGTTGCAGCACAATATCGCGGGTGTTCAGAACCATTTGGGCATAGCGGATGGTGCTGGACAGGGGTGCTCCGGGCTGGAAGCTGCCCATCAGATCCTTGTTATTGCGGATCGCGCCCGAGAAGGTTTTGTAATTCACCAGCAACARSGCGGCACACAGCCCG
This sequence comes from Marinosulfonomonas sp., assembly GCA_002732995.1. Taxonomy (GTDB): domain Bacteria; phylum Pseudomonadota; class Alphaproteobacteria; order Rhodobacterales; family Rhodobacteraceae; genus Profundibacter. Next base: position 6,948 of record NVTS01000085.1, on the reverse strand, counting down.
ATCGCCGCAACCGCCAGCATCGTCTGGCTGATCAGCGCCCGCAGGAATGTCGGGCGCTTGACCTTGACCCACAGGATAAACAGCGACGGGAAGATCGCGTAAATCACCACATGGCTGATGAAACTGAAGGTGATCAGGTGCTTGCCTTCCTGCATCGTGGTGGTGACCACATTCTGGATCATATCACGGTCGATCATCGTACCCAGCGTGTCCATGTAATAGGACGTCACGCCACCGGTCATCAGCAGCAGGATCAGGACCGGCTTTTGCACCCATTTGCTGGAAAACAGCGCAATGATGAACAGCACCAGCGCAAAAACCGCGATGCCGAACAAGGCAAGATGCAGCATGTTGCCTTCATATATCCGGTAACCTTTGGCCCAGAAGGTATTGTTATAGGCCGCCATGATAAAGGCGGCGACAAGGATGCTGAGAATGACGGGGGACATACCGCGGTTCGCGGATTTGTCTTCGGTTGAACGCTGCATTGGGTGGTCCTGATTGTCTGTGTTATTGCCTGTATTTTCGGCGTTATAGACCGTTCCGGTATTGATTGCTACAGGTGGTAAATATGGGGTGGGCGACAATCAGCACAGCTCGGCTTGCGCTTTCTTTGTCAGGCTGGCCCGCACGGTGTCATAAGAGCTTTTCAGCCGCTCGGTTACCTCGTCCGCATCCATCGTGCCCCATTCGATCAATATCCAGCCACCGCGCGGCAAATAGGGCGCTTTGCACGCGCGGCCCATGTCGATCAGTAAATCGGCGGTGGGGCTATCGGCGCATTTCAGCGACACCCCGTTTGGCGCGCCTGTGATGGCGAAAATCTTGTTGCCGACTTTCCACACGTTGGGTTCTGGCCCAAAGGGGAATTCCAGCGTGGCGCCTGTGAAGGTCGCGCAGATGGCGTTGGCGGCGGTTTGATCCATGCGGCTGTTATGGGGCGCGGGGCGGGGGGTGACAAGGTGCGCCGTGTCTGATATATATGCGCCATGAACAAGAACACTTGCACCTGCTGTATTTGTATTACCAGCTGACATCAGTCACGCGGGCCGTTCTTTTCGTTTTCATCCCAGATCGAACTTGATAAGCCCGCTAGGCGAATACCGTTTGGATGAGGATATTATGGTTACGATCAAACTGCACAACACCAAGACCCGCAAAAAAGAGGTCTTTACCCCGATAGATGCCAATGATGTGCGCATGTACGTCTGTGGGCCGACGGTCTATGACCGCGCGCACCTTGGCAACGCGCGACCTGTGGTGGTGTTTGATGTGCTGAACCGGCTGCTGCGTCATGTGTATGGGGCCGAGCACGTGACCTATGTGCGCAATTTCACCGATGTGGATGACAAGATCAACGCGCGGGCCGCCGAAAGCGGGCGCTCGATTGGCGAGATCACCGACGAGACGATCCAGTGGTTTCTGGATGACATGGCGGCGCTTGGCGCGCTGGTGCCGGACCACATGCCGCGTGCCACGCAGTATATCCCGCAGATGGTGGCGATGATCGAGGGGCTGATTGCCTCGGGCCACGCCTATGCCGCCGAGGGCCACGTGCTGTTCGCGGTCGAGAGCTACAAGGAATACGGAGCCYTTTCAGGGCGCTCGATCAAAGATATGATCGCCGGCGCACGGGTCGAGGTTGCGCCCTACAAACGCAATCCGATGGACTTTGTGTTGTGGAAGCCGTCAACGGGCGACCAACCCGGGTGGGAGTCGCCTTGGGGTGTGGGACGGCCAGGCTGGCATATCGAGTGTTCGGCGATGTCATATGAGCTGTTGGGGGCGTCGTTTGATATTCACGGTGGCGGCAATGATCTGATGTTCCCGCATCATGAAAACGAGATCGCGCAGTCGTGCTGTGCCCATCCCAAGGCGGATTTTGCGCGGTATTGGCTGCACAACGAGATGTTGCAGGTCGAGGGTAAGAAGATGTCCAAATCGTTGGGGAACTTTTTTACGGTGCGGGATTTGCTGGCGCAGGGTGTGGCKGGTGAGGTGATCCGGTTTGTGTTTTTAAGCACGCATTACCGCAAACCGATGGATTGGACCGAGAAGAAACGGGAAGAGGCGGAGGCGACATTGCGAGAATGGTTTGACCACTTGAAATCATCACATCTCTCGTTCTCCAAGCAAAATTGGCCCTTGTATTTAAGTAACGAGACATATGCGGCGGATCCGGAAGTCGTAGACGCTTTGAGTAATGATCTAAATACACATGCTGCGATAAAGAGAATGCGAGAACTTGCAAAAGAAAATGATGTGATCTCAGTCAACGCGCTACTCGGTTCTATGGTTTTGTTGGGATTGATTTCTGATGATACCGATATTGATCTACTTTCTTTTTCTGGTGTTGGCTGGATTGGCGAACACCCGCCTGAAGTGGTGCAATTGATAGATTCGCTTTTGCGCCAAAGGCAAGACGCGCGAAAGAAGAAAGACTTTGGACGCTCGGATGAAATTCGAGAYGCTATGGAGAGTGCTGGAGTTATAGTGGAAGACACCCCTGATGGGCCGCAATGGTCGTTAGGAAAGTCGTTTGATCCTAAGCCGCTGGAGGCTCTCAAATGACTCCATTCACAACAGAGGGCAGCGCCCGAGCCTGGAGGGCGTTTGCTTCGGGTTGGGGGAGAGCCACGGTGCAAGACCCACAACGACATTACCAGACCCAATGCTGCAAAAGCGCCCTCCGGGGGGAGGGTCGGGCGCTGCCCGGGCAAGCCGGGCGGGGTGCGCTATGACCAAAGAGCGGCTTTATATTTACGACACCACTCTGCGGGACGGGCAGCAAACGCAGGGGGTTCAGTTCTCGACCCCCGAAAAGGTTCAGATCGCTGAAATGCTGGATGCGCTGGGTGTGGATTACATCGAGGGCGGTTGGCCGGGGSCGAACCCGACGGACTCTGCGTTTTTCGAGGCGGGGGTGGAGACCAAGGCTACGATAGCGGCGTTCGGGATGACCAAACGCAGCGGGCGGTCCGCTGAAAACGACGATGTGCTGGCCGCTGTGATGAATGCGGGCACGGATGCGGTTTGTCTGGTTGGCAAGAGCCACGAGTTTCATGTGAAAACCGCGCTGAACATTCCGCTGGATGAAAACGTCGAAAACATCACAGCCAGTTTCAAACATATCGTGGCGCAGGGCCGCGAGGCTCTGTTTGATGCCGAGCATTTCTTTGATGGTTATAAGGCCAACCCAGACTACGCGCTGCAATGCGTTCTGGCCGCCTATGACGCCGGTTGCCGCTGGGTGGTGCTGTGCGACACCAATGGCGGCACTTTGCCGGACGAAATCCATGCCATCACCAAAGCGGTGATTGCGGCCGGAATCCCCGGCGAAAACCTCGGTATCCACACCCATAACGACACCGAAAACGCGGTGGCGGGCAGTCTGGCGGCAATTGATGCGGGGGCGCGTCAAGTGCAGGGCACCTTGAACGGGCTGGGCGAGCGTTGCGGCAACGCCAACCTGACGACCCTGATCCCGACGCTGTTGCTGAAGCCCGGGCTGGCCGAACGTTACGAGACAGGGATCAGCACGCAAGCGCTGCAAGGCCTGCTGAAAATCAGCCGCCAGCTGGATGAAATCCTGAACTGTGTGCCGCAGCGCCAGTCACCCTATGTCGGAGCATCTGCGTTCGCCCATAAGGCGGGGTTGCATGCCAGCGCGATCCTGAAAGATCCCACCACCTATGAGCATATTGAACCGGCAACGGTTGGCAATGCGCGGATCATTCCGATGTCAAATCAGGCAGGGCAGTCGAATTTGCGCAAACGTCTGGCGGACGCAGGGCTTGCCGTTGAAAAGGGCGCACCGGCGCTTGGGCGCATTCTGGAAGTGATCAAGGAGCGCGAGGCGCAGGGGTATTCCTATGACACAGCGCAGGCCAGTTTCGAGTTGCTGGCGCGGCGCGAATTGGGGCTGTTGCCAGAGTTTTTCGAGATCAAGCGCTACAAGGTGACGGTGGAGCGGCGCAAGAATAAATATAACAAAATGATCAGCCTGTCCGAGGCCGTGGTGGTGGTGAAAATCGGCGGTGACAAGAAGCTGTCAGTGTCCGAGAGCATGGATGCGGCAGGCAAGGACCGTGGGCCGGTGAACGCGCTGGCCAAAGCGCTGACCAAGGATATGGGTCCGTATCAGGCCTGTATCGACGACATGCGGCTGGTCGATTTCAAGGTGCGTATCACGGATGGTGGCCCAGATTCAGGAACGGGGGCCAAAACCCGGGTGATCATTGATTCCGAGGATGGCGCGGGCCAGCGCTGGTCCACGGTCGGGGTGTCGCCCAACATTGTCGACGCCAGTTTCGAGGCGCTGCTGGATGCGATCAACTGGAAACTGATCCGCGATATGGCCACCTGATGCGCCGAGCCGTTCAGCGGAGCGCCTTGCGGCGCAGCTGGGTGAGCACTGCGTGCGATTGGTGCCTGCGGTGAGCGTGGATGCGATTATCGAAATTGTGCGCAAGGGGGATGCGGACCGGTTTTTATCGGTGATGGCAGTGCCTCCGGATATGCGCCAGCGGCTGTTCACCCTATATGCGTTCAACGTCGAGGTGGCTCGCGCGCCCTGGGCCAGTCATGAGGAGATGATCGCCGAGATGCGGGTGCAATTCTGGCGCGATGTTATTGGCGCGATTGGCGAGGGGCGCACGGCGGCGCGTCATGATCTGGTCGGGGATTTGTGCGGTTTGATCGAGGGGCATGCGCTGCCGGTTGCCTTGTTCGACGAAATGGCGGCGGCGCGGCGCTGGGATATTTACCGCGATCCGTTTGAAGATGCGGCGCAGTTCGAGCGCTATATTGACCACACGTCGGGACATCTGATGTGGCTGGCGGCGCGGCTGGTCGGCGCAAAGGACGCGACCGAGAGTGCGGTGCGTGAATATGCTTACGGCGTCGGGGTGGCGAACTGGTTGCGGGCGGTGCCGGACCTGATAGCGCGGGGGCGGCTGCCGCTGGTTGATCCGGATGATGCGGCCGTATCGGCGCTGGCCCGCGGGGCATTGCTGCGGATGGATCGGGCAGACCGGCGGGTGTTGAAGCCCGCGGCATCCGCATTGCGGTCCGGCTGGCAGGCGCGCGGGGTGTTAAAGAGAGCGATGCGCGATCCGGTGCGGGTGCAGGAGGGGTGTCTGGCCCCGTCGGAGTTTAGCCGCCGTGGTGCATTGTTGCTAAAATCCATGTCGGGGCGCTGGTAGACTCAGGCTATGTCGTCCTGTGGCCGCATCACCAGCCAGATCAAGGCAGCACCGGCCAGCGCCAGAAACGGGATCATCGCCAGATTGACCGCTTGCCAGCCCTGTTCCGCGTCCCCGCCCGAGCAGTTCATCAACCCGCCCGAAGCGAGCGACGCTATCACCACGCCGCCAAACACCAGCATATCGTTCAGGCCCTGAATGCGGCCGCGTTCCTCAGGCTCATAGGATGCCGCCAGCATCGAGGTTGCGCCGATGTAGCCAAAGTTCCAGCCAATACCCAGCAGGATCAGCGAGACATAGAAATTTTCCAGCTCAACACCGGTCATCGCTGTCGCACCGGCCCCGCCCAGAATAACCAAGCCGAGCGAGATGATTTTAACCGGGCCAAAGCGGGCAATCAGGTGGCCGGTAAAGAACGACGGGATATACATCGCCAGAACGTGCATGGACACGATATCGGCGGCGTTATCTTGTTCAAACCCGCAGCCGACCACTGCCAGCGGGGTCGATGTCATCGCCAAGTTCATCAGCGCGTATGACACCATAGCGCAGATGACCGCCACCGCAATCACCGGTGTTTTCAGCAGCTCCATCCGGCTRSKWCSWGSKRSRRSKMYSYCKKWGKSSRYGGRAGRCRYMKSRAKAWYMRSRRASRMAWMCRKCARCRAGCCGACAACATTGATCGCGATCACTGTCAGATAGGCACCCAGAAACGGAATCACCATCACGTTCGCGGTGGCTTTGACCAGTTGCGGCCCGATGATGGCCGCGGCCAGCCCACCGGCCAGCACATAGGAAATCGCCTTTGGGCGGAACTCTGCTGTAGATGTATCGGCGGCGGCAAAGCGGTAAAAACCCTGACAGGACATATAAACGCCGGTGAACAATGATCCGGCGATGAACACCGTAAATGACTGGGTATATAGGCCATAAGCGCTGATGGAGGCGCCTGTAGCGCCAAACCCTGTGCCCAGCATGAACCCTGCGCGCCGCCCGTATTTCTGCATGAAGGCCGACATAGGGGTGGCGGCAATAACCGTGCCCAGAATGATCATCGAGATCGGCAGCGTGGCGAAACACGGGTTTTTGGCAAGGCTAAGGCCCGCCAGCCCCCCCAGGATAAAGATGATCGGCATCTGCGCACCAAGGAACGCTTGGGCCAGAACCAGAATGGCGACGTTGCGTCGGGCGGTGTCGCCATCGGTGTGCATGGAAATATCAGTGCTCATGCCCTGTCCCTTAGCGGGGAAGCGGGGGCAGGGGAAGCCCCGCAATTGTATCGCTACAGCATTTCAATCAGATGGGCAAAAGAGCCGCAGGTGGTACCGTTGATCAGCCCGAAAGTGCCAAGGCTGTTGCCTTCGGCGTCTGTGGCGGCAAAAAGCGGGGTGCCTTTGGCGGCTGTGGTGGTGGCGTAATGGAACTCGTGCGCGGCGTATTTACCGATGAACGGGCCGGAGGCGGCGGTGACGGTGCGGTAACCAAGGTGCAGTTTTCGTTTTGCGAAGGATGTGTCGAGCGGTAGCAAACCCAGCATTTTGTGGCTTACGCCATCGGCATCGGTCAGGGTGTTGCCCAGCGTCATATAGCCGCCGCATTCGCCGTAGATTTGCACGCCTTTGGCGGCGGCGGCCTGCATCGAGGCGCGGAAGGTGGTGGCGGCGGACAGTTTTGCGGCGTGCAGTTCGGGGTATCCGCCGGGCAGAAAGATCAGATCGGCATCGGGGGCCGGATCATCGGCGAG
>NVTS01000084.1 GCA_002732995.1 Marinosulfonomonas sp. | reverse complement strand
CAGCAATTTTAATCAACCGGCCCGCCATGTCTTTCAGGCCCAGAATATGCGCACCTGCGGCTTTCAAATCTTTGCCCATGGCGACGTAATATTTCAGGTCATATTTGGCCCGGTCAGGGTTCAGGATGTCGCCGGTATAGCAAATGCTGCCCTCGCAAACCTTGTTCGCTTCAATCACCGCGTCCATCGCAACCCGCATGTTTTCGACCCAGTTCAGTGAATCGAACACACGAAACACGTCAACGCCGCTCACTGCGGCCTGACGGACAAATTCCTGCACCACGTTGTCGGGGTAGTTGGTGTAACCCACCCCGTTGCTGGCGCGCAGCAGCATCTGGCTCATCACATTGGGCATGGCGGCGCGCAGATCGCGCAGCCGTTGCCACGGGCATTCCTGCAAGAAACGATAGGCCACATCAAAGGTCGCACCGCCCCAGCATTCCATGCTGAAAAGCTGTGGCATATTGGCGGCATAGGCTGGAGCCACGCGGATCATGTCGATTGACCGCATCCGGGTGGCCAGCAGGGACTGATGCCCGTCACGCATGGTGGTGTCGGTCAGCAGCAGTTGTTTCTGTGCCGCCATCCAGTCGGCCACGGCAGCTGGGCCTTTTTGCTCCAGTAGGGTGCGGGTGCCCGCCACAGGCTCGGCGTGCGGGGCAGGCGGGTGCGGGATTTTCGCCTTTGCTGACGGTTCGGGCCGATCCGTGGTTTCAGGGTGGCCGTTCACCGTGATATCCGCCAGATAGGTCAGGATTTTGGTAGCCCGATCACGGCGCTTTTTGAACTGGAACAGCGCGGGCGTGTTGTCAATAAATTTGGTGGTGTAGGTGTTGTCCAGARATGTCGGGTGTYGCAGCAGGTTCTCGACGAATGCGATGTTGGTCGACACCCCGCGCACACGGAATTCACGCAAGGCCCGATCCATCCGCGCAATCGCCGCTTCGGGGTTTTGGGCATGGGCGGTGATTTTAACCAGCAGACTGTCGTAATACCGCGTGATCACCCCGCCCGCATAAGCGGTGCCGCCGTCCAGACGAATGCCCATGCCGGTGGCGGAACGATAGGCGGTGATGCGGCCATAATCGGGGATAAAGTTGTTCTGCGGATCCTCGGTGGTGATCCGGCATTGCAGGGCGTGGCCGTTCAGGCGCACCTCGGATTGCGACGCCTTGCCGGTGGCCTGATGCAGCGATTGGCCTTCGGCAATTTTGATCTGGGCCTGAACAATGTCGATGCCGGTGACTTCTTCGGTGACGGTGTGCTCGACCTGCACACGCGGGTTCACTTCGATGAAATGGAAGGTGTCGGTGTCCATGTCCATCAGGAACTCGACCGTGCCCGCACACTCATAACCAACGTGCTTGCAAATCTTGACGCCAAGCGCACAAATCTCGGTGCGTTGTGCCTCAGACAGGTAAGGGGCAGGGGCGCGCTCCACCACTTTCTGGTTGCGCCGCTGCACGGAACAGTCGCGCTCGAACAGGTGATAAATCTCGCCATGTTGATCGCCCAGAATTTGCACTTCAACATGACGGGCCCGCTGGATCATCTTTTCNAGATAGCCCTCGTSATTGCCAAAGGCCGCTTGCGCCTCGCGCCGCCCCTCCAGCAGTTTSTCGACCAGCTCGTCCTCGGACAAAATCGCCCGCATGCCGCGGCCACCCCCCCCCCATGAGGCCTTGAGCATCAGCGGATAGCCAACCTCGGCGGCCTGCACGCGCACCTTGTCCATGTCATCGCCCAGAACCTCGGTGGCGGGGATCACCGGCACACCCGCTTCAATCGCTACTTTGCGCGCTGACGCTTTATCACCCAGCTTGCGCATGGTGGCGGCTTTGGGGCCGATGAACGCGATACCCGCCTCAACGCAGGCATCGACAAAATCAGGGTTCTCYGACAGCAGGCCGTAGCCCGGATGGATCGCATCCGCACCTGCCATTTTGGCAACGCGAATGATTTCCTCGATGCTCAGATAGGCTGCGACCGGCCCTAGCCCCTCGCCAATCCGGTAAGCCTCGTCCGCCTTGAAACGGTGCAGGCCCAGTTTGTCCTCTTCGGCAAAGACAGCGACTGTGCGTTTTCCCATCTCGTTGGCGGCGCGCATGATGCGGATGGCAATTTCGCCGCGATTGGCGATCAGAATTTTGTTGAAACTGGTCATGTCAGCGCCTTTTATTTGGTGGGTGGTTTTGATGTATCATGCCACAGACAGTTTGGCACATCATTCAGCGATTTTGCGCCAATCTGCCCCATGTTTGATTGCATGTCTTGCGTCAGAATTTGCACCACATGCGCGGCACCTTTGGCACCGAATGCGCCAAGCCCGTAATGAAAGGCGCGGCCCAGCATCACGAAATCAGCCCCCATTGCGATGGCCCGCAGGATGTCCAGACCGCCATTGATGCCGCTATCAAAGATCAGCGGGTAGTCGGGGCCAACGGCTGCGCGGATCATCGGCAGAGCGGTGATGGCGGCGGGGGCAGCGGCGAACTGGCKGCCCGCGTGGTTCGAGACCCAGACAGCATCGACGCCCTCGGCTTGCAGGCGCTGGGCGTCGTCTGCGTTCAGCACACCTTTGACCACCAGCKCGCCGTTCCATTCACCCCGCAATTCACGCAGGTAGTCCCAATCGGGCGAGGTGCGCAGCAAATAGCCGATGTGATTGGTCGAGGACAGGGCCGCGGCGGATTTCTGATAGCTTTCCATCAGGCGCAGACGCGGCATACCATGTTTTAGGGTGCCCATTGCCCACGTCGGGCAGCGGGCGACTTGGGTTAACAAACGTGGTGTCAAGCGGGGTGGATTGGTCAACCCGCTGCGGGTCTGGCGCTCGCGGCGGGAAGCGACGGGGACATCGACGGTTAATACCAGCGTGTGAAAACCGGACGTGCGGGCGCGGTTCAGAATGTCGGTGCGGATTTCGGGATCACGCGGCGGGTAAAGCTGGAACCAGCCCTGATCGCCGATATGGGGGGCGAGGGTCTCGGGCGTTTGGCTGGCGACGGTCGACAGGCCATAGGGGATGCCCTCGCTTGCGGCGAGCCGCGCTAACGTGCGTTCCGCATCGGGCCAGATCAGGCCGGACATGCCGATGGGCGCAATGCCAAAGGGAAGCGGGTATTTTCGGCCCATCAGGGTGGTCGTTAGATCGGCGGTAAATTCGCCGTGCAGAACGGAGGGGCGCAGCAGGATTTTATCGAGTTCAGCGCGGTTACGGTGTTTTGTGGCCTCGTCCCCCGTGGCGCTGTCCAGATACTCCCAAACGAAATGCGGGATGCGGCATTTGGCACGCGTGCGCAGATCGTCAAGGGCGGGGTGGCTGGCATCAAGGCTCATGGTCTGTTGATAGCGATTGGGGTGTYGCAGGGGAAGGGGTTTCGCCGTGCTTCGCACGTCGACCGACGCTCGCCCCTGACGGGGCTCGCGGCTTGCCTGCGGCGCAGGTATTTAAGGAAAAGAAGAATGGGGAACAGAGTGTGAACAAGGCTTTTACTTGGCAAAGTTTTCCGCTAGGCAGGCAGGTATGAGCAATTTTGATGAATTTGATGCCCCTGTGGGCCTTGCGGCGCGCGCGATGGCGGCGCGGCCTGCGCCCTATCTGGAGGGGTTGAATCCGGCCCAATGTGCGGCGGTCGAGGCAATGGATGGGCCGGTTTTGATGTTGGCAGGCGCTGGCACCGGCAAGACGCGGGCCTTGACCACGCGGATTGTGCATTTGCTGAACACCGGACGGGCGCGCCCCAACGAGGTGCTGGCGGTGACCTTCACCAACAAGGCGGCGCGCGAGATGAAGGTGCGCGTTGGCCAGATGATGGGCGAAACCGTTGAGGGGATGCCATGGCTGGGCACGTTCCATGCGATTTGTGTGAAGCTGTTGCGCCGCCATGCGGAACTGGTCGGGCTAAAGAGCAATTTCACCATTCTGGATACCGATGACCAGATCCGGCTGTTGAAACAACTGCTGGCGGCGGCCAATATTGATCACAAGCGCTGGCCGGCGCGGATGTTGGCGGGGGTGATTGATGGCTGGAAGAACCGCGCCTGGACGCCTGAAACGGTGCCGACCTCGGAGGCCGGTATGTTCAATGGCAAGGGGCTGGAATTATACGCGGCCTATCAGGCCCGTCTGTTAACCTTGAATGCGGTGGATTTCGGCGATTTGTTAATGCATGTGGTGACCATATTCCAGAAACACCCCGATGTTCTGTCCCAATACCAGCGCTGGTTCAAATACATCTTGGTGGACGAGTACCAAGACACCAATGTCGCCCAATACCTGTGGTTGCGGCTGTTGGCGGCAGGGCACAAAAACATTTGCTGCGTTGGCGATGATGATCAGTCGATTTACGGCTGGCGCGGGGCCGAGGTGGGCAATATTCTGCGTTTTGAGCAGGATTTTCCGGGCGCGACCGTGGTCAAGCTGGAACAGAACTATCGCTCGACCCATCACATTCTGGGGGCCGCTTCGGGGGTGATTTCCGGCAATGAGGGGCGGCTGGGCAAGACGCTGTGGACCGAAAAGAACGAGGGCGACAAGGTGCGGCTGATCGGCCATTGGGATGGCGAGGAAGAGGCGCGCTGGATTGGCGACGAGGCCGAGGCGATGCAGCGCGGCACCCGTAATGAGCCGCCAATGTCGCTGGATCATATGGCGATCCTTGTGCGCGCCAGCCACCAGATGCGAGCCTTTGAGGACCGGTTTTTGACCATCGGCTTGCCCTACCGCGTCATTGGCGGCCCGCGGTTCTATGAGCGGTTGGAAATCCGCGACGCGATGGCCTATTTCCGCATCACCGTGCAGCCCGAGGATGATCTGGCCTTTGAGCGCATTGTGAACACGCCGCGGCGCGGGGTGGGGGACAAGGCGCTGCAAAACATCCAGATGGCGGCGCGGGAACACAGGCTGCCGTTGCTGGAAACCGCACGGATGATGTTGGAAGCAGGGCAGRTCAAGGGCAAGGCCAAGGGCGCGCTGCAGGTCTTGGTTGACGGGTTTTCGCGCTGGGCGCGGGTGGCGGCTGATCCCGAGGCAAGTCATGTGGAACTGGCCGAGGTGATCCTTGAGGAAAGCGGTTACACCGACATGTGGCTAAAGGATAAATCACCMGATGCACCGGGGCGGCTGGAGAACCTGAAAGAGCTGGTCAAGGCGCTGGAGCAGTTCGAGAACCTGCAAGGGTTTCTGGAGCATATCGCGCTGATCATGGACAACGCGTCCGACGAGGACGAGGAAAAGCTGACCATTATGACCCTGCACGGGGCCAAGGGGCTGGAGTTTCCCGCCGTTTTTTTGCCGGGCTGGGAGGAGGGGCTGTTTCCCTCGCAGCGCACGTTGGACGAGAGCGGGGTGAAGGGGCTGGAGGAGGAGCGCCGACTGGCCTATGTCGGGATCACCCGGGCCGAGGAGCYGTGCACGATATCGTTCGCCGCCAACCGGCGGGTATATGGCCAATGGCAGTCGCAACTGCCCTCGCGGTTCATTGACGAGCTGCCCGAGGAGCACGTCGAAGTGCTGACCCCGCCCGGGCTGTATGGCGGTGCTTATGGCGCTGCGGGAATGGGGACATCCGAAGCGATGGAGGCCAAGGCCGAGCGGGCCGACGCCTATAATTCGCCAGGCTGGCGCCGGATGCAGGCCCGCCAGCAGGAACGCGGTATGGGTGCGCCACGCGAGGCCAGTAAAGCGGTGATTGACGTTACGGCCAACGCCAGTTTCACCCAAGGCGAGCGGGTGTTTCACCAGAAATTCGGCTATGGCTATGTGATGGGCGTTGAGGGTGACAAGCTGGATATCGAGTTTGAGCGGGCGGGATCCAAGAAGATCGTGGCGCGCTTTGTGGTGGCGGCGGATCGGGCGGACGATGTGCCGTTTTAGGATCGACCCATTGCTTGACATTTGCGCTGACCACACTGTATTCAAGCGACTTTCTTAATCCCCCTGATCATGAAAAGACCCTCAAAATGCAACAGTCTCATACATTGGGCATAGATTTTGGCACGTCGAATTCCGCMGCCGGATTTATGCAGGGCAACACGCCCAGACTGGTGGAATTTGCGCAGGGCCAGTCCACGCTGCCCACCGCCTTTTTCTTTGATTTTGCAACCCGCGAAACCCTGATCGGCCAAGCCGCCAACAGCGCTTTGATCGACGGGCTGGAGGGGCGCTATATGCGGGCGCTGAAACGGGTTTTGGGCAAACCTGTTATGCACGAAAAACGGCGGATATTGAACGAAACCGTAACCTTTGTCGACATCATCGCACGGTTTTTGGCCGAGATAAAACAGCGGGCCGAAGCGGCCAGCGGGCATCCCTTTGACAATGTGCTTTCCGGCCGCCCCGTGCATTTTCACGATGAGGGCGCAGCACTGGATGCCAAGGCCGAGGATGACTTGCGCCAATGCTATCTGGCGGCGGGCTTCAAACAGGTGCGGTTCATACCGGAACCCGAAGCGGCGGCGATTTCGGTGCGCGAGCCGTTGGCCAAATCAACGCTGGGGCTGGTGGTGGATATTGGCGGCGGCACCTCGGATTTTTCGCTGTTTGAAAGCGTGGATGGTGGTGTGAATATCATTGCCAGCCACGGCATCCGGATTGGCGGCACCGATTTTGACCGCGCCATCAGTATTAAACACGTGATGCCGCTGCTGGGTAAGGGTGCGCAGTTGCGAAAACATCTGGGGGCGGGCATGTTGGCGGCGCCCAACGCCATCTTTAACGATCTGGCAACCTGGGAGAAAATTCCGTTCCTATATGGCTCTGATACCACCAGAATGGTCGCCGAGATGCACATGCTGGCCGTGGAGCCTGCCAAATTCAAGCGCTTGGTAACAGTGCTGGAATTCCAGTTGGGCCATGATATTGCCTTTGCGGTCGAGCAGGGGAAAATTGATGCAAACAACGCCAAAGGGCAGGCCGTATGTATCAAATTAGGCGTGCTTGAGCCGGCATTGGTGGCCGGTCTGTCCACCGATGCCCTGAACCGTTCCATTGCCAGCGACGTTGCGGCGATCACGGCCTGCGCGCTGGAAACCTTGCAAATGGCGGATGTCCCAAAGGACCGGGTCGGGCGCATTGTCTTTGTCGGTGGCTCAAGCCTGACATCCGYCGTCACCACAGCGCTAAGCGCGGCATTCCCCGACGCCGAATGCGTTTATTCGCAAGTGTTCACCGCCGTGACCAATGGCTTGGCGATTGCGGCCCAAACCTAAGGCCACAGGATCGGATATAGGGTGGCCACCAGCAGCAGACCCGCTGTGACGTTGAACACCATCAGGCGCTTCGGGGTGTTCAAAAACCGGCTCATTTGCTGGCCCATCAGCACCCATGTGGTGATCGCCGGCAGGTTGGTGATGCCGAAAAAGACGGCCACCACCACGATGTTCAGCAAGGTTGGCGAGGGCGGCGCGTAAACCCCGAGTGCTGTCAGCGCCATGCTCCACGCCTTCGGGTTCACCCATTGAAAGGCCGCCGCTTGCAGGAATGTCATCGGTGTGCTGCCCGCTTCCGCCCCGCGCGGCGGCTTGCGGTTACTGGCGATTTTCCAGGCCAGAAATAACAGGTAGCTGACGCTGAGCACTTTCAGCACCGTGTAAGTGACGGGAAAGGCATCAAACACCTGTATCAATCCGGCCCCGACCAACACCACCATAAAGACAAAGCCGATAGACACCCCCAGCATATGCGGCAGGGTGCGGATCAGGCCGAAATTGGCCCCTGATGCCATCAGCATCAGGTTGTTGGGGCCCGGCGTGATCGAGCTGACAGCGGCAAATGCGATCAGCGCGAGGATCAGGTCGTATGTCATGCGGTGTTGCCTTTGCAGTGAATGTTCGGCAAGTATTTGCTAATACAGGCGCAATTTCACGCCTATTTCACCAAAGATACCTGAAAGGTAGCAATAGATGCGAGAAATAGATGAGAAAAGCGATCAAATATTGCGCATCCTGCTGCGCGATGGCCGGATCAGCAATATTGATCTGGCCGAACGGGTGGCGCTGTCGCCCTCGGCCTGTCTACGCCGGGTGCAGGAACTGGAGCGCTCCGGCGTGATCAAAGGCTACCGCGCGGTGGTGGACCGCGAGAAACTCGGTARCGGCTTTAGCGCCTATGTGGCGGTGGGGCTGTCGGATCACAGCAAGGCATCCCAAGAGGCGTTCGAGCGTTCCATGTCATTGGCGCCGCAGGTGCGCGAATGTCATAACGTGGCGGGGGCCTATGAATACCTGCTGCGGGTCGAGGTGGCGGATTTGAACAGCTACAAAGTGTTTCACACCGATATTCTGGGCACGGTGCCGCAGGTGAATTCGATCACATCTTATGTGGTGATGGGGTCGCCGAAGGACGAACGTGCCTAGCGGCTTGAGGGCTAAGAGCTATTGGGAAAAACTGCCGTTCGCTGCGGTGAGTGCTCGCGGAGAAAGCGGTCGTTCAAAGATTTGGCACCGAAAAGATCATACCACGCAACACTTCTTCACCGTCCACGTCAATCCGACATACTGCGTCAAGTCGCGCATTCCAGAGACTTTTCTTTAGTTCTTCCGGCATGGAGCCTAGCAATCCGTCGCGTTCCTTCTCTGATGGTGAAGTGCAAATTGACCATGCATCTTTAAACCACGGCGCCACGTCAAAGGGTATGCTTAAGTATCTTCTGTCTGGGCTGGCAAGATTGAGTCTTCGGAAAAAATTGGGCATATCTTCAATGGGCTTAGAAACGTCTGCGTCCAAAACGATGCCGCGAAAGCCGCTTCTTGTGGAAATAACGTAAGACCCCTCAGGCATATCGGGGATGCTAAAATATCCCTTTTGGTACGACTGAAATGCTGCGTATCCTACGATACCAACGATACCAATCAGCAAAAATATGAGGATCTATTTGAACATTAGGCAACCAATTCTTTTTCAAGATAAACAGACACTCAAATTGCATCGAACGATGCAAAAAGTCCAGTACCATAGTCCGGCAGCTGTGGTCTCTAACCGGATATTCTTCGTCGTGGCGAAGCAGGATGGGCGCGCTTGAGCGGGTCATCAAATCTAACAGCATTCCTCTGTTGGCACATGTGCAATTCGCATAAAAATGAATCCGATTTACCACCGAACGCAGGTGCTTCACACCCGCTGACTCGGCGGAAAATCTGTTGCACTGGTCTAATGAAATGCGAAGCGCACAAAACAAAACGGCAGCGCCCAGGGAGGAGGGGCACTGCCGTTTGCTTTTCGCGTCCGGTCTCAGGGAGGAGAAACCTTTCGCTATCAGGAACTAAACGCCCCGAATTTTGCGTGGTGACACCCGGGAGGAGGTAGGTGCCACCACGGTCCAGTCACGCCTGTGTTTCCTGGGAGGGAGGAGCAGGCGGACCGAAGTCGTATCCTTTACAGACCGTATGCGGCCTCAAGGGAAATGCGTTTGATCATCGAGCGGCTGATGCCCAGATCGTCCAGCTCGCGTGTTGACAGCGCGCTCAGCTCGGAAACTGTTTTGCGGTAARCGCGGTAGTTGGAAAACCGCTGGGCTGCTGATTTCAATTTGGCCGCGATGCGGTGGGTGATGTCGCCGTGTGAGGCGTGAATTTCGGTGGCATATGCCATGAGACTGTCTCGCTTAATATTGTTATCGTCAGAACCGGCCAGAACACGAATTGTGCTGACAGTGGGCAACATATGAATTTTCCCAAAACCCGCAACACCCCGCTTGGTCATTGCCGTTATGCGTTCAGCGCATAGGTTAGGGCATAATGCCTGCCCTATTTGATCTGCGCGGTTTTCACCTCTTGCATGCGGGGCGAAAACCGCTCACCAAAGGTGCAATAGCGAATACGACACCAGCATAAGGAGACGCGACATGGCCCTGAACCGTGATGATATTCTGAATGAACTGCGCAACATTAAGCTGCCCGATGGCACGGATTTGCCCAGCAGCGGTCTGATACAGGCGCTTGCGGTTGAAAGCGGCGCGGTGCGTTTCGTGCTAGAGGCCAAAAGCCCCGAAGACGCCGCCAACCTGTCTGCGGTGCGCGATGCGGCCGAGGCTGCGGTGAAAGCGATAGCAGGCGTCACCTCGGTGTCTGTGGTGCTGACCGCGCACGCGCCAGCCGCGCCCCCCCCCAACCTGAAAGGCGCCAAACGGCCCGCCGCCCCCGAAGGGCGCCAGAAAATCGCCGGTGTGAATAACATCATCGCCATCGGTTCGGGCAAGGGCGGGGTCGGCAAATCCACCGTTTCGTCAAACCTCGCCGTGGCGCTGGCCAAACAGGGCCGCCGCGTTGGCCTGCTGGACGCCGATATTTACGGTCCGTCTCAACCACGGATGATGGGCGTCGATGCACGGCCTAAAACCGATGATGACGACCATATCATCCCGCTGGTGTCCCACGGCGTTAAGATGATGTCGATCGGGCTGATGGTTGATCCGGATCAGGCGCTGGCATGGCGCGGACCGATGCTGATGAAGGCATTGCAACAATTGCTGCGCGAGGTCGCTTGGGGCGAGCTTGATGTGTTGCTCATTGATCTGCCGCCGGGCACGGGTGATGTGCAACTGACCTTGGGCCAGAAAACCGATGTCACCGGCACCATCATCGTTTCCACCCCGCAAGACGTGGCGCTGCTGGATGCGCGCCGTGCCATCACCATGTTCAAAAAGCTGGAAACGCCCATTCTGGGTCTGATTGAGAACATGTCGTCCTATGTTTGTCCCGAATGTGGCTTTGAGGCGCATATCTTTGGTCACGGCGGTGTGCGCGACGAGGCCAAAAAACTCGGCGTGCCGTTTCTGGGTGAATTGCCACTGGACCTCGACGTGCGTCTGGGCGGCGATGCGGGCAAACCTGTTGCGGCAGGCGAGGGGCCATTGGCCGAGGCCTATACGCGGCTGGCCAAAGGATTGGTCGAGGGCGGCGTCGCCTAAAATGCAGATGCGCACGGGATTACATGGGATGGGCCAGATGATTCTGGCCCGTTCTTTGATTCATTCTTTGTTTCAGGGCGAACCCTTGAAGTCTACTGTCTGAAGTTGCCGCTTCATTTATAGATAATCACCCATGTGCAAGGATTTAGGGGAAATTATGGGAATTATCAGAAATATTTTCAACATACCGCATATAGTAGTATAATGCGGGACCATCTACATATTGTGCCACATGTTCTTTTTATGTTCTACGCTGGCGGGGCGGGCGAGCATAGCTAAATCCCAGTAAATACAAAGAAATCCCATAAAAAATCGTTGACGCCCATGAATTCCCATGTGTATACAGGTTTCAAGATAACAACGGGCAAATAATTGGGGCAGATAAAGAACCCCGAACATAGGCACCTAAGTCAGGTTTCATACAGGCACCCGCTTTTATCTAACGAGAGATCCGGCGCGCGGGCGAGCAGACATCCCCCCAGGTGGCACGCGCAGTTGGACAATTCCCCGGAAACGGGACGAGGGCGGCGGGTTGAGTAGTGGCAGCTAACTCATACCCGCCGTTTCCTTTTCCGGGACATGATTTTATCAGGAGGCCGTAAGGCAGTGTCGAGTACGTTTAGAGGTGAAGCCCGCAATAAGTGGATGCAAAGGGCAGGGTGTCTATCCCCGCCCTGTTTCGCCGTGTGCTCGAGGCAGGTGATCCCGACTGGAAACAGGGCCTGAATCCCGCCATCGTGATCGTTGCCGGTGGTGAAAACCGCAAACAGCTGGAATGTTTCACCGCCAAGGCGATTGCCAAAGTCGACAAGAAAATCAACAAATTGCCGCGTGGCTCCAAAAAACGGATCGCGCTCCAGCGTCTTTATCATGCCCAAGCCATGACCACTTCGGTGGACGAGACCGGGCGCCTGGTACTGTCCGCTAAATACCGCGAGAAAATCGGCCTTGAAAAAGAAGCCTATTTCATCGGCAATGGCGACACCTTCGAGATATGGAATCCCGCGACTTATGATGCTGAAATGTATAGTGGCCTGACGGCGGATGATGATTTTGATCCTGATGCCGATCCTTCAATCTATCTTGACGGTGATGAAGGGRCNTNGCCGCTGGCCTATGGCAAGGACATGCAGGAGGACAAGGAGCCGGTGTTCGACGCGGTCGACACCCTTGCGCTCTGCATCGCCGCGACGACCGGCATGGTCCGCGACCTGACGGTGCAGCGCGAGCGCATGCTACAGGCGCGTATCACCCACGCCCATGCCCTCGCGGGCGTGACGATTCGCGACCCGGCAACCACCTTCATCGGAGCGGATGTCGAGCTCGGGCAGGACGTGACCATCGAGTCGGGGGTCCACCTGCGCGGACGTTGCCAAATTGCCGCGGGTGTAACCATCGACACAGGCTGCGTGCTCGACAACGTCCAGGTTTCCG
>NVTS01000083.1 GCA_002732995.1 Marinosulfonomonas sp. | reverse complement strand
GTGCTCCATGGAGAAAATCCTTCCTAAAATCCAAAACCTACAGACGGAATCGCAGATCAAGGCAAGGAGCGGAAGGTGGGGGCGGGACAACGCTTACAACGAATAGAGCTAAACATGAAAACCGCGCCCGGACAGGCGCGGTTTTTTACGTTTGAAAAGAGCGGGTTTTCTTAACGTAGAACTGTATTGATTTGTGACGCGACCCACTGCGTTACCGGATCGGCAGACATCCCGTATGCGCCGATTTTTTCGATCGCGGTGCCCGCCTGCAAACTTGCCACACGGGTATTGTATGTTGCCTCGCCCAGCTGGGACAGCAGAAACCCTTTGAAAGCAAAGAACGCGACAAAGCAAAGAGCAATGCCTTTCCAGGGGAAGCGCGGCCCACTACGGCGCACTTTTGCGATGATCAGGCCATCGTGATTTATAGATGTAACATATCCATTGGCCAATTTACGCTGGCGCTTGTTGATGCGCTTCACACGTTTGCCAAAATCTTTCATATTTATATCGATAGCCATGACAGCCTCTTGCAGCTAGGCCCCCGCCATGTAGACAATATCGTGTCCAAACGTGGCGAAACTAAGGCGATTATGGCGGGATTGAGGTATTTCAGGCAGGTTACGTCGGGTCTTTTTGCAGCATTAGCGTCGTCCACTCAACAATTACATCCCGTTGCACCAGATTAAATCCATTCCGTGCATAAACCTCGATTACCTCGTCTGCTTGCTCGTTCAGAATGCCCGATAGAATCGCATAACCCCCCGCCACAATAGAATCAGCCATATCAGGGGCCAATCCAATCAACGGGCCTTTCAGAATGTTGGCAAACACCAGATCAAACGGTGCTGCCGCCTGCAACGCGGGCGCATCAAACCCCGCCGCCTCAACGCAAATCACCCGCCCCTCCAGATCATTGCACGCCACATTGGCCCGCGCCACATCCACGGCTTGTGCATCAATATCGCTGGCCAGAACCGGATTTGGCCATATCCGCGCCGCCGCCATCGCCAAAACGGCGGTGCCGCAGCCAATGTCGACCACATTCTCGCCGATAAATCCGCCGTTTGCCAAACTGTCCAATGCCCGCAAACAGCCCAGCGTGGTGCCGTGATGTCCGGTGCCAAACGCCWTCGCCGCCTCGATCAACAACGCAACCGACCCATCCGGCACCTTATCCGCATCGTGGCTGCCATAAACAAAGAACCGCCCCGCCTGCACCGGCGTAAGCTCACGCTTCACATGCGCCACCCAATCGACCTCGGGCAATTCCGACACCACAAAGGGTTTGGCCTCAAACATCACCGCAAACAGCGCCAACCCCGCCTCGTCCGGTGGCGCAACAAAATATGCGCCAACCTCCCATRGGCCCGATCCATCCTCGACCTCGAACACTCCGACGCCAGTGGGTTCCGGCATCAATCGCTCCAACGCCTCGCTCAATGCTTCAGCCGGTTTTTGTCCGCTCAGGGTGGTCAGGGCTGTGAATGTGGGCATATCGCTCTCCGTTGTAAATCTATTGGCGGCTTAGGCAGGCAGATCGACAGGGTCAAGACTCACCCCATCATTGTTCCATAAATATCCCCGCCGGAGGCATCAGCTCTTTTGCCTAGCCCGAACCAATCGAACAACTCACCCCCGTGCCGCCTATCCCGCAATAGCCTTGCGGATTTTTCGCCAGATACTGCTGATGATCGCCTTCCGCGTAATAAAACTCCGGGGCCACCAATATCTCGGTCGAAATCGCCCCATACCCCGCCACTGCCAAAACCGGCGCAAACTCGTCACGGCTCGCCTTGGCCAGCGCCGCCTGTTCTTCTGAGTAGGTATAAATCCCCGATCGGTATTGCGTGCCACGGTCATTACCCTGACGCATACCCTGGGTCGGGTCATGCCCCTCCCAGAACACCCGCAGCAATGCCTCGTAACTCACAACCGCCGGATCATAGATCATGCGCACGACTTCGTTATGCCCCGTCTGCCCGCCGCAGACCTCTTGATAGGTCGCGTTCGGTGTGAAGCCACCGGCATAACCAACCATCGTCAGCCAAACGCCTTCAATCTGCCAGAAAATCCGCTCCACTCCCCAAAAACAGCCCATACCGAACATCGCCTGTTCCATGCCTTTGGGTACAGGGGCTTTCAAAGGCCGCGCCTTCAGGAAATGCGCCTCTGCCGTCGGGATTGCCTCGGCGCGCCCTTTCAGGGCATTCTGGGCTGTTACTCTCTGGGCCTTGAACATTCTGAATTCCCCTATTCTGCCGCGATATAGCCACGTGAAAACCGGGTCTCGTTGCCCTTTTCGGGGTGGCGCGGGATCATCAGCGCCAAAGCCAGCGACACCAGCGCCATCCCCGCAGCCATCACAAACACAGCACCAGGTGACGTAACCCACAAATACCCCAATAACGCCGGCAGGAACACCGCCGAAATGTGGTTAATGGTAAAGGCCACAGCCGCCGTGGGGGCAATATCCTGCGGATCGGCGATTTTCTGGAAATAGGTCTTTAACGCAAACGCCAGCGCGAAGAACAAATGRTCCACCACATAAAGCGTCGCCGCCAGCACCACGCCCCAGCCAAAATAGAATATCCCGCCGTATAATGAAAACACCACCACCAGCCCGACATATTCAAACGCCAACGCATTGCGCTCGCCAAACTTGCCTACCGCGCGGCCCATCAGGGGGGCAAACAGCATATTGGCCACCAGATTGATCAGGTATAATGCAGTGATCTCGTGCACCTTGAAGCCGAACTTCTCGACCATCATGAATCCTGCAAACACCACAAAAATCTGCCGCCGCGCCCCCGACATGAATTGCAGCGCATAATATAGCCAATAGCGCTTGCGCAGGATCATCTTTTTGACCTGCGGATGCGGCGTCTCGAATTGCGGGTAAGCCACCAGCGCGAATATCGCCACAAGGGCGGTAAACCCGCCCGACACCATATAAACAAAGTTATAGCCCAGATCGAACCGCTGCCATGTCAGCACGATCAGAATATAGGCGACCAGCGTGGCGGCTGATCCCGCCGCCATGATCCAGCCCAGAGTTTGCGGGGCGCGGGCCTTGTCGATCCATTGTAATTGCAAGGATTGGTTCACGGTTTCATAATAGTGGAACCCGATTGACGACAGCATGGTGATGGTCAAAATTCCGCCCAATGACGGGAATTGCGCGGTCATCGCCGTGGCCACCCCCAACAGCACCAGCATCACCAAACCCAACACCTGTTCACGCATAAGTACGATCACCGCGATCACCCCGATCGCCAAAAAACCCGGGATTTCACGCACCGTGTGCAGCCAACCGATCTCGACACCGGTAAATCCGGCTTCTTCAATGACGAAATTGTTCAGCAGCGCCGACCATGTTGAAAACGCCACCGGCATTGCTGCCGACATTAAAAACAACAAGAATATCGGGCGCCGCCAAAACGGCAGCGCGCCAGCTTGCGCCAGCGTTACTCGGTTGGGGTGCGTTTCCATATCTCTCCCTTAGGCGCAATATTTACGCAATGCCAGTATTGCTTTTGTGATCTATATCAACGATCATAATCACAAATCAGAATATGTCGCCAGCAACAGTAAACACCCCGAGGCCCTGATGGATATTCTGCCCCTTGTTGAACGGATTGGTGAAAACCCGACAGCCGCCCTGTTCGGGCTGATCACCGGCGTGATTTTCGGCATCGCAGCACAGCGCTCGCGGTTCTGTCTGCGCGCCGCCACCATCGAATTTGCCCGTGGCCGGATGGGGCCGTCGATGACGGTCTGGCTGCTGACATTCTCAACCGCCCTGTTCTGGGTGCAAGGCGCCAACCTTTTGGGCATGATGCGGGTCGAAGAGGCGCGGATCATGGCGGTSCCCGGMTCRTGGTCCGGCGCGATCATCGGCGGSSYSRWRKTYKSSRYCRRSATSGWKCTGSYSSRRRRCYKYKYSRSCMRSKTSSWSGYGCTGKYCRSCRMYRRYRMKKWGCGCGCCGTGGTCTCTGGCCTGGTTTTCGCCGTTGTCGCACAGATGAGCCTGCACGGCTGGATCACCCCGTTTCGCAACTGGCTGGCCTCGCTGTGGATCACCGCGGATGGCCACAACATGAACCTTTTGACCGAATTGCGCCTGCCCGACTGGGGCGGCTTTGCCTTGGGCGTCGCGTTAGCGGGTGTCGCCTTATACGAGGCACGCCGCAACCAGATGAGCATCATGCGCCTGGTCTTTGCCTCCGGCGTGGGCTTTGCGGTGGCGGTTGGCTACCTGCTCACCTTCGCGCTGTCCGAAGTCAGCTTCGAGCCGATCACGGTGGCCAGCGCCACCTTCACCGGCCCATCGGCCAACACGCTGATGTTCCTGCTTGATAATACCTCGGTGCTTGAATTCGATGTCGGGCTGGTGCCTGGCGTTTTCCTCGGCTCGTTCATCGCCTCGACCATATCGCACGAATTCCGCTTTCAGGGCTTCGAGAACGAAGCCAACATGCGCCGCTCGATGACCGGTGCTGTGCTGATGGGCTTTGGCGGCATGCTGGCTGGGGGCTGTGCAATCGGTAACGGCGTCACCGGCGCGTCGATCTTGGCGGGCACCGCATGGCTGGCGCTGTTTTGCATGTGGATCGGCGCGATGGTGACAGATTATCTGGTGGATCAGCGCCGCGTGACCGTTGCTGCCTGATGGTGACGTTTTGGTCTATTTGTTTTGGAACAAAAGATAGACAAATATTCCGGCAAATAGGACAGCGCCAGCACCACCTGCCAAAACAATACCTTCTACCATCGGGTCATTATGGGCAAAACTGCTGGGCATATAGGTGCCAAGTGTCAAAACCATCAGGATAAGCTTGCCCAAAAAAGCAACGGCCGGCCACAAAGTATACCAGCCCCAGACAAGCCCGCAGCCTATGCTAGCGAAAAATGACAAGACGAGCAGGGTTAGCCTTTTACCCGTTGGTTTTGTTATCCTTAGTGCCATCAGACACCCTTTTCCTCTATATTCAAGTGCCATTTCCCATCACAAAAAGCTCTGCGGATCTATATCAATCGCCACCCGCACGTTGTTCGGCACCCTGAATTGCCCCACCCACGCTTTGATCGCCGCCTGCAACGCCACCCCCTTGTCGGCCTTGATCAACAGACGCACCCGATGCCGCCCTCTGATCCGCGCAATCGGGGCCGGCGCTGGCCCGAATACCTGCGCTGAAACGGCCCGCAAAGGTCCGTCGCGCCGTGCCATATCAGTGGCCAGATCAAACACCACCGCCGCATCCTCGCAGGATAATATGATCCCCGCCATCCGCCCATAAGGCGGCACCCCCGCCGCCTCGCGCTCTAGGGCCTCGGCCTGCCAGAACGATTCCTCATCCCCAGACAGAATGGCGCGGATCACCGGATGTTCCGGCTGCGTGGTCTGCAACAGTGCCAGCCCCTTTTTCTCGACACGTCCCGCCCGTCCTGAAACCTGTCGCATCAGCTGGAATGTGCGTTCAGCCGCCCGCATGTCGGATCCCTGCAGGCCCAGATCGGCATCCACCACCCCGACCAATGTCAGCAGTGGGAAATTGTGCCCCTTGGCCACCATTTGGGTGCCGATGATAATATCGCAAGCCCCCGCCGCGATGCTCTCGATTTGCTCTTTCAGCGCCCGCGCCGAGCCGAACAAATCGGACGACAACACCGCCACACGCGCCTCGGGAAACAGCGTTGCCACCTCCTCGGCCAACCGCTCCACCCCGGGGCCAACCGCGGCCAGTTTGCCCGCAACCTCGCAGGACGGACACACTTCGGGCATCGGCTTGGTCTCGCCGCACTGATGGCACATCAGCCGCTTCTGGAACCGGTGCTCGACCATCCGCGCATCGCAATGATCACAGCCGATCTGGTGCCCGCAGGCCCGACACACCGTGGTCGGCGCGTAACCCCGCCGGTTGATGAACAGCATCGCCTGCTCGCCCAGCGCCACCCTTGCTGCCACCGCATCGCGCAAGGTCGGTGAAATCCAGCGCCCCATCGGAATATCCTCAACCCGTAAATCAATGGCCCGCAACTCCGGCATCACCGCCGCCCCGTAGCGCGCGGTCAATTCCAGCCGCTTATACTTGCCGGCCTCGGCGTTGGCCCATGTTTCCAGCGACGGCGTGGCCGAGGCCAGCACCACTTGGGCTGAACACAAAGACGCCCGCAGCACCACCATATCGCGCGCATTATACAACACACCCTCTTCCTGTTTATAGGAGGTGTCGTGTTCCTCATCGACCACCACCAGCCCCAAATCGCGGAACGGCAAAAACAGCGCCGAGCGCGCCCCGACCACCAGTTGCACCGCCCCCTCGCCGGCCATCTTCCACAACCGGCGGCGCTCGGTCATGGTCACACCCGAATGCCACTCACCCGGTTTCGCCCCGAACCGCGCCTCGACCCGTTTCAAGAATTCCGCCGTCAGCGCGATTTCCGGCAACAACACCAAAGCCTGCCTGCCCTGCTTCAAACACTCGGCCACCGCTTCCAGATAAACCTCGGTCTTGCCCGATCCGGTCACCCCCTTCAACAAAGTGGTGCCATAGACACCGCTGGCCACATCCGTGCGCATCACCTCCGCCGCTGCGGCCTGATCCGGTGTCAAATCCACCCTGCTGAAATCCGCCTCCAGCGGTGGGTAGGGCAAATCGCGCGGGCTGTCTTCCTCGCGCACCACGCCTTGCTTGACCAACCCCTTGATCACGCTGGATGACACCCCCGCCACCTCGGTCAACTCACCCAAGGTGAACGACAAACCATCGTAATCCCCCAGCGCCTTGATCACCCGACGCCGCGCATCGGTGGCGCGGTCCGGCTCGCCCACACCCAGCCGGTAAACCTTGCGCATCATTGGGCTGTCCCCCAGCCCCGGCGCGCGGGTGGCAAGGCGCAACATCAATGAGAGCGGCGTCATGGTGTAGGCGGCGGCGCGGGTTAAAAACCCCTGCAACTCACCCCGCATCGGGGCCACATCCAGCACCCGCAAAATGCTGCGCGCCTTTTTCAAATCAAACCCGCCCTTGCCAACACCCCAAACCACCCCAATCACCTTGCGCGGCCCCAGCGGCACCTCGACAAACGCGCCCGCCATGCAGCCGCCTTCGGGCGCTTTATAATCCAGCAACCGATCAATAGGTTGCGCCGTCAGCACCGCCACCAACGCACCCTCGTCGAAAAACCCGTGATCAGACATTCGTTACCCCTGCGTTTTGGGCTTTCTGCGCGACGCGGCTTGCGCTAGAACGGACAAAATGTTGCAACATATTAAGTAGGACCCCAAACATGCAATTTTTCATAGACACCGCCGAAGTCGAAGATATCAAAGAGTTGAACGACCTTGGCWTGGCCGACGGCGTCACCACCAACCCGTCCCTGATCCTGAAATCGGGCCGTGACATTCTGGAAGTCACCAAGGAAATCTGTGGCATCGTTGAGGGGCCGGTATCGGCCGAAGTCGTGGCGATGGACGCCGACACCATGCTGAAAGAAGGCCGCAAACTGGCCAAAATTGCCGATAACATCGCCGTCAAAGTGCCGCTGACTTGGGCCGGTCTGAAAACCTGCAAGGCGCTGTCGGATGACGGCATCATGGTTAACGTCACCCTGTGCTTCTCGGCCAACCAGGCGTTGCTGGCTGCCAAGGCAGGGGCGACATTTATTTCGCCGTTTATCGGGCGTCTGGACGACTTGAACATTGATGGCATGGACCTGATCGCCGACATTCGCACGATCTATGATAATTACGGTTTCGAGACCCGCATTCTGGCCGCCTCGATCCGCTCCGTCAACCACATGACGCAGGCAGCGCTAATCGGCGCCGATGTCTGCACCGCACCGCCTGCCATCATCAAGAAAATGGCGGATCATGTGCTGACTGATAAGGGGCTGGAAGGCTTCATGAAGGATTGGGCCAAGACGGGGCAGAAAATTCTGTAAGGACACGCCTTCCTTTCAAGGCACCGTGCATACCGACCCATCTACCAATGCAGTAATAGGCAGGGGTAGATGGGCCCCCTTTCCAAGAGCAATGTCTGCAATGCGGACGAAGCAGGCACCGTGCTAATGACACCGTGCTAATGGCAGCTTTCAACCGTCCAGTTGAGGGCGCATAGCTTGATAAACAACCGCTGTGGCGACATTTGCCAAGTTAAGCGATCGAACAAGTGGATTGCGCATCGGCAACTTAAATATTCGATCTTCCATGTCCTCTAGTATCGCAATTGGCAGGCCTTTGGATTCGCACCCGAAAACCAGATAAGCATCGTGTTGATAGTCAGGGGTGTAAATGCTCTGCGCGCCATGTTCCTCGAAAAAATATAGGCTTTCACGCGGCGGCCTTCGATCAGCTAAAAAGCTTTGCCAGCTGTCATATTCGCTGAGATGAACGTGTTTCCAGTAATCCATTCCGGCGCGGCGCACTGCCTTTTCGTCGAGGGAAAACCCGTAAGGTTTGATCAGGACCAGCTCCAGATTTAGCGCCAGACAGGTCCGCCCGATAGCGCCGGTATTGTACGGAATTTCAGGTGTCACCAATACCATTTTCATGTGCGGATCAGACATAGGATATGTGGGCTTTCTAAGTCACGGGCATAGGACCGGTTCGTCGTTAGCATCCTGTTAACCCAACCAAGGGGTCCTTAACAACGCCAACTTTGCCGTCACAAGCGCCGCTAGCTGCCATTCGCGCATTGCGGGGATTCGTCATTCTGGGCTTAGAGCCGTCATTCCCCACAATCAATTTCAATCCCTGACGCTCATTTTGCCATATGCGATTCATATCCCTTATTATCGCGCCTCAGCCGCCCATTTCTGTTGTCCCCAAAACACGCTTGCCCATCCACACACCAACCCGCCGAAAAACCCCATGACTTACCTGAACAAATCGGTCTATAGTGCCGGAAACCAAGGCAAATATGGTAAGGCAGGCATGACAAACACCGCACAACAAATGGAACAGCTGCGTGACAAGCTGATCGCGGACCCTGATGTTATTCTGGAAGACAAGGACCTGATGCGCGCGCTTGTCTCCGCCAACGAGGCCCAAATGGGCAGCAATATCATWGACTTRCGCGGYRTCGCCATGGAWCGSCTCGAGGCSCGTCTGGAYCGKCTYGAGGACACCCWCCGCTCCGTCATCGCCGCCGCTTACGAAAATCTGGCCGGCACCAATCAGGTGCACCGCGCCATTCTGCGCATGCTGGACCCCGCCGAATTCGAAAACTTCCTGCGAGATCTGAACGGCGAAGTTGCCGACATTCTGGGCGTCGATTGTGTGCGTCTGGTGCTGGAATCAGTGCAGAATGAAAATGATCCGGCCGTGAAACGGCTTGGAGATGTGCTGAACGTGGCCGAACCCGGCTTTATCGAGACCTATCTGACCGATGGCAAACGCAGCAATTCGCGCCAAGTAACCCTGCGCCAAATCAAGCCCGACAGTGACGTGATCTATGGTGAAGCCTTTGACTGGATCCGCTCCGAGGCGGCCCTGAAACTCGATTTCGGCAATGGCCGTTTGCCCGGCATGCTGGTGATGGGGGCCGAGGATCCGCACCACTTCAAACCCAACCAAGGCACTGATTTACTTTCATTTTTTGCCGGTGTGTTTGAGCGGGCCATGCGTCGCTGGCTGTCATGACCCATGGCGTCATATCCCCTGCGGCAACAGATGCGCTTGAGGATTGGCTGACCACAATCAAGGCCCTGAACAACGCCGCCGATAACACAATCGACGCCTATCGCACTGACCTTTTGGGCTATCTCGCGTTTATCACCGGACATTTTGGCGATGCCACCGGTCTTGCGCCCCTTAAACAGGTCAAAGTCACCGACATCCGCGCCTGGATGGCGCACGAGCGCGGCCGCGGGGTTTCGGCGCGATCCTTGGCGCGCTCGCTATCGGCAGTGAAATCCTTTTACCGCTGGCTGTCCGAACGTGACAGCTTTGACGCCACGGTCGTGCTGTCCGCCCGCTCGCCCCGCTTCCAGAAAAAACTGCCGCGCCCATTGGCCGAGGACGCCGCCCGCGCGATGATTGAAACCGTCGAATTCCAGTCCGGCAATGAATGGGGCGCCGCCCGCGATGCTGCCGTGATCACCCTGCTTTATGGCTGCGGTTTGCGGATATCCGAGGCCTTATCCCTAACCGGTGCCGATGTCCCCCTGCCCGACGTGCTGCGCATCACCGGCAAGGGCAACAAGACCCGCATCGTGCCCGTCATTGCCGCCGCCCGCATTGCCGTCGCCCGCTATTTGCGCATCTGTCCACACCCGCCTGCGCCCACTGCCCCACTGTTTCGCGCTGTGCGTGGTGGCCCCCTGCGGCCCCGCGCCATCCAAAAGGCGATGGAGGCCACCCGCATGCAACTGGGCCTGCCCGCCACCGCCACACCGCACGCCATGCGCCACTCATTCGCCACCCACCTGCTGAGTGCGGGCGGTGATCTTCGGGCCATTCAGGAACTGCTTGGCCACGCCTCATTGTCGACCACACAGGCCTATACCTCGGTCGATACCGCGCGGTTGATGGAAGTCTATGACAAGACGCATCCACGGGCATAAGGTAGCGCCAGATGTTCGCCAATCCGAATGCCCGCGCAGCCCTATTGGCCTTGTTTGCCTCGGCAGTCCTAAGCTTCATCGACAATTTCGTCTTCAGCGTCTCGAAGGAAGCCGGCATATGGCAATTTCAGGTCGTGCGCAGCCTCCTTGCGATCCCGTTGCTGCTGGTCATAGGCATGATGGCCTCTCATAGCTTGCGAGTGGTTAACTGGGGAAAACTGGCCCTGCGCAGCCTGACTGTCTCTACCGGACTTCTCATCTATTTCGCCGCCCTTGGTGTTTTGCCGGTCGCACAGGCAGCTGCCGGCCTGTTCAGCGCCCCGATTTGGGTGCTGCTGTTTTCTGCCCTGTTGTTCTCGGCCCGTATTACACGGTTCCAGCTCATAGTGATCCTTGCCGGATTTGCAGGCGTGTTGATGCTGTTGCAACCCGACCTACAGGCGCTGTCCAAACTCTCGTTATTGCCGCTGGCTGCTGGCGTGTTCTATGGGCTGGGGATGCTGCTCACACCGCACACTTGCGCCAAGGAAAGCCCGATCACCCTGACCATTGGCATATTCTTGACCATCGGTTTGATCAGCCTTGTGCTGCTGATTTATTTCACGGTCTTCCCACCCGAAAACCAGATTTTTTTAACCCGGGGCTGGGTCGCACCAACAGGCCGCTTCCTCTGGTTGACCCTGTTTCAGGCGGTCGGCGCGGTCATCGCGGTAAGCTGCATTTCCCAAGCCTACCGGATCGGCACACCGTCATATATCGCGGTGATCGAATACTCGTTTCTGATTTTCGCCAGCCTCTGGGCCTATTTGCTTTGGGGCACGAGCACAAACACCCTTTCAGTCGTCGGGATTGCCCTCATCCTGATCTCGGGTGCGGCCCTGTCAAGACGGCAGTGAACACCACTACATTGGTCCCGTTTCTTCTTTTCAAAAGCCATCCTGATATTGTCACCCATCATAAAATACGCCATGACACTTTCATGACAGCACGGTTACGCGCCATATCAGTTCATTTGCTCACCGCCACTGGCGCGGTTCTGGCCATGTTGGCTATGCTGGCCGCTGTCGACGAAAAATGGGATATGATGTTCCTCTGGCTGGTTGTGGCCTTTTTTGTCGACGGGATTGACGGACCGCTAGCGCGAAAATTCGAGGTGAAAACCTATGCACCGCAAATCGATGGCGCGCTGTTGGACCTGATCATTGATTATCTGACCTATGTGTTCATCCCCGCCTTTGCCCTGTTCAAATCGGGGCTTTTACCCAATTGGACCGGCTGGATAGTGATCATCGTAATCACCTTTGCCAGCGCCCTGTATTTCGCCGATACGCGGATGAAAACAAAGGATAATTCATTTTCCGGATTCCCCGGATGCTGGAACATGGTTGTGCTGGTCCTGTTCGCGCTGCAACCCAATTACTGGCTGATGCTGACGCTGGTTATCGGCCTGTCCATCACCATGTTTATCCCGCTAAAGTTCGTTCACCCCGTGCGCACCGAACGCTGGCGCAGCGTTACATTGCCGATGGCGCTTGCCTGGACATTCTTTGCCGGATGGGCCGCGTGGGTCGATTTCCACCCAGAAAGCTGGGCGCATTGGGGGCTGGTTGCGACCAGCATCTACCTGATCAGCGCAGGCATCTTGCAACAGATTATTCCCGCTAAAGACGCGTAAGGATTACACCCGCAACGATCAATGCGACGGCTGCTATCTTGCCCTTGTTCATCCGCTCGCCAAACACCACCCAGCCAATCAGCACCGCAAACAATATCGACGTTTCGCGCAGCGCCGCCACCAGCGCAATCGGCGCAACCGTCATCGCCCAGACCGCAATCGCATAGGCCCCGTAGGACGCCACCGCCGCGGCCATGCCCAACCCCCAAGCCTTTGGTTTGGCAACAAAAACCATGCGCCCGCGCAACCCGTAGGCCACCGGCACAAAGCCCAGCGCGTCAAACACAAACAGCCACGCCACAAACATCACCGCATCCCCCGCCRCCCGCGC
>NVTS01000082.1 GCA_002732995.1 Marinosulfonomonas sp. | reverse complement strand
AAAATGCTCAACCAGACGGCCCTGTTTATGTTTGCTTAAACGACTCTTTCTCATACGTCCCATGATAACCCCATTTGTGGTTATCTAGGACAGCCCCTTATTTAGTTATTACAAGTGCGGTTCATGGGGTGGACCAGATTGCAGATGATGTGGAGTTCATCAGATTCACAGACGGCACCTATACCTTTGAAGAATTGTATAATCTGCCCCCCACGAACACAGCCCCGATTGCGGCGGATACCCGCCCCAATCAGGTTTGGTGTTCTGACATCAGCTATATTCCCGTGAAGCGGGGCTTTCTGTATCTGGTAGCAATTATTGACTGGGCAACGCGCAAGGTGCTGTCGTGGCGATTGTCAAACACGATGGACGCCAGATTCTGCAAGGCGGTGCTGGACGAGGCAATCGCCAAATACGGCCCGCCGCAGATCATGAACACGGATCAAGGCAGCCAATTCACCGGGCGGCGGGGATCACCACACTGGCTGAAGCGGATGTAAAAATATCCAGGCCTCTCGGTGATTGTATGCAATCACCTGCCGGCAATAGACGGGCGCGGGCGTATCTGGACAATATCTTCATTGAACGTCTGTGGCGTTCCCTGAAGCACGAAGCGGTATACTTGCATGAATTGACGGATGGCTTTGTGGCCGAGCGGGTCATTCGCGATTGGATCACATTCTACAACACCGACCGCCCCCACACCGCACTTGAAAAACGAACGCCGGATGAGGCATGCTTCGGAGACAAAGAAATGATGAAAGCGGCATGATAACCAAACCCGATACACCTTAACTCAGCCGCAAACCTGTTCGGAAAAAGCCGGACCACTTCACCATGCGTGATACTTTAGATCCGACGCCTAACTGCCGTTGGCGCGAAATTATTGATGCAGCGTTGCGATGTGTCGACGCGGACATCCGTGCGCTGTGCATATCAAATAGGGTTAACTGCATAACCAAAACCGCGCACGGTACGGATTTGGTCTTTGCCTTTTGTTGTGGCCAAGGCTTGCCTTAGGCGGCCAATGTGAACATCGACGGTGCGAGTTTCCAGATAGGCAGAAATGCCCCAAACCAGATCAAGCAGATGTTCGCGTGAAAAAACCCGTTCGGGATTTTGCATCAAGGTGGCCAGAAGGCGAAACTCAATCGGCCCCAGTTTAATCTCCACCCCTTCACTCATCACCTTGTGCTTTTCCAGATCCAGCTCGATCACCCCTACGAAAAGCTTGTGTTCAACAATGCTTGCCGTGGGGCGCCGCAGGGCGCTGTGAATGCGGGCGATCAACTCCTTGATCGAATAAGGCTTGGTGATGTAGTCATCCGCACCGATGTCCAGCCCGCGAATTTTGTCGCGCTCCTCGGAGCGGGCGGTTAGCATGATAACCGGAACCTCGCGGGTTTCTTTGGCGCGGCGCAACTTGCGACAAATTTCGATGCCGGACATATTGGGCAGCATCCAGTCAAGCAATATCAAATCCGGCGGATCCTCGATTGCGGCCTGCAATCCCTCTTCGCCATCCATTGCCACAGACACATCAAAGCCTTGTTGATGCAGGTTGAAACGCAGTATTTCAACCTGTGACGGCTCGTCCTCGACAACCAGAATTCTTGGAGCGGTGATGCTCATCATGTATCCGTTCGGGGGGTGGCAGGGCGGCTTGATGCTTTCAAATCTTCGCCGGTGACGATCTGGTGCACATAACGGGCAATATTGCAGACATGATCGCCGATGCGCTCGAAATTCCGCGAAATCAGGGTGAGATGGATGAGGCTTTCTGCCATTTCAGGCGTTTTTGCAAGCGCATCAATAACCACCTGCACCAGTTGTTTGTTCAGCACATCCACCTCTTTGTCCTGCTCTCTGATTCTGGCGGCCAAATCAATATCGGCATCTCCATAGGCGACCAGCACATCCCCCAGCATAGCCTGCACGATTACGCTCATCTGCGCAATCAGGTCTAATGTCGCGTCTTGGGGCGGGATGGTGTGAATAATATGGGCGCGCTTGGCCGTCGACTTGGCGTGATCCCCGATACGTTCCAGTTCGCCCGCGATGTTGATCGGTGCAAGGGTTTGACGAAGGTCAAGCGCCATGGGCTGGCGGCGAACAATCAGGATTTCAGCGCGATCGTGAATATCTTTGTTCAAGCCGTTTATGATCCGGTCATAGGCCGTAATGCGCGCAACTTCAGCCGCGTCATAGGCTGACAAAACAGCCGTCGCATCATTGACCTGCTGGCCAACCAGCCCGCCCATTTCAACAATGGCTGCTTTGATTTTATCAAGGTTTTTGTCAAATTTCTTGACGATATGTTGATGTGGCATGATGCGGTCCTAACCAATGCGTCCGGTGATATAATTCTGCGTGCGCTCATCCGCGGGGTTGGTGAATATGGTTTTTGTGTCGCCAAATTCAACCAGTGACCCAAGGTGAAAAAACGCGGTGCGTTGCGAAATGCGCGCGGCTTGCTGCATCGAATGGGTGACGATGATGATGGTATAGTCCTTGCGCAGATTGTCGATCAGCTCCTCGATCACAGCCGTGGCAATCGGGTCAAGGGCGCTGCATGGCTCGTCCATCAGGATCACCTTTGGCTGCACCGCAATCGCGCGCGCGATGCACAGGCGTTGCTGCTGGCCACCCGACAGGCTGTTGCCGGGCTGATCAAGCCGGTCGGCCACCTCGTTCCACAGGCCCGCGTTTTTCAGGCTCCATTCCACGCGATCCTGAAGTTCGGTTTTTGACGCGGTCATCTTATGGATTTTCAGCCCGTAAGCGATGTTTTCAAAGATCGACTTTGGAAACGGGTTTGGTTTTTGAAACACCATGCCGACCTGCGCGCGCAGGGCAACCACATCGACATCGGGGGCATAGATATCCTGACCTCCAATCGTCAGTAAGCCCTCCATGTGGCAGATCGGGATCAGGTCGTTCATCCGGTTGATGGCCCGCAAAAACGTTGACTTGCCGCAACCCGAGGGGCCAATCAGCGCTGTCACCTTATTGGGCAAAATATCCAGATCAACATCAATGATGGCCTGCGTTGTATCATAAAATATGTTGACACCACGTGCCATGATAATTGGATCATCCATGATCAGAACCTTGTTTCAAGTTTACGGCGCAGCAGGATGGCAATCAGGTTCATGGTGATCAGAAAGATCAGCAAAACGATGATGGCGGCTGCGGTTTTTTCAGTGAAGGCGCGCTCGGGGCTGTCGGCCCAGAGGAAGATTTGCACCGGCAGGGCGGTTGCCGGCTCAAGGATCGAGTCCGGTATATCGACGATAAAGGCGACCATGCCGATCATCAGCAACGGGGCGGTTT
Source organism: Marinosulfonomonas sp. (assembly GCA_002732995.1). Lineage (GTDB taxonomy): Bacteria > Pseudomonadota > Alphaproteobacteria > Rhodobacterales > Rhodobacteraceae > Profundibacter. The sequence goes on along the minus strand of NVTS01000082.1, from coordinate 9,880 downwards.
CGCCCAAGGCCTGCGCCATGCCGATGATTGCGCCGGTTAACATGCCGGGCATGGCGACGGGGAAAACATGGTGGAACACGGCCTGAACCGGACTTGCCCCCAGCGCCAGTGCTGCCTCTTTGAACGAGGGCGGCACGGCGCGCATAGCGGCCCGCGCAGAGATGATGATGGTGGGCAGCGTCATCAGCGCCAGCACCATGCCACCGACCAGTGGCGAGGAGCGCGGCAGCCCCATGTAGCCCAGAAAGATCGACAGGCCCAACAGGCCAAACACGATCGAGGGCACGGCGGCCAGATTGTTGATGTTCACTTCGATCAGATCGGACAGGCGGTTGGCGGGGGCGAATTCCTCAAGGTAAATCGCCGCCCCGATGCCGACTGGAAAGGCCAGCACAAAACACACCGCCAGCGAATAGGCCGAGCCAACCAGCGCGCTGAGGATACCGGCGATTTCCGGCTCGCGGCTGTCRCCWYYGGTCAAAAACCCCCAGTTGATCACACGGCGCAACTGCCCCGCGGCTTGCAGCGCGTCCACCCATGCGATCTCGATATCCGAAATCCGGCGCTGGCGTTCGGGCAAGGTGGTATCGACCTTGCCACGCAGATACAGGTCCAGATCATCCGACGCCGTTAGCCACAGTGTCTGCGTGTCGCCAATCAGCTCGGGGGTCTTTGCCACCATTCTGGCCACTTCAAAACCACCCTCGAAACTGACCAGATTATAAAGCCGCTTTTTGTCACGGCGGCTGCTCACATCGGGAAACATCTCGCGCAAGGCGGATTTCACCATGCGCCCGTAGCTGGCACTGGCGGGATCGGCGGGGTCAATGTTTTCAGCCCCCAGATCAACCGGAATGGCGATTTGCGCCTGCCGGAAAACACCGCTGGCGTCACGGGCAATTGTGCCAACCATGACGGCCAGAAACAACAGCGAGATGAGGATGGCCGAGCGTCCGGCCCACTGGAACCTACGTTCCGCACGATGGCGCGCCGACAGGTTGAAGCCTGCCTTTTTTGTCAGATTAATCATATTGTTCCTGATATTTCCGCACGATGTGCAAAGCGACCACATTGATGCAAAGGGTGATGATGAACAAGAAAAGCCCAAGTGCAAAGGCCGACTGGGTTTTGGCACTGGCAAATTCCTGATCGCCGGTCAAAAGGGCAACGATTTGCACGGTGATGGTGGTGACCGCATCCAGCGGGTTCAGCGTTAGTTTTGCGGCCATGCCTGCGGCCATCAAAACAATCATGGTTTCACCAATAGCCCTTGACGCAGCCAACAGTAACGAGCCGGAAATGCCCGGTAAGGCGGCGGGCAACACCACCCGTCGGATGGTTTCCGAGTGCGTCGCCCCCAGCCCCAATGATGCGTCCCGCAAAGATTGCGGCACCGAATTAATCACGTCATCTGACAGGGATGAAATCAGCGGCACGATCATCAACCCCATGACGATCCCCGCCGCCAGCGCACTTTCGGAGGCGACTTCCAGTCCCAGTTGCCCGCCCGTCATCCGGATGAACGGGGCCAGCGTCAGGGCGGCGAAAAACCCGTAAACCACGGTGGGAATTCCAGCCAGAATTTCCAGCCCGGGTTTGACCCAGCCCCGCATCCGTTTGCTTGAATACTCCGACAGGTAAACCGCTGATGCCAACCCGAGCGGCGTGGCAACCATCATCGCGATGGCCGATATCAGCAGGGTGCCGTTGATCAGTGGCAAAACTCCGAAACTGCCTCCCGAGCCAACCTGATCGGCCCGAATAGCGGTTTGCGGACTCCATTTCAGACCGAATAGAAAATCTGTAACGGGGACTTTGTTAAAAAACTGAAGGGTTTCAAAAATCAGCGAAAGCACGATGCCGACAGTCACCAGTATCGCGACACCTGCGGCGGCCCCCAGCAAGATAACAACCATACGGTCCAGCCACATCGGGCGCACCGGCGTTGTTATATTCCAAGATTGCTCTGACATGTTTTAATCTTCCAATGAAGCTACTCTGGGCCAATCACAGACTGGCCCAGAGCGGATATGTTACATATCAAGCGGCACAAGACCGTTGATATTTGCAGCCCAGGGTTCGCGTTTTTCAGCAGACAGCGGGATTARGCCTTTGTCAGCCAGATAGCCCTCGTCACCCCAAGTGTCCTCATCGGTAAACTCGGCCAGAAACTCTTCGATTCCGGGCACCATGCCGACATGTGCTTTTTTCACATAAAAGAACAACGAGCGCGCGATCGGGTAGTTCCCCGCGGCAATTTCCTCGAATTCGGCGGCAACACCTTCAATGATCGAGCCTTGAACAACATCGCTGTTTTGCTCAAGAAAGCTGTAACCAAAGATACCGATAGCCGCCGGATTTGCCTGCAATTTTTTCACGATCAGATTGTCGTTTTCGCCAGCTTCGATATACGCACCATCTTCACGCAATGTATGGCACAGAGCCTTGTAAGCGGGTTTGTCCGATTTTTTCAACGCTTTGACCCAGTCGAACGTTTTACAGCCACCTTCCATTGCCAGTTCGACAAAAGCATCGCGGGTGCCGGATGTCGGCGGCGGGCCAAGCACCTCGATTTTTATGGCAGGCAGATCGGGGTTTACCTGATTCCATGTGGTGTAGGCGTTCGGTTCGGTTTTGCCATCTGCGGTTGGCACATCTTTGGCCAGCGCCAGAAAGATGTCGCGCAAACTCAGGTTCATCTGCACAGCCTCGGTCGAGTTTGCCAAAACGATACCATCGAACCCGATCATCGCCTCGACAATTTCAGTCACCCCGTTCGAGGCGCACAGCGCAACCTCGCTGGATTTGATCCGGCGCGACGCATTGGTGATATCGGGGAATTTTTCGCCGACGCCCGCGCAAAACAGTTTCAACCCGCCGCCCGATCCGGTGCTTTCAACAACCGGTGTTTTGAAATCGGTGGATTTGCCAAACCGTTCGGCAACTGTTGTTGAAAACGGAAATACCGTGGACGAGCCCACAATGTTGATTTGGTCACGCGCCACCGCGGGGGCCGCGATGACCAGCAGCACAACGGCCGCAGAAAGTTTAGAGCGAACAGACATTCATCGTCTCCTGTTAAGAATAAGCGCTCACCTTTGAGCACCCCCTGATTCACACGGGAACGATTCAGCTTTATGACGGCCGGGTAACAGTTTTATGACGGGTCGGGTTTTACATCAGGCAGCAAGGGTAAATAGATGCTGAAGGTAGAGCCTTGGCCCACAACGCTCTCGATAACCAGCTTGCCACGATGGCGCACAAGGATGTGTTTTACAATCGCCAGCCCCAGCCCGGTGCCGCCCATATTGCGCGACCGGCTTTTGTCGACACGGTAAAACCGCTGGGTCAGGAAGGGGATTTCATCAGCTGCAATGCCTTCGCCATCATCTGTGACGGAAATTGAAATCGCATCCTGCCCCAACGGGTTTTCGTCACGTTCAACACCTGCCGTCAGATGTATTTCACCATCCTGGCGGCTATAATGAATGGCGTTTTCAAGCAGATTGATCAGCACCCGAACCAGATCATCCTGACGGCCCATAACCGTTGGCAAGTCCGCATCGGTTTTAACAACAAGGGTCTTGCCCCACTTTTGGGCGATAGGTGTGACAGACTGAACCGCCTGTTCAATGACCGATGCCAGATTGACCCTGTTTTTGAGCGCGCGCCGCTCCTTGGCCTCGACCTGGGACAGCGACAAAAGGTCTGAAACCAGATTGGTCATGCGGGTCACTTCTTTTGCCATCATGCCCAAAAACCGTGTGCGCACGGCGACGTCCTCAATGGCGGGGCCTTGCAGGGTTTCGACAAAGCCGGATATGGCCGTCAGGGGGGATCGGATTTCATGGCTGACGTTGGCCACAAACCCGATCCGCATCGCCTTAAGATCATTTAACAGCGAACGGTCCTCGAACGTCATCACCACCACCGGTGAAACCACCCCGTCCAATGCGCCTACGTTTTTTAGTGTAACGGTATAATCCAAACGCAACCCTGCCTTGGGTCTAATCTTGATTGTTGAGGGCTGTCCATTTTCGATGGTTCGTTCCAGCAACGCGCGCAATCCACTAACGCGGCCCAAAAAGTGATCAAAGACAAAATCATTGCCCGCCTTGGAAAATGCCTGTTTGGCAAGGCTGTTCATGGCTAGAATCCGCAGCTTTGCATCCACGGCAATGACTGGAACCGCTAATCCTTCGATGATTCTTTCGGTTTCCCTCATTTCCCTCATTTTCCCTCTGTCGCCATTTTATGGTATGTCGCTATCTATATGGAAATTTGCGTTGGCAAACATCTCTTTTTTGGGTGTTGTCACATACTCTGTCCAGAGTATTGGACGTGGCCCCATAAGGAAGGCGGACGCCACAGAACGGTTCACCTTTATCTATTTCCCCCCGCAGCTCCGAATGTCTCTGTAGATATGTACGGACTCTCGGGACACTTCGGTAATCCCCCCCGAAAACTAGTGGTGTTCACGCGTAGAATTTTCTCGGCATAATATCTGAGGAGATTTTGAATGAAGAACAAACGATATAGCGACGCGCAAATAATGGGTATTCTGAAGCAGGCCGAAAGCGGTGTGCCGGTTTCAGAGCTTTGTCGCGAACATGGAATGAGTAATGCCGGTTTTTACAAATGGCCGGCAAAGTTTGGCGGCATGGATGCCTCGATGATGTCTGAGATGAAGGCGCTGAGTGAGGAGAGCCGTCGCCGAAAGAGGATGTACGCCGAGATGAGCATGCAGAATGACCTGCTGAAGGACGTGCTTGGAAAAAAGTAACTCGGCCATCTTTGCGCAAAGAGATGGCCGTGAAAGTGGTCTCAGATCGCGGGGTCAGCATTGCTATGGCATGCCGTACATTCCAGCTTCTCGGTGATGTACACATCACCTGCCAGCCAGTGGATCAGCGAGAGTTGTTATCGCTACGACCGCAAGTTGGGTGACGAGAATGCCGAGATCGCGGGTTGGCTGGAAAAACTGACTGATAACCGTCGGACTTGGGGCTTTGGTCTATGCTTTCTGTATCTACGGAACGTGAAAGGCTTTGGCTGGAATCATAAGCGCGTCTACCGGATTTACTGCGAACTGGAACTAAACTTGCGGAAGCTTTGATAAGATATGAGCCTAAATATCCTTCACCAACCGCAGCGCATCATAGATGGCTGCGTGGGTGTTCCGGGCTGATACGGCATCGCCGATGCGAAACAGCTGGAATGTGCCGAGCTTGTTACGGGTGATCGCTTGGGTGCGGCCCTTGATCAGCGCATCATGGTTAACCGCGCCGCCATTGGTGCTGGCTGGTTTTAGGTCAAAATACAGATCATCCAGCGGCAGAGTGCCGTAGTTCAGCACGATTTGATCGTATTGTTTTTCATAAGCGTGGTCGCTGTAATCGGTGCCGATTGTGGCGGTCAGCTTGTTGCCCGTGCGTTTAACGTCCAGCAGGCGGCGGGTGACGGTGAAGGTCACATCCTTGTCTTGCAGGCTGCGCATATAGGGCACCAGATTCATTGCCATAATGTCGGGGGCAAAGGTGCGATCAGGGGTGATGATTTCGACCTTGGCACCGGCATTGGCCGCGATCTCGGCGGCTTGCAGGGCAGGATGATCCCCTGCCTCGTCATAGATCAGGATGTTGTCGGCAGGTTTTACATCGCCTGAAATGATATCCCAGGAGGTGACAACATCAGCCTGATCGGCCCCCTCGAACAGCTCGGTGTTGGGCAGCCCACCGGTGGCGATGATCACCACATCGGGGGCGAGCGCCGCCACGTCATGCGCCTCGGCCCATGTGTTGAAGCGAAATTCCACGCCGTGGGCGGCACATTGGGACATGCGCCAGTCAATGATACCGATCATTTCCTTTCGACGTGGACTGCGCGCGGTCAGGCGCACCTGCCCCCCGGGGTCAGCGGCGGCCTCAAGCACGGTCACATCATGGCCACGTTCGGCAGCCACGCGTGCGGATTCCAGACCGGCGGGACCAGCGCCCACCACAACGACTTTTTTCTTGTCCGCAGCCATCGGAATGTCGTGTGGCATGGTCAGTTCGCGCCCCGTGGCAGCGTTGTGAATGCACAGCGCRTCNCCCGNCCTGRTARATCCGRTCMAGACAATAGGTTGCCCCGACGCAAGGGCGGATGTCTTCCTCGCGCCCCTCAACGATTTTGCGCACGATATGCGGGTCGGCCATATGGGCGCGGGTCATGCCGACCATATCCAGCAATCCTGAGGCAATCGCATGGCGGGCCGTGGCAACGTCAGGGATTCTGGCGGCATGAAAGGTCGGCATGCCGGTGGCCTTTTTGACCTCTCCGGCAAAATCCAGATGTGGCGCGCCTGGCATGCCCTGCACCGGAATTACATCGGTCATGGCGGGGTCGGTATGGATGCGCCCCTTGATCACGTTCAGGAAATCCACCTGACCGGTTGCGGCCAGACGTTTGGATATCTCCAGACCCTCGGTCGCCGTAATGCCACCCTTTTGCGCCTCGTCCGCCGTATAGCGCAGACCGACGATGAAGTCATTGCCAACCCGCTTGCGAATGGCGTCCAGCACATCCATCGGAAACCGCATCCGGTTTTCCAGCGTATCGGCCCCGTATGGTCCCGTCAGATCATTGGTCAGTGGCGACCAGAACTGATCTAACAGGTGACCGTAAACCTGCAATTCGATCCCGTCCATGCCGCCCGCCTGCATCCGTTCGGCGGCATCGGCGAAATCAGTAATGATACGCTCGATATCCCAATCCTCGATCAGCTTGGGGAAKGCMCGRTGTGCYGSYTCGCGSKSWYKKGAKGRYGAMACYGAYGGMAGCCARTCGCCYTTGTTCCAKCCKGTRCGSCGKCCMAGATGGGTCAGCTGGATCATCACCGCACAGCCATGCTCGTGGCAGGCGTCGGTCAGGTTCTGGATCCACGGCACCACCTCGTCCTTATAGGCCAGAATGTTGTTGAATACCGGTGGGCTGTCCTTGCTGACTGTGGCGGAACCGGCGGTCATCGCCAAGGCAACCCCGGCCTTGGCACGCTCGGCGTGATAGGCGGCATAGCGTTCTTTTGGCATGCCGTCCTCTGGGTAGGCGGGCTCGTGACTCGTGGTCATGATCCGGTTTTTCAGAGTCAGGTGTTTGAGCTGATATGGGCTGAGAAGTGGATCGCTGGACATTGTTGGCCTCCCTTTTCAGAGAGCCTAAGGGTGCGCGGGGTACGTGCAAGCCATTTTGCGACAATCCAATTGGGAAAAACGCATGTATTGACCCAAACCAACAAACGGCCTGTGATGACCCAGAGACCATATGAGCATTCCTTACGTTGGCAGCAGAAGCGTTTTCTTGAAAGAAAACGAGCTGGAAAATTGTAATTTTCCATGCCGGAATTTTTGAAAAATTCCGGCTGCTCTATTGACAGATCTGWCCCGCACTGCCGCCGTCCGTTGTTCCCGACCTGTCCGTTGTTCCCGACCTGAATGTCTGCGAACGGTGACGGCACCACCAATTTCATGTTTGGCTAAATACCTATCGCACCCACCATTACGCCGCCAGATCCACCCAAACCGGCACGTGATCCGAGGGTTTCTCGCGGCCACGGATTTCAGCATCAATCTGGCAATCGGTCAACAGATCCGCGCATTGCGGCGTCATCAGGAAATGATCAATGCGGATGCCGTCGTTTTTATTCCACGCACCTGCCTGATAATCCCAGAAACTGTAATGCTCGGCCCCATGCACACGGGCGCGAAACGCCTCGGTGAACCCAAGGTTCAGGATTTTACGATAGGCGGCGCGGCTTTCGGGGCGAAACAGGGCGTCATCATACCACACATCGGGGTGGGCGGCGTCCTCGGCTTGCGGGATGATGTTGTAATCACCGGCCATCAGGGCTGGTTCCTCGGCGGCCAGCAATTCCTGCGCACGGGTATACAGCCGTTCCATCCACGCCAGTTTATAGTCGTATTTCGGGCCCGGGCAGGGGTTGCCGTTGGGMAGATACAGCCCGCATACCCGCACAGGGGTGTCGCCCATCACGGTGGCCTCGATCCAGCGGGCCTGCTCGTCCGTATCATCGCCGGGCAGACCACGGCGCACATCCTCAAGCGGCAGTTTCGACAGGATCGCTACCCCGTTGAACGACTTTTGCCCGTGAACCTCGACGATATACCCCATGTCCTCGAACAATTCGCGCGGAAACCCCTCGTCCACGGTTTTGATTTCCTGCAACAGCGCCACATCCGGCTGGCTTTCGCGCAACCATTCAGGCAGCGCGTTAATCCGTGCCTTGATACCGTTGATATTAAAGGTGGCAATTTTCATAACATGCTCCTGTTTGCCCGTCTGTGTAGCGGGGAATGTGGGGCAGGCTCAAGCCTGCAAATGGTTAACAGACATCGGAACAATGCACAGAATTGTCAAAGGCTCTCCTTGATTTGGACACAATGGCAGGTCAAATGGCAGGTCAAATAGTAAGGCGCTCCCTGGTTGAACCGATTGTTATGCGGAAATTTACAGGCGGGGATGGGCAGTAACGTAACCAAACGAGATTGATTTCGAGATGGTAACATATACGGATCAGGCYYTRGGAGGCAATTTTGACCCCGGTGCACCGCCGGGCCTGCCCTCGACCGTGACGGTTATCTCAATCACGTTGAATGACGTGGACAATGACGGGTTCATTCGGGCGGATGGATCAGATCAGGTCAATGGCAGTATTGTTACGAACGTCTGGGTGAACGATACCGTCACGATTGATGGCACAACCCATACAGGCACCACTTTTTATACGGCAGACGGGTCGCGGTATTTCACGCCGGATGACGGATCGGTTTTGTCACCGGGCACAGCAACATCGGTGACTTTTGTCACCACCAGCACACAATTTCCGGTGAGCGACCTTGGCCCGCCCTGTTTCACCGCAGGCACGATGATTGAAACCCCCGAAGGCGAAGTGCGCGTTGAGGATCTGGAAATCGGCGATCTGGTCACCACCAAAGATCATGGTCCGCAACCCATCCGCTGGATTGGCACGCGCAAGGTGGCGGGGCAGGGCGAATTTGCACCGATCCTGTTCAAGGCGGGTGCGATTGGCAACACGCGTGATCTGCGGGTGTCGCCGCAGCACCGGATGCTATTGCAGGATTGGCGCGCAGAACTGTTTTTCGGCGAAGACGAGGTGCTGTGCGCTGCGGGCAAGCTGTTGAATGACAGCACAATTCTAAAGGCCCCCTGCGATACGGTGGACTATATCCACCTGATGTTTGACGCCCACGAGGTGATCTATGCCCAAGGAACCCCAAGCGAAAGCTTGCTGGTGGGCGAATACCTGAGTGGTGATGGGACGGCCCTGTTGTCGGAGCTGCAGACCCTGTTTCCCGAAATCCAGAACGATCCAGCCAAATATATCGCCGCAAAGCGCATAGCGCGGGCGTATGAAATGCAAGTATTCGCAGCCTAGGCCACGCTGGCTATTTCGGCGTCAGGAACAACTCGATCCGCCGGTTGATCGCCAAATCAGCATCATTACTGCCACTGCGAACCGGTTGGTATTGGCCAAACCCGTTTGCTGCCAGATGGCTGGGCAACACATCATGTTTGGTAATCAGATATTTCACCACCGCAAGGGCGCGCGCCTGACTGAGTTGCCAGTTGTCGCGGAACGGGCCAGTGCCCGAAAGGGGCTTGTTGTCGGTGTGACCGTCCACTCGCAAAACCCAGCTGACATCTTCGGGGATGGTTTCGCTGATCCGTTTCAGGACGGCGGCCATTTTGTTCAGCTCGGCCTTGCCAGAGGCACCCAGATCGGCGGCGCCAGATTGAAACAGCACTTCCGAGGATAGCGCAAAGCGGTCGCTGGTCGGGTCTGCCGTGGCGGGCAGACCAA
>NVTS01000081.1 GCA_002732995.1 Marinosulfonomonas sp. | reverse complement strand
CCCGAGAATATCGAAAGGACATAAGTGGCCGGTTTTTACGCCGCCCGCGACAGCAATATGCCCCCGCTACTGTGGCCTAGTATTGCGCCGCCGTTTACATTCGTATATGTCGTCTGAATTCACCACAGTGTAAAAATGCACTGAARTCCATTTCAGCACAAGCARACAGCTTGCTTCCAAATAAGCGTAAATATACATTGCATGYGTGGTGTAGGCCTGCATTAGTGTAAATACGCATCATTCAAGCCTCATAACCCTTGCCGAGCGCCTATCTTCATTTTGGGGATCAGCGAGGCGACGATATCCAACAAGTGCGCGTCACATGTGATCGCCCTGCGCAAGGCCCCACCCACAGACCCAGACCCTCGCGCTCGCCCTCTGGCGTGACGCCCAAAGCGATATAAACCGCCTTGTTTTTAACCTGCCGGCTTTCTGCATCACGGATTTTGACCCGTAGTGCATCAAGGAAACGATTGGGTATACCGGCTCCAAAGCACGGTTCTGCCAGTCGGAAACTTCCTCTAGAACTGCGTCAGTGACACGGCGGATCAAGTCGGCGGAAACCCGTAATCCATAGACCTCTTCAAGGTGGCTGCGAATATCGCGAGTTGATAATCCGGCGCCATAAAGCCCAATAATCTTGTCGTCCATCCCGTCGATCCGCGTTTGGCCCTTGCGGATCAACTCCGGCTCGAAACTGCCCTCGCGCTCACGCGGAATGTCGATGGCAACTGCCCCGTCATTGCCCTTGAGAACCTTGCCTGTCGTTCCATTGCGGCGGTTGGATCGCTGGCGGACAGGTTCACTGCGGGGTTCATAGCCCAAATGTTCTGTCAGTTCAGCCCCAAGCATCCGTTCCATCAGCCGGACCTTCAGTTCCTTCATCAGGCCCTTGTCGCCCAGCAAATCYTCNGGKCNGTTCAACGCCSYTRAGCAGMTCGNCCAGTMGTTCTTTTGATATYGTCATTGTYRTCATGCTCCTTCRTTGGYGAAGCATGGACCAAWTTAYTCRTACACAGAAGAYCGGACACTCTCSMCTKCSKSGNSTGAAWGGACCCCGTCACCCAAAATCAGCCATAGCTCCCAACAGCCTGAATACACCGCCGCACCCGCCTCTTGCGCCATTGCTCGCCCCTCCCCTTTTTACGCCATAAAACATATCTACTAACCTAGTTTAGTAGATATGTTCTGGTCGCCAAAACCCCGCATTCCACGGCCGCAATACCGCTTGCACAATCCCCGCTCTTGCCCCTCTCACCACAACCGCCTAAACATCGCTAAACACCAATGATACGAGGGCTAAAGCCGTGAGCAGCATCAAGAAGAAAACAAACAATTTTTTTGTCTGGGTTATCCTGCTTTTGCTGATCGCCGGTCTGGGCGGATTTGGCGTAAGTAACTTTGGCGGCTCGACCACCGCGATTGCCACCGTTGGCGATGTCGAGGTGACGACGGACGAATATTACCGTGCCCTGCAACAGGATTTACGCAGTTTCCAGGCCCAGACAGGCCAACCGCTGCCCCTGAGCCAAGCCGTGGAAATCGGCGTTGACCAAAACGTGCGGGCCCGCCTGATCACCGACGCCACCCTTGATAACGAGGCCGCGCGCATCGGTCTGTCGGTCGGGGATGAACGAGTGGGCCGCGAATTGGTGGCGACCCCTGCCTTTCAGGGCATTGATGGCCAGTTTGATCGCACCGGATACACACAAGCGCTGAACCAGTCCGGTTTAAGCGAAGCCGAATACGAGGATACCATTCGCGCCGAAACTGCCCGCACCATCCTGCAAGGGGCGATCGTAAACGGGGTGGCAGCACCCGCCGCCATGACGAATGCGTTTCTGGATTTCACCCAGTCACGGCGCAGTTTTACATTGATCCGACTGGATCAGACCAACCTGTCCGAGCAGGTACCTGAACCCACCGATCAACAATTGCAAACCTATTACGATGCAAATGCCGCCGATTTCACCGACCCCGAGAAAAAAAGCCTGACCTATATCTGGATCACGCCCGATATGATCGTGGACGATATAGAGGTGTCCGAGGACGACCTGCGAGAAGAATACAACAAGCGCCTTGACGAATATTCCCAACCCGAGCGCCGTTTGGTCGAGCGCCTGATATTTCCCAACACGGATGATATCACCGCCGCCAAGGCGCGGCTGGATGCGGGGGACGCCTCCTTCGAGGAACTGGTGCTTGAACGCGGCCTGACCCTGCTGGATATCGATCTGGGCGATGTGACGATTGATGAGCTGGGCGATGCGGGTGCCACGGTCTTTGCCATGGATGGCCCCGGTGTGACCGGCCCGATTGACACCAATCTTGGCCCTGCCCTTTACCGGATGAACGGCATTCTGGCGGCCACTGAAACCACGTTTGAATCCGTGCGCCCGCAGTTGCAAGACGAATTGGCGCTGGATCGCGCCCGCCGCCAGATCAACGCCAGCATCACCGATATTGATGATCTGCTGGCAGGCGGTGCCATGATGCAGGAAATCGCCGACGAGACCGACCTGAAGCTGGCCCGTATCGATTGGGCCGAGGGCGACAGCGACGGCATCGCCACCTACAGCGCCTTTCGGGATGCAGCAACTGCAATCAATGATGGCGATTATGCCGAGGTGATGGAACTGGACGATGGCGGCATTTTCGCGGTGCAATTTGACGCGATCATTCCCCCGTTCCTGAACCCGCTGGACAAGGTGATCATCAACGTGATCGCGGGCTGGGAAAATCAGGAAATCGAGACCCGCCTGACCACGTTGGCCGAGGGCCTGCTGGAGCGGATAAATCAGAATGAGGACATCGCCACGCTAGGCCATGACGTCACGACCCACACTGAAATCCTACGCAATTCCACTGTCGTGGGCACGCCATTTGACCTGGTTCAGACCGTGTTTACAATGGACAAAGGCACAGCCCAGATCATTGATGGCAACGGCGTGGTGCTCATTGTGCGGCTGGATGATATCCTGNCGCCGGATGTGGACAACCCCGATCTGGCCAGCATCAAAACCCAGATCGAGGCCGCCATTGCCCAAGAYTTGTCCGACGACATCTTTGCCGCCTTTATTGGGGCGCTGCAAAACCAGACAAGCGTCTATGTCAACAGCGCAGCGGTGAATGCGGTGCATTCCCAGTTCCCGCAATAATCCCCTAATGATACAAAGGCATAAACGTGGCACTTACCCCAATCTTTGACGCGTTTTCGACCGGCTTTGACGCCGGCCAAAACCAGCTGGTCTATACCCGACTGGCCGCTGACCTCGACACCCCCGTTTCGCTGATGCTGAAACTGTCCGAGGCCCGCAAGGACAGCTTTATTCTGGAATCTGTGACTGGCGGCGAGGTGCGCGGACGCTACTCAATCATCGGGGCCAAACCCGATCTGATCTGGCAATGCCACGGCGAGGTCAGCCGGATCAACCGCGCAGCCCGCATTGATCGTGACACGTATCAAGACCAATCCGGCGCACCCCTTGATAACCTGCGCGCCCTGATTGCCGAAAGCCGCATTGATATGCCGGATGATTTGCCGCCCGCCTCGGCCGGGCTGTTTGGCTATCTGGGCTATGACATGATCCGGCTGGTCGAACATCTGCCCGATGTTAACCCCGACCCGCTGGGCCTGCCCGACGCAATCATGATGCGCCCCTCGGTCGWCGTGGTGCTGGACGGGGTCAAGGGCGAGGTGATCGTGGTGGCCCCTGCGTGGGCCTCCTCGGGCCTGTCGGCCAAAGCCGCCTATGCCCAAGCCGCCGAGCGGGTGATGGATGCGGTGCGTGATCTGGAACGCCAAACGCCCGATGCGGCGCGTGATCTGGGGGATGCAACTGAACCAGCGCCGCAGTCGTGCAACTTTACCCATGATGGCTATAARSMKGCGGTSGARAAGGCCAAGGAYTACATCCGCGCYGGYGACATCTTTCAGGTGGTSCCGTCRCARCGYTGGWCGCARGAWTTCMSCCWGSCKYCBTTYDMRMTSTWKMKBYYYYYRYRMYRMAYMWMMSMRWYRYYWKYYAWRKYMYMYTTTMMWWYWKSYSKMYWWSMRRKSWYYGGTGCCAGCCCCGAAATTCTGGTGCGGGTGTTCGGGCGCGARATCACCATCCGTCCGATTGCCGGCACCCGCCCGCGCGGAGCCACGCCAGAAGAGGACCGCGCGCTGGAAGCGGATCTTTTGGCCGACAAGAAAGAGCTGGCCGAGCACCTGATGCTGCTGGACCTGGGCCGCAACGACGTGGGACGCGTTGCCAAAATCGGCACCGTGCGCCCGACCGAAGAATTCAATGTCGAATTATACAGCCACGTGATGCACATCGTTTCCAACGTCGTCGGAGAGCTGGCCGATGATCAAGACGCGCTATCGGCGTTTTTCGCAGGCATGCCCGCTGGCACGGTTTCCGGCGCGCCCAAGGTGCGGGCAATGGAGATCATTGACGAGCTGGAGCCGGAAAAACGCGGGCTTTATGGCGGTGGCTGTGGCTATTTCGCGGCCAATGGCGACATGGACATGTGCATCGCGCTGCGCACCGCAGTGGTGAAGGACGAGACGCTGTATATTCAGGCCGGTGGCGGCGTGGTTTACGACAGTGACCCCGAGGCTGAATATCAGGAAACGGTGAACAAAGCCAAAGCGATCCGCAAGGCGGCCGAGGATGCAGGCGTGTTTGTACGGGGGCGAAATTAGGCGGGGTTGTGATGCCGAAACCGACCTACTATCCGAATAAATCATCCGCCTAGGCCAGTACCGCCACCCCCAGCACCCCTTGTCAGACCACTTCGGCCGGATCGATATACGTGGTGATTTTGGCGACCAAAACCGCCTATTACTGCGCCGTCAAAACCACCGACACAGGCGCCATCGCCACGCTTGCCGCGCGATCCTCGAGCGCCCACAGCACCAGTGCCTCGATGGTATCGGGGCGCGTATGACCCAGCATGATCACGCTGCCCTCTTGCGCTGCGCGAAACGCCGCGCGGTCCAGATAGCGGCGGATCACTGCGGGCTTTTCACCATCCGAATCCAGTTCGCGGAAAATCAGCGCCGCGGGCACCCCTTCGCGCATCGCCGCCTTTTGTGCCGAATTCAGCCCCTTGCTGGGGGTGATCAGGCCAAAGCCGCGATCCGACAGGATACCGGCAATCTGGGTTGCGGTCGAGGGGCCGCGCAGGAACCCGTTAGCACCCTGGTCCAGCACAGCAACCGCTTCGGGGATAGCGCGGGCATAAGCGTCGAACGCCACCTCGATGTCAGATGCCTTGGCACCGAACGGCAGGTTGGTCAGCATCAACACCTCGAAGCCTGCCGCGCGATACCGCGCCGCAACCGCATGGGCATCATCGCGCACCGCATCAATGGCGAAACTGAGAGCGAACGGCAGATGTGCAAGGACTCCATCCGAAACCGGGTTTTGCGGATCATCAATCAGGATCACCGACATCACCGGCTTGGCGTCGGGGTTTTCAAACGCCGCGGCATAGGCAATTAACGCGCCCTGATCGGCCTCTTGCTCGGCGACTTGGGCTTCTGCCTCGGTGGTATCTGTATTGCCGCCAATGGTTGGCAAACGATTTGTCTGCACATTCGGGGCCAAATCCTGGATTTGCGGCACGGAGGCGCGGGCAGCATCGAGTTCTACTGCGGGCGCAGGTGCTGTTTCTGGTGTTGCAGGTTCGGCAGGCGCGTCTGGCAAGGGCGCTTGCTCTGTTGCGGGCGCATCCGGTGTTTGCGGTGTTTGCGGTGTTTGCGTTTGCGGCAGGGCAGGCACCTCGACATCAGCGGCCTCGGCACCCTGCCCTTCATCGGGCGCAGGCTCTTTTGGTGCAACGGGTGCCTCTTGCATCGCGGGGGCCGTCATCGCATTGGTCTGCCCTTCCGCTTCAGGCTGCATTTCCGTTTGTGGCGCTTTGGGCAAGGCCGGATTGTCGGCAGGCGTCACAGCGGCGTCTTCAATCGCCATCGCGGCAGGCTCATACCCCTCAGCAGGCGTAACATCCGCCGTATCCGTTTGGGGCGTCATAACGCCGGAAGCGTCTACGGAGGCCGCATCAACAGCCACAGGCGCATCATCCGCGTCACTGACCGCTGGAGCCACAGGTACGGCTGTCGTGACATCCGCTGTATCCGGTTTTGGCACAGCCGTTTCATCAACCGGCGTTGCCTGCTCGGCTTCGCCCCCGGTCGGTGCGCTGGCAACTCCACCCTCGGGCGCAGGTGCCTGCTCTTCCGGTTGGTATCCGGTGTCTTGCATCACAGGCGCATCTTTCGTGCCGGTTTCAGTCTGAACAGGCACGCTCGTCCCCTGCCCCTGCCCAGAATTGCTCTGAAGCAATGAAGCGGTGACACCCGCCAGCCCAGAAACCAACACACCCCAAAACAGGCCTGAAATAATCCCACGTCCCACGATATGCTCCGCCTTGTTAATCCTGCTTGCGTCTTTTTGTCGGGCCTTGACCCTTTGACGCCCCTGGGGGATGTATAGCCTGACAATCACGCGCAATCACCCCCTATATGCGCAAACGGGTAATGAAAGCGGACAAATGCTCCTTTTGATCGATAATTACGACAGTTTCACCTACAATCTGGTCCATTATCTGGGCGAATTGGGGGCGGATGTGGTGGTAAAACGCAATGACGCCTTGGGGGTGAACGAGGCAATGGCGATGGGGGCTGACGCAATTTTACTGTCGCCCGGTCCGTGTGATCCAACGCAAGCGGGTATTTGCCTGGAGCTGACCCGCGCCGCCGCCGCCGCACGGGTGCCGTTGATGGGGGTCTGTCTGGGGCATCAGACAATTGGCGAGATGTTCGGTGGGCGCGTGGTGCGCTGCGGCGAAATTGTGCATGGCAAAATGGGCAAGATGCAGCACGACGGCACCGGCGTTTTTGCCGGTCTGCCCTCGCCGTTTGACGCCACCCGCTATCATTCGCTGATCGTGGAGCGCGCGAGCCTGCCCGACTGTTTGGTGGTCAATGCCGAACTGCAAGATGGCACCATCATGGGGTTGCGCCATAAGGAATTGCCAATCCACGGGGTGCAATTCCATCCTGAATCGATTGCGTCCGAGCACGGCCACAAGCTGCTGCAAAATTTTCTGGATATTGCCAAGATAAAATCAAAGGTGCCCGCATGAGCGACGCTCTCAAACCGCTGCTTGATGCTGCCGCCAACGGGCCTTTGAGCCGTGCACAGGCCGAAGAGGCCTTTGGCATTCTGTTTGATGGCGAGGCAACGCCCAGCCAGATTGGCGGGTTGCTGATGGCGCTGCGCACCCGTGGCGAAACCGTGAATGAATATGCCGCCGCCGCCAAGGTGATGCGCGATAAATGCAAAGCGGTGCGCGCGCCTGCGGGCGCGATGGACATCGTTGGCACCGGCGGCGACGGTATGGGCACGCTGAACATTTCAACCGCCACTGCCTTTGTTGTGGCGGGCGCTGGCGTGATCGTGGCCAAGCACGGCAACCGAAACCTATCATCGAAATCCGGCGCGGCAGATGCGTTGGGGCAAATGGGTATTAACGTGATGGTCGGCGTGGACGTGGTTGAAAAGGCGCTGAAAACCGTTGGCATCGCCTTCATGATGGCGCCGATGCACCACCCGGCCATTGCCCATGTCATGCCCACCCGCAGCGAGCTGGGTACCCGCACGATATTCAACATCCTCGGACCGCTGACCAACCCCGCAGGCGTCAAACGCCAGCTAACCGGCGCGTTCAGCCGCGATCTGATCCGGCCGATGGCAGAAACATTGCAGGCCCTTGGATCAGACAAAGCGTGGCTTGTGCATGGCTCGGATGGCACGGACGAGTTGTCGATCGCTGGCGTTAGCTGGGTCGCCGCCCTTACGGATGGCAAAATCACCGAATTCGAGGTGAACCCCGAGGATGCGGGCCTGCCGGTGCATCCGTTCGAGGATATTTTAGGCGGCAGCCCTGCCCATAACGGCCGTGCCTTTGGCGCGTTGCTGGAGGGCGAGAAATCAGCCTATCGCGATGCGGTGCTGCTGAATTCTGCCGCAGCCCTCATGGTGGCCGGTAAAGTGTCCAATCTGAAAGACGGCGCGAAACTGGCGGCGACCAGCATCGACAGCGGCGCTGCTATGCAGAAGATCATTGCATTGGCGGCACTGACCTCGCAATCATAAGCCGCTATTTAGTCGATGCTTCATGCGTTACGGCAACTGGGGCGGCTGGCACAAACCTGTCTGTGTTTGCAATTAACGCCAGCCCGGGGCGTAGACCTATACCGCCCCCATCCGCGTCAGCCTTTCCAGTCAATGGCATGCACATGGGCGCCTGCCACCGCCAGCTCCTGCACCTTACCTCCCGGCCACAGGCGCAATGTCAAACGCGGCCCGTGATCATCGTGCTGCTCGAACGCCAACCATGCCAATGGCGCGTCCAATGTGGCCAGCACCCCTGCCGCCTCCATCCGCGCCACAATCCGCAGCTTCACCTCTGGCGGAAAATACTGATAGGCGATCGAATGGAACAACACCCGCGTCACACCCGCCTCTGGCACTTTTTCAATTTCTGCCTCGACCCAATCCGCAGCATCCATCATTGCCATATTAGGCGGATCACGCTGCGCAATTTCCAAGGCGGCCTTGATCCGGTCAATGCGCGTTGGTTGATCCGGCCAGATATAAGCCATCAAACGGTCCCGATGATCTTCCCGCGTCACATCCAGAGGGCTTTGGTCACACCCCATGCGCCGGATGATCTGTGGCGCGGCAATTGGCGGCTCGGCCCCGCCCCACTTTGGCGAAAGAACCACACCCGAGGCAGGATCACCCCGCAACTGGTCGCCAAACCGATACGCAAACCGGTCCGCAAACAGGTTCAACCCGCCACTTGCCCCGACCTCGTAGAGCGCCAGCGGCAATCCGGTTACCTCGGCAATATAACACATCCCCGGATACAGCACCGCCGAGCGCGCCACCTCGTTGGTCTGCGGCGGATGATCCAGCCAAGCGTATATCTCGGCGTCCGCATCCGCAATCGCCGCCATCGCGGCCCGCGTCAGCACATCAATATCAGGCAATTCATTTGGCGGGTAAACCGTGGCCAATTCCGGCAACCGCCCTGCCCTGACGTGCGCATTCAGCGCCCCCGCCAGCCGCAACGCCACTGCATCCCCCAGCGCATCGGCCCSCCCCTGCCAGTCCAGCACACGGCGACCGGTTTTGGTGCTCCGGTCCAGCGCCACCCCCAGCCCCGCCACCAGACGTGCCGTCAAAGGCGAGCCCAACTGCGCGCACCAAACCGCCTGCTTGGCAAATGTCGCCCGAATTTGCGCCTCTGTCTGCATAAGCTACCCCTTTGCCCCATCATACCAATGATCCCCCAGAACCAAAAGCAATCACGCCACCGCCTTCTTCTTGCTAAAAATACCCGCTTACGCAGACAGCACAATATCGCCTCACACATGCCGTTAGCAATTGTCGGCACCCACCAAGCAGGCTAAACTACCGCCCATGAACATATTAGATAAAATCAAAGCCTATAAACTCGAGGACGTGGCGCTGCGCAAACAGGCCACCCCCCTTGCCGATGTCGAGGCCGCCGCCAAAGCCGCCGAGCCACCACGCGGTTTTGCCAAAGCCCTGTTTCAAGCCGCCCATGACGGTTATGGCTTGATCGCCGAAATCAAAAAGGCCAGCCCCTCCAAAGGCTTGATCCGCGAAGATTTCGATGTGCCTGCGCTGGCGCAAGCCTACAAGGACGGTGGTGCCGCCTGCCTGTCGGTATTGACAGATACGCCCAGCTTTCAGGGCGCGGATGAATTTCTGGTGGCAGCACATGATGCGGTCGATCTGCCGACCTTACGCAAGGATTTCATCTATGATGCCTACCAGATCGTTGAGGCCCGTGCCTTGGGCGCTGATTGCATCCTGCTGATCATGGCCACGCTTGAAGACAGCCAAGCGATCGAGCTGGAAGAAATCGCCATAACATGGGGCATGGATGTGTTGATCGAAGTGCATGACGAAGAGGAGTTGAGCCGCGCCGGAAACCTCAAATCCCCGCTGATCGGCATCAATAACCGCAATCTGAAAACCTTTGAGACCGCGCTGGACACCACAAAAACGCTGGCCAAACTGGTGCCTGTTGATCGCACCATCATCGCTGAATCCGGCCTTTCCACCCCCGAAGATCTGGCCGAACTGGCCCAATACGGTGCCCGCAGATTCCTGATTGGCGAAAGCCTGATGCGCCAGAACGATGTGGCCGCCGCCACCCGCGCCATTCTCGCCAACCCGCTTATGCCCGCCGGAGGAATGTAGATGGCTGATCAAAAACTATCTGACCTGACCCACTTTGATAACAGTGGTAAGGCCCWTATGGTCGATGTCTCGGCCAAACCCGTGACGTCCCGCACCGCCATCGCCCGCGGCCACGTCAAAATGACACCCGAGACCTATGCCATCATGACCGACGGCTCCTCCAAGAAGGGCGACGTGCTGGGGGTTGCGCGTTTGGCCGGCATCATGGGGGCCAAACAAACCAGCAACCTGATCCCGCTGTGCCACCCGTTGCCAATCACCAAGGTGGCGCTGGATTTGATACCGGACGACAGCATCCCCGGTGTGGTGATCGAGGCCACGGTGAAAACCACCGGCCAGACCGGCATCGAAATGGAAGCCCTGACGGCGGTGTCGGTGGCAGGGCTGACGGTCTACGACATGCTGAAAGCGGTCGAGAAAACCATGGAGATTTCCGGCATCCGTTTGACGATGAAGGAAGGCGGCAAGTCGGGGCGGTTCGAGGCTCCTTCCACAACCCCAGACCCCCCCATATTTGAGTTAAAGGTGCCCTCAAAAGGAGTTAACGCCACCGCAGAATACCGGAATAGAAAAATGATTGTCCAAGCTGGTTCAATTGCGAAAAAAGAATGGAGCGATAACCCCTTGCACAGTATGTCTAATGTTCATTTACATAATGAATTAGTTGAAAGCGGCATATTGAAAATAGAGGGCGAAACCGCAGTATTTACCGAGAGCTTTGAGTTTAGCAGCACCAGCGCAGCAGGATCAGTGGTGAATGGCCGTCAGACCAGCGGCCCCCGTGAATGGAAACTCAAAGGCACTGACACAACATTTGCCGAATGGGAAGCCGCCCAACTGGACCAAATGGACACTGAATAAATGATCACCGTCGCGCAAGCCCTCACCCAAGTCTTTTCCCTCATCTCCCCCCTTGAAACCGAGGTCGTGCCGCTGGGCAAAGCCGCTGGCCGCACCCTTGCAAAACCCGCCACCGCCATGCGCGATCAGCCGCCGTTTGCGTCCTCGGCGATGGATGGCTACGCCGTGATGGGCGTCGAGGTCGAGGATGATGTGATGTTCAAGGTCATCGGTGAATCCGCTGCGGGCCACCGATTTGACGGTGAGGTCAAAGCCGGACAAGCCGTGCGGATATTCACTGGCGCCCCCGTGCCCAAAGGGGCCACCCGCGTCGTCATTCAGGAGGATGTGACGCGCAAGGGGGATCTGATCACTCTGGGCCGTGATCTGGATCAAAGCATCTACATTCGCCCCGYTGGTGGCGACTTCAAAACCGGCGACACGCTGGATGTGCCGCGCGTGCTGACCGCTTCGGATATTGCGCTTTTGGCGTCGATGAATATCGCCGAGGTCACGGTTGCGCGCCGCCCCATAGTGGCCTTGATGGCAACCGGCGATGAGCTGGTGATGCCCGGCGAGACTCCGGGACCGGACCAGATTATCGCCTCGAACAATTTCGGCCTTGCAGCGCTGATTGAACAGCACGGTGGCGAGGCACGGATGCTACCGATTGCGCGGGACAACCGCGCGTCACTGGAGGCGGCATTTGAGCTGTGCGACGATGCCGATCTGATCGTCACCATTGGCGGCGCGTCCGTGGGTGACCATGATCTGGTGGGCCAAGTCGCCGCTGATCTGGGGCTTGATCGGGCGTTCTACAAAATCGCCATGCGCCCGGGCAAACCGCTGATGGCGGGCAAAATCAACGGCATTCCGATGATTGGCCTGCCAGGTAATCCTGTGTCATCAATGGTTTGCGGGCATATCTTCTTGTTGCCCGCCTTGCGGRTGATGTTGGGATTTACTGCCGAACCCCGCACCCGCCACAAAGCTACCCTTACAGAAGCGATGCCCGCCAACGGCCCCCGCGAACATTACATGCGCGCGCAGATCAAAGGTGGTCAGATCACCCCGTTCCCCCGCCAAGACAGCGCCCTGCTAACGGTTCTGGCCGACGCCAACGCCCTGCTGATCCGGCCTGTGGATGCGCCCCGAATTGGCAAAGGCGAGCGGGTGGAGTATATCGCGCTGGACTAGATTGATTAATGCCTGATGTTGCAACATAGTGGCGCAACAGGCCGTAATATTGGTAAAGGCGTGAATATGGGCAATCATTTGCATTACGGCGACAATCTGGAAGTGTTGCGAAGCAGCATTGCCGATGAATCGGTTGATCTGATCTATCTGGATCCGCCGTTCAATTCCAACGCCAATTACAGCCACCTGTTCAAGGATGAAAGCGGGCAGGTTTCGGGCGCACAGATCAAGGCATTCTAGGATACATGGCATTGGGATTATATGGTATCGGGCCGCGCCCTGACCGATTTGCGCGACAGCCCCTAATCGGCCGCCGATATGCTGGACGTGATGGTCGGGTTTCTGGGCAAGAACCCGATGACGGCCTATCTGACCATGATGGGGGTGCGACTGGTGGAGCTGCACCGGGTGCTGAATCCGACCGGCAGCCTGTATCTACACTGTGACCCGACGGCGAGTCATTATCTGAAGATATTGCTGGATGCGGTGTTTGGGGCGAAGAACTACAAGAATGAGATTATTTGGAAGCGCACAACAACACATAGCAATTCCAAGACATGGAGCCGTGTATCAGATGTTATCTATTTCTATGCTAAGAGCCAAAATAGCTTCACTTGGAATACACAGCGCGAGGCCCATTCAAAAAGCTACATAGCATCTAAGTATCGCCATGATGACGGCAATGGTCGTGGCCAGTATCGTCTTGACAACATGACGAGCCCAAACCGCCACTGTCCAAAGTATCAGGCGGGTGCGGCGAAGCATGGCTGGCGGCGCGTGAGGCAGAGCCAGGGAGTATCCGAAACTCTGTGTATGAGGCTTAGCCCATGCGGGTTTCACGGGTCATCTGTTGAACCGTTCGGGGTATAGGATAGCGAATTGGTTGCGG
>NVTS01000080.1 GCA_002732995.1 Marinosulfonomonas sp. | reverse complement strand
GTGAGTGGAGATTTAACAACAGCGACCCATCATCTCAGTTATTGCAGCTAAGACAATGGGTTAGGAAGTATCTGAACTAGTTATCTAGGACAGCCCCAACATCTTTAACGAGTGAAGGGGCATGGATCAAGCCTTGAACTTGCTCAGCCAGAGCATTCGATCACAATGTGCATCTCTGTGTGTTTTTGGGCAGGGCCTAAGGCAATCGGATAGCTTGTCACAACTCTTCCAGCTTTACGCGAAATTTCACGATAGGGTCCGCCGCAGGTCTCTGTGCCCAACCGCCGAACAGCTGCTTCAAAGTTCTGCGATACACGGTAGCCCCAGGCATTCTTTACAAGCTGAAACGTATATCGCGACTTGCCATCAAATTCCCCAAGATAGCCATCTCGCTTGATGCCTTCGGAAGTGACACAGGCTGAAAGGGCTGCAATCGCCACCCCGAATACCAAAGAACAAACCACTCTTCTCATACTAAAGCTCCGTCTCCCGCTGTTCTCATATACAACAGATACGCACGGCCAGCTCAATGGCAAGCATCGGCCTATTGAAGCCCATCAACAATCTTGATCGAGGTGCAAAGGAACCATTCCTTCTCGCAGCCCCATCCCACCTCGTTGATTCTACCGAGCGAATTGATCGCTCAAAGTTCCCGCCGCCCCTTGCTTTGTTGAATGGTGCCTTTGAATATGTGTGAACCTTTCTTTTCGGTGGCGTTCGCTTCAAAAACAGGTTAGTTTTTTCCTAGGACAGTGTTTTGCTGGGATTCCCACAAACGCAGGTCTCAAGATTTAGAGATGTTTCGACCTTGTATACATCACTTTGTCATCTCATCTACGCCCACCCGCCATTTTAGTGCGTTGCGTAGTGTGTGAGACGCGAAATCTCTTCCTTTAATCGTAATTTTTGTTTCTTGAGGTCGACGATATGCAGGTCATCGCTGCCCAGATTGCGCTGCTCATGCTCAACCATGTCCGATAGATTTTGATGTTTTTTGCGAAGTTCAATCAGGTGTGAACTCATAGTCATAAGTTGTTCTCCCATATTTTGATTACCGTAATATTAGTCGATCACAGATCAGGCTGCATGTCACGAAAAACACACGCCCCATGACCGATATCCCTAGAAAACACTGAAAAGATTTATTTTGCCTTAACGTCGTCCAGCGGCATTGCGGCCCCGTCCCGTAGAACCGCACGTATCTGCTGGGTATAGCTTTCCCTGTCGCCATCATGCGTAGCACCTTCGTGCATCACTGCGGGGGCGAGCAGACGAAACGCCGCGCGGCCACCCTTGCGGGCCTGCAAAATCACCAGATGTGCGGCCCGATCAATCCGCGGGGCAAGCGGCAACACTTTGATATTACCCAATCTTCCGTCAATCGCCGCCAATAACGCAGGCAAGCGTTCAGCATCCTGTATTACCGTCAGATACCCCTTTGGCTTCAGACGCCGCGTTGCAACCTCTATCCAATCGACCAATGGCGTGTCCTCAACCAGCGCCACATCGCGCCCCGCATCATCTGCCGCCGTTCCGGCATTGCGTAAATAATACGGCGGATTGGCGATCACATGATCAAAATTCTGCTGTAAAACCGCCTCCGGAAGATTGCGCAAATCCGCGCAATGCACCGCCATCCGAATCCCGTTCGCATCCGCATTGCGCCGCGCCAAATCCGCATATGCGGCTTGCAGCTCGACCCCGCACAGCGCCACATCTTTCAGACGCGCCGCCAGACACAGGCTGGCCACACCGGCACCACACCCCAATTCCAGCACGGCTTCCCCCGCAATCACCGGCACAGATGCTGCCAACAATACGGGATCGACCCCGGCGCGATACCCCGCCTTTGGTTGCAGAATTTTCAGCGCGCCACCCAAAAACAAATCCTGGCTCAGCTCATCCGCCGCAAACCGCATCAGTCGCGTTCCTCATAGGCAATGTTATTGTCACGCATCATCGCGCGGGCCAGAAACAAGTCTTTTTGGCGCACCATCAGCCGACGCGGAAAAATTCCGATGCCACCCTCAAGCACACTCATATTTACGTCCATTTCAAAGCAGTCTATACCCTCGCCTTGAAGGATCGCCTTGGCGAATGCGATGGCCGTAATGTCATTGGTGCGAAGCAGTTCTTTCATAGGAAATAACATAAGGGCAAACCCGCCGGTTTGTCGAGCCAACTAACGAGAGAGTGATAGGTCTGGACCACGCCGTTGATAAACCGCACGAACGCTTAAGTGCGCATCTGGCCGCTGAAATGGCAGATGTGAACACGCTGATCCGTGATCGCATGGCGTCAAAACACGCGCCGCGCATCCCCGAAGTCACAGCGCACCTGGTCGAGGCGGGCGGCAAACGTCTGCGCCCGATGCTGACGCTGGCGGCGGCACGTTTGTGCGGATATGACGGCCCCTACCACATCCATCTGGCCGCCACGGTTGAATTTATCCACACCGCTACCCTGCTGCACGATGATGTGGTGGACGAAAGCGGGCAGCGTCGCGGGCGCCCCACCGCGAACCTGTTGTGGGATAATAAATCCAGTGTTCTGGTTGGTGACTACCTGTTTTCGCGCAGTTTCCAGTTGATGGTCGAAACCGGATCACTGACGGTTCTCGACATCCTCGCCAACGCCTCGGCCACCATTGCCGAGGGCGAAGTGCTGCAACTGACCGCCGCACAGGATTTGGCCACCTCCGAGGGTGTCTACCTGCAAGTGGTGCGCGGCAAAACGGCAGCGCTGTTTGCGGCGGCCTGCGAGGTTGGCGGGGTGATTGCGGATGCGCCTGCGGATCAAATCAAGGCGCTCTACACCTATGGTGACGCGCTGGGGGTCAGCTTTCAAATCGTCGATGACCTGCTTGATTTTGCGGGCACTGACGCGATTGGCAAAAACACCGGCGATGATTTTCGTGAGCGCAAACTGACGCTGCCGCTGATCAAGGCGATAGCCAAGGCTGACGTTGAGGAGCGCGCCTTCTGGGTGCGCACGATCGAGAAGGGAAAACAGCAAGACGGCGATCTGGAACATGCCTTGTCGCTGCTGCAAAAACACGGTGCCCTCGGCGACACCCGCGATATCGCGCTTGACTGGGCCGACAAGGCCAAGGCCGCGCTGACGGTTCTGCCGGATGATCCAATCCGTGAAATGCTGAATGACATTGCCGATTACGTGGTGGCGCGAATTAACTGAGAGCGGTGCTTTTGACCCACCAGCCGATCCGCTTTGTTGCAATATCACCCGCCGCGGCCCGTGCCGCATTTGCATTGTCAAACAGCGCAAAACAAGTCGCCCCGGAACCGGACATCCGCACCAAAATCTGGCCCTGCACTGCGCGCAACCGCGCCAGAACTTCGCCAATCACAGGCTGAATTTTGATCGCGGCAGACTGCAAATCATTGCGCTGCTTTGCCAACCAGCCAGCCATCTCGCGGGCTGTAGCAAATTCGGGAATGCTCACTGGCATCGCCGCGTTATTACGATGCTCCAGCGCCGCAAAAACCGCAGGCGTTGCCATCGCCACACGCGGGTTTACCAATACGGCCCAAAGCCCTGGCAAATCCGGCGTATCTTGCAACACCTCGCCAATACCCGACATCCGTGTCGCCCGCCCCCGCATACAAACCGGCACATCAGCCCCCAATGCGGCCACATCCTGCGGCATTTTAAGGCCGCGCAACTGGGCAATACCGCGCAAGGCCGCTGCCGCATCGGCGGTTCCGCCACCAATACCCGCTGAGGTTGGCAGGTTTTTCTCCAGATTAAAGCTCAAATTATCGCAACCGATGAACCGCGCCGCCTGCAATATGGAATTGCCATTCACCGGAACCCCTGCGGCCTCGGGGCCGGARATATCCAGCTTCAGTGCCCTGCCATCAGCCACCGTTACTTGATCACCAATATCGGCAAACACCACCAAACTATCCAGCAGATGATACCCGTCACCCCGCTGGCCCGTCACATGTAGCGTTAGATTGATCTTGGCGGGTGCAAAAACCCTAACCGTCATTCGCCAACACCGGTAGCGGGTCGGCACCTTCTTCTTTTAGAACGGCATCCAGACCCACCTCGAGCTTGCGACGGATACGGGCGGCATCCACCTCTTCCGGCTCGAACGACATGGCACGACGCCACTGGAAATTCGCCTCGGTCTTGCGCCCAACCGCCCATAGAACATCGCCCAGATGATCCGACACAATCGGATCAACCGGCGCCAATTCAGCGGCGCGTTCCATATGCGGTACGGCCTCCTCAAAGCGGCGCAGACGATACAGCGCCCAGCCCAGTGAATCGGTGATATAGCCATCATTGGGAACGGCCTCAACCGCGCGCTCAATCATCCCCAGCGCCTCGTCCAGCTTGATGTTTTTCTCCAGCAACGAGTAGCCGAGATAGTTCAAAACCTGCGGCTGGTTCGGGTTCAGCTTTAACGCCATGCGAAAATCCGCATCGGCCTTTTCCCAGTTGTCTGTGCGCTCAAAACAAATGCCGCGGGCGTAATATACAAACCAGTCATCCACTGTTGGCTCGCCCAACAGCGCCAATGCGCTGCTATAAGCATCAGCCGCTTCGCCGTAACGCTCCATCTGGCGCAGGGCGTCACCCAATGCTGAATGGACCGATGGTAAATCGCCGTGGCTCTTGGCCAATTGCTCCAGCACCTCGATTGCGGCCTCTTCCTTGCCTGCGTGACGCAGCGCATTGGCACGGCCCAATTCGGCGGCATGGAATGACGGGCTGTCGCGCGGAACGCGGTTGTAGGCTTGTGTCGCCAGATCGTATTGTTCCAGACTTTCCAGCAGCCCCGCGCCCAACAGGATTGCATCAATGTGTGTCTGGTCCAGAAACTCGGCCATACGGGCATATACCAATGTATAATTATCATCGGTTTCGCCGTTCAGGGCACCGGCAACGGTGTAAAACACCTCGGCCATCCCGCCAGAGGGTGTGACCCCCCTTGAAAAATCCAGCTTGGTTCCCGCCGCAAGATCAACGCGCAGTTTGGTAATCCGCGGGTCTGTTTCATTCTGGAAAACCTTTTCAAGCAGCTCAAGCGCATCCTCGTTGCGCTCCAGCTGGCTTAGAATTTCCGCGTGGGCCAAAACGCCGCCCACCGTGGCCCGCAATGGCCCGTCGCCCTCTCCCGACAGGATCCGGTCCGCACCCTCAAAGTCTCCGACCGAGGCCAGCGCCAATGCCTTGTGATATAACCCAAAGGCGCGCGTTCCTTTTGCTTCGGAGACCGCATCAAACTTGACCAAGGCATCTGCCATTTTCCCGCGCCCGACCTCGGCCCATGCCGACACCAGCCCGTCAACCAGCGGGCCGATTGTCTCGCCCTTATCAAACATGGCGACGATAGCGTCAAAATCTCCGTTCTGGGCAAAATCAGCCACCAGAACCATCCGCGAAATCTGGCTGGCCGCGCCATCTGCCGCCATCTTTCGCGCGACAGGCACGGCGCGCGTCATTTCCCCAAGGCCGACAAATGACATCATCGCATTTTCCATCAGGGAAACATTTGACGGGTCGCGCATCAGGGCTTTGGTGTAATATTCCGCCCCTGCCTTATAGTCGCTGGCATAGCTGGCGTGACGTGCGGCCAGATAAGCGCCTGACAGGCCTTGGGCCGTTGCGAATGATGCAGGCATTGCGGTGACAATGCCCAGCGCAAGGGCGGCGATTGAACGGCGAGGGAATATGGGCACGGGTGGTCAGACCTTTGTTTCAGAACAATTGATATCAAAGGTAGTCGCTTGAGCGCCCCAAATCAATGCGGGGCGGTCAATTCGCCCCCCCTCATTCTGACAAATCCGTTACATATTGGGGTAATTCGGCCCATCGCCGCCCTGCGGCGTGACCCAGGTGATGTTCTGGCTCGGGTCTTTGATGTCGCAGGTTTTGCAATGCACGCAGTTCTGGAAATTGATCTGGAACCGTGGTTCCTTGCCCTCGTCCTTGATCACCTCGTAAACACCGGCGGGGCAATAGCGCTGTGCCGGTTCGGCAAATTTGGGCAGGTTTACACTGATCGGGATTGACGGATCAGCCAGATGCAAATGGCACGGCTGGCTTTCCTCGTGGTTGGTGGCCGAAAAACTGACGCTNGTCAGCCGGTCGAATGACAGGGTGCCGTCGGCTTTGGGGTAATCAATCGGCGTATAATTGGCCGCCTCGCCGGTGGCGGCTGCGTCCGATTTACCGTGCTTCCATGTGCCCAGCGGGTTCCAGCCGGTGATATTGGCCACCCACATGTCAAACCCGCCCAACAGCAGGGATGACATCATCCCCAGCCTGGACCAGATCGGTTTCACATTGCGCACCCGTTTCAGGTCTTTGGCCACAGGGCCGGACTTCAGGTCAGCCTCATAAGCGCTCAACTCGTCACCCGAACGCCCCTCCTTGATCGCAGCAATCGCCGCCTCGGCCGCCGCCATACCCGACAGCATCGCGTTATGGTTGCCCTTGATCCGCGGCACATTCACCAAACCAGCAGAACAGCCCAACAATGCCCCGCCCGGGAACGCCACTTTGGGCACCGATTGCCAACCACCCTCGGTGATGGCGCGTGCGCCGTAAGCCACGCGTTTACCACCTTTCAGCAGCTCGGCCACCATCGGGTGATGCTTGAAGCGCTGGAATTCATTATAGGGCGACAGATACGGGTTTTTATAGTTCAGATGCACCACAAACCCGACATAAACCTGATTGTTATCAATGTGGTAGATGAATGACCCGCCACCTGCATTCTTGCCCAATGGCCAGCCCATCGTGTGGGTCACAGTGCCCTCTCGGTGCTTGTCGGGGTCAATCTCCCAGATTTCCTTCATCCCCAAACCAAACTTGGCCACATCCGCATTCGCGCCCAGATCGTATTTGGCGATCACCTCTTTAGACAGGCTGCCGCGCACACCTTCCGACAGGAAAACATATTTCCCGTTCAGCACCATGCCCGGCTCGTAAGCATCCGACGGGGTGCCATCGGCATTTTTGCCAAACTCGCCCGCGACCACGCCGGTGACCTCGCCATTGTCACCGTAAACCAGCTCGGAACACGCCATGCCGGGGAAAATCTCGACGCCCAGCGCCTCGGCCTGCTCGGCCATCCAGCGGCACACGTTGGCCATCGAGACGATGTAACAGCCATGGTTGCTCATCAGCGGCGGCATCGGCGTGGTGGGGATGCGGATCTTCCCGGCTTCGCCCAGCATATAGAAATCATCTTTCTTCACCGGCACAGTGATCGGCGCGCCCTTGTCTTTCCAGTCCGGCAGCAACGCGTTCAGACCCGCAGGGTCCAGCACTGCGCCCGACAGAATATGCGCCCCCACTTCGGAGCCTTTTTCAAGCACGACAACCTGAATATCGGCGTCCAGCTGTTTCAGCCTGATCGCCGCCGAAAGACCCGCAGGCCCCGCGCCCACAATCACCACATCATAGTCCATCGCTTCGCGTTCAGTCTCGGCCATTTGCTCTTGCTCCGTAAACAGGACGGTTTTGCCATACCTGTGCCTAAATTCTTACATGAAACAGCTACCCGAGACAGGGCCTATGGGTCAATCACGACCAACGCGTGACGTTAAAAAACACCCTGTTTTTCGACATCTGTTGCCCTACGCATCCATGCCCACAGCCCAACAATCACCGCGGTCGAGAAATACCCGTCAATTGCATAGTGGTATCCCGAGAAAACCGAGATGAACAAAACCGACAGATAAAATACAGCCGCAGGCGCAAACAGCCACTTAGAGCGCTCAAACATGTAAAGGGCCGTGACCACGGTAACGGACACATGCACGCTTGGAAACGCCGAAAGACCAGACACGATGGATTGGGACTGTTCTTGGTAAATTTCCCATAAATTTTGCTGGATTATGCCAATCGCCGATTGGGTCACGCCCGTTTCCTGCAAGGCCTGCGTCAATTCAGCAAACCGGTCGCCACCCAACAACCGGTCGTAATAAACCGGTCCGGCCGACATCCCAGCCAAGGCGCCGATGTTGCCAATCCCCACCCACGCCACAACGTAAAGGATCAAATACTGGCGCACACGCGCCCCATCGCCATCCGCTGCCGCCAGAAAAATCGGGAAAAACAGCGCTTGAATGCCCCAAACTAAGGTGTAGGACAAAATTATAAACTCATGTGGCAAATAGTCAGACACCTTATACGCGATCCGCCACGGATCGACCCCGAAATGCAGCCAGTTGTCAAAATCGGCCAGATACGGATCAGCAAAAAACGGGATGATATGTGGCAGTGAGGTTTTGATCAGGCTAAATGCAGATGGGAACAACGCGCAGACCAGCACCGCAAAGATGATGTTTTCAATCCGCAGCTTCATTGTTTTCAACCCGACGGATACAATTAACACGGCCGCTGCAAGTCCAATATAAATGATCTAATGTCGTAAAAGCTCAAAGAAATCGCGCGAGCTTGCGATGATCCCTCGCAGCGACGTCACCCAATCTTCGCGGAAAGTCGCCATGATCAAAATAGCAGCGGCCAGATACACCAACGTGAATAAAAATAATTTTTTTATGTGCCTGCCCCGTTTTTTAGGCACAATACCCCCATAGTATTGTCAGGTCTATTGACTTTCTCTGCTTGGATTGACCTAACAGATAGGTGTTGCCTAACCCACTGCAATAATCAGGGCTGATATGGAAAAGATACTACTGACCCGCGCGGGACATACCGCGCTTGAAAAAGAACTGAAAACCCTCAAGTCCGAGGAACGCCCCGCCGTGATCCGCGCGATTGCCGAGGCGCGCGCCCATGGTGACCTTTCGGAAAATGCCGAATACCACGCCGCCCGCGAAAAACAGAGCTTTATCGAGGGCCGGGTAAAAGAACTGGAAGCAATCCTGTCACTGGCCAATGTGATCGACCCCTCCACATTATCGGGCACCATCAAATTCGGCGCGACAGTCCATTTGGTGGACGAGGACACGGACGCGGAAAAAACCTATCAGATCGTCGGCGAGCCGGAAGCAAACCTTGAGCGCGGTTTGCTCAATCTACGCTCGCCACTGGCCCGCGCCCTGATTGGCAAAGAACAAGGCGACAGCGTCGAGGTGAAAACCCCGGGTGGTGAAAAAGCCTATGAAATTCTGAACATCACTTACAAATAAAGACATATAACCGGTCTGGACGGATGAGCGACAACAAAGCAAATAAACCGATTGACCTTGGAATTTACAGCCGCAAAGGCAGCGGCGGAATTACTGCGGCCGAAATCATCGCGCTGGCGCTTAGTCTGTTGTGGGTCTTTGGCGTGATCATGTTCTTTACCTTCGCACCAAAAGGCGACGGCAGGATTGAACTTGATCCAATCGTCTTTGTGATGAAATTGCTTGCGATATTCCTGCCCATCGCGGTGATCTGGGTTGGCGCTGCGGCGGCACGCTCGGCGCGGATCATGCGCACAGAATCCGAACGCCTCCAGTCCGCAATCGACGCCATGCGCCACACCTATGTAACCCAGGCTCAATCCGGCAATATGGGGGTAAAACCATCGGTCGAGAAAAAGCTGGATGAAATCGCCGCCGCCCAAAAGCAAACCGAATCCGCCATTGCCACATTCACCTCGACCCGCGAGCGCAGAGACGCCCAATCTGCAGCCACAAAACCGGCAATTTCCTCCAGTGCTCCGGATAAGATCGACGCGCAAACCAGCCTTGCCCTTGGCACCACCGCCGAAGACATCGCACCGCCCGTTTCGATCAGCGATTTTATCCGCGCCCTCAATTTCCCCGAAACTGCCGATGACCGCGAAGGTTTTGCCGCCCTGCGCCGCGCCCTTCAGGACAGAAGCGTGGCCCGCCTTATTCAGGCAGCACAGGATGTTCTGACCCTGCTCAGTCAGGAAGGCATCTATATGGATGACCTGCAACCTGACCAGTCCCGCCCTGAAATCTGGCGCAAATTCGCCCAAGGCGACCGTGGTCGCAGCATTGCCGCACTGGGTGGCGTTCGGGACCGCTCCAGCCTTGCCTTAACGTCTGGCCGTATGAAACAGGACCCGATTTTCCGCGATGCCATGCATCATTTCCTACGCCAGTTTGACAAAACCTTTGTTGAATTCGAGGCCAATGCAACAGATCAGGAAGTCGTTGCCTTATCCGACACCCGCACCGCCCGCGCATTCATGTTGCTTGGTCGTGTAACCGGCACGTTTGATTAAAGCGTTTTGCGTTTTACCTGCAACACTGAGCATCAGCTAACGCGTTGAAATCTTTGATTTCAGGCAGCGTTAGCTGATTCAGGTTTAACGCAAAACGCTCTAGGGCCAGCAACGCACCCTCACATCACCCCGCGCCGGATTAAATTCAGCCCCGCCACCACCAACACAATCAACGTAACATAACGGAACCGCTGCTGGTCCATCCTGTCGTGCAACTGCAGCCCAACGATCATTCCCAACCCCGCAGGCAGCAGCATCGCCAGCGACAGCGGTATGGTTTCGCTGCGCACCACGCCTGACTGGATATGCGCCATTAACAATGCCACAGCCCCCAGCCCGTAAATCACCCCCTGCACCCGCACATGTTCGGCCTTGGGCGTGTCAATTGCCGTTAGATACGCCACTGTCGGCGGGCCCCACACACCGGACAACCCACCGCAAAATCCGGCAATCGCCGCCAGAATCCCCTCAGCCAACCCGCCGGTAAACCGCGGTTGCCAGCCGAACAACTGTGCCGTTGCAAACAACACCACCGGCGCACCGATCAGCAAAAACAGCACCTCGGCCGGCAACACACGAACCAGCTGCGCACTGATCACCAAAAACAMCAATCCGATCAGCAGGAACCGCTTGAATTTCAGCACCGCTTGCACCGCGTTGCCCACCCCTTGGCGCATCGCTTGCCAGATATTTGTGGCCAGCGTTGGCCCGATCAGCGCCGCCAGCGCCACCTCTAGCGGCAGGAACGACCCCAGAACCGAGATCATGATCATTGGCATCGCAAACCCCACCGCGCCCTTCACGAATCCGGCCACAAGGGTCACGCCGAACGCCACCGCAAAATATGTCGGGCTTAGCCCGAATATCGCTTCAATCTCGCCCAAACCGTCTTCCTTTCGCGCTCTTTTTGCCTATAGTCGCTTTACTCCGATAGTGCACGGTAAAACAGGGTGCGAAAAATCCACCGCGCCATATTTGTTCAAAACCCACACGTCACGCGTATTTTTGTTGCGCGACCACCGCATTGCGCCTATGCCGATCCTGACAAATACAAGGACAGCAACCATGCCCGTTTCCGACATCCTGACCCTGACCAAACCCGCCGTTGGCGCGGTTGATGCCTTGCTGGACCAGGCCATCAACAAACTGCGCGGCGATGTCACCGAAAACGGGCGTGTCTCGTCGGCGAAACTGGAAACCTTTCAGGACGCGGCCCACGCCCTGTCCTGGCTCGCCACCTATGCGATGGCCCTGCGCCAGATGCACGCTTGGGCTGACCGGCTGAACGGGGACGGCAAATTCGGTGAAATGGAACAGCTGATCCTGCAAATCGCCTTTGGCGAATATCTGGCCCAGATCGCAGGCGGCATTCCGATGTCCCAAGGCGAAATCGCGCGGCTGGCGGATTTGGGCGTCACCATGCCCGACACCCCCGAAATTGCGGCCCTGATCGCGACAGGAAATACCACCACCGCCCGCTCCCGTCTTGTCGCTCTGATGCAGGACAACGCCGGCCACGCCACCTTTGGCGCTACGGGTCTGGACGATGAACTCGAAATGATCCGCAACCAGTTCCGCCGCTTTGCCGATGAYCGCGTCRCGCCMAACGCGCATGAGTGGCACCTGAAAGACGARTTGATCCCGATGGAGATCATCACCGARATGGCCGGAATGGGCGTCTTTGGTCTGACCATCCCCGAACAATACGGCGGCTTTGGTCTGTCCAAGGCTTCGATGTGTGTGGTCTCCGAGGAGCTGTCGCGCGGCTATATCGGCGTTGGCTCGCTTGGCACCCGTTCCGAGATCGCGGCGGAACTGATTCTGTGCGGCGGCACAGAGGAGCAGAAACAGCACTGGCTGCCCAAAATCGCCRGCGCCGAAATTCTGCCCACCGCCGTGTTCACCGAACCAAACACAGGCTCCGACCTTGGTGCTTTGAAAACCCGCGCCGTGAAAGATGGCGACGGCTACACCGTCACCGGCAACAAAACATGGATCACCCACGCGGCGCGCACCCATGTGATGACCTTGCTGGCCCGCACCGATCCGGCCACCACCAACTACAAAGGCCTGTCGATGTTTCTGGCCGAAAAAACCCCCGGCACAAACGACGCACCCTTCCCGACCGACGGCATGACTGGCAGCGAAATCGAGGTGCTGGGCTATCGCGGCATGAAGGAATACGAACTGGCGTTCGATGGCTTCAAAGTGAAGGGCGAAAACCTGCTCGGCGGGGTCGAGGGCCAAGGCTTCAAACAGCTGATGCAAACCTTCGAGAGCGCCCGCATCCAGACCGCCGCGCGCGCCATTGGTGTGGCGCAAAACGCGCTCGAGGTCGGGATGGGGTATGCGCAAGACCGCAAGCAATTCGGCAAATCCCTGATCAATTTCCCGCGTGTTTCAGGCAAACTGGCGATGATGGCCGTTGAAATCATGATCGCCCGCCAAATGGCCTATTTTGCGGCATGGGAAAAAGACCATGACCAGCGTTGCGATCTTGAGGCGGGCRTGGCCAAATTGCTGGGCGCCCGCGTCGCTTGGGCCGCCGCCGACAACGCGCTGCAAATCCACGGCGGCAACGGCTTTGCGCTGGAATACCAGATCAGCCGCATCCTGTGCGACGCCCGTATCCTGAGCATCTTTGAAGGGGCCGCCGAAATTCAGGCCACCGTCATTGCACGGCGTTTGCTGGGATAGATATGCCACATTAACGCAGGGGGCTTAGACGTCCAGGATATAGTGCTATAACTTATAAAAAGGCGCCCCCATGACCAAATCTGCAAGCTTCCCTGGCTGATAAGTCTTGTTTTCCTCGCTGTGATCCTTGCGATGGGATATATGTTCACGGTGCGCGGCAATACCGTTGCCAGCATTGACGGACGCACCGCAATTGTCGTGACCCAAGGCGAGCGTCAACTGTTACCGGCCGAAGTGCCGGTCACCCTGATGGGGAAACTGCCGCTGGAATTCAAAACGCTCGGGTTTTCCACCCACAGCCTGTTCGACGCGTTGGCAATGAATGCCGAAGATATCGGCGGCGCAAGCATCATGATGACTGGCGTTGGCACCCTTTTGCAAAACTGCACCCGTTGTCACGCTGGATATAAAATTAGGGGCTGTCCTAGATAACCACAAATGGGGTTATCATGGGACGTATGAGAAAGAGTCGTTTAAGCAAACATAAACAGGGCCGTCTGGTTGAGCATTT
>NVTS01000079.1 GCA_002732995.1 Marinosulfonomonas sp. | reverse complement strand
GGCTAGCGCCCGCCCGCTACATTCAGCGTGCTGCCGGTCACGTATGACGCCTTGTCCGACATCAGCCACAGCGTTGCCTCGGCCACTTCATCGGCGGTGCCCATGCGCTTCATCGGGATCCAGTTTTCCATCTTCGCCCCGCGATCAGGTTCGCCGCCTTTGGCGTGGATTTCGGTATCAATAATGCCGGGGCGGATGCCGACAACCCGCACGCCTTCATTGGCGACCTCTTGTGCCAACCCGGTGGTCATCGTGTCAATCGCGCCCTTGGTGGCGGCGTAATCGACATATTGATTGCCTGCGCCAAGGGTGGCCGCAATGGGGACATATTGACGATCACCCCGGCCTTGCCGCCGTATTTGGTGGACATCCGGCGCACGGTGTGGCCCGCGACCAGAAAGGCGCCGATGACGTTGACATCAAAGATGCGGCGCAGGCGGGCGTGGCTGATTTCGTCCACCCGCGACGCCGTATCAACTATGCCCAAGTTGTTGACCATGGCGTCTAATTAATTGAAATCATTTACTAATGCCGCAAATAGGGCGTCTATTTGCGCTGCCGCCAGTGATCAGGACACATTTTCGCTGTTTTTCCATGATTGTAGCCCCTGTGTTGTCCGCCCCGGTCTGGTCGCGGTATTTTGAACATGCCTGATCGGCGTATGTGATAAAAGGGGCTATTGGTTTCTGTCATGGAAGGGCACATGGAATGGAAAAGGAAATCATCTTGCACTCGCGTATTACCTGTCCTGAGTGCGGGGCTTCAAAGGACGAAGTGATGCCGACAGACGCCGACAGACGCCTGCCAATGGTTTTACGTTTGYACGTCTTGTGGCGCTGATCTAAAGCCAAAGGCGGGGGATTGCTGTGTGTTTTGCTCCTACGCCACGGTACCGTGTCCGCCGTGCCCGCCAATTCAAGCGGGCGGCGGGTGCTGTTAGTGGGGGATTATCCCTCTAATATACGGCCAACCATTTCGCTGGTATCTGGCGAAAGCCCATCCGTGGCGGCGATCCGTTCCAGTGCCGTTTTGATCAAGGCTTGGCGTTCGCCACTATAGCGCCGMCATGTCTGGAACGCGGTCATCATGCGGGCGCATGTTTGCGGGTTCACCGGGTCCAGCGCAATCAGCCAGTCAGCCAACAGGCTGTAGGCAGCGCCTGATGCGTCGTGAAATCCGGCGGCATTCATCGATAGGGCCCCGAATACGGCGCGAAACCGGTTCGGGTTGGTCATCGCGAAATCCGCGTGTCGTGTCAGGGCGTCGGCCACCTGGGCGGCCTTCTTGGGCGCGGCAAGGCTGATTTGGGCGCCAAACCATTTGTCGATCACCAAACGGTCGCCCGACCATTGCTCATAAAATGCCGCCAGTTCGGCCTCGCCCATATCGGCGTCCAGCAGGCAGGCCAATGCGCCGAATTGCTGGGTCATGTCGGCGGCAGCGGCATATTGTGTGCGGGCCTGCGCCCCGCCATCCAGCCGTGTGATCAGCGACAGAACCGCGCTTTGCAGCGCACGTTTGCCAACGGGTTCCGCATCGGGGGAATAGGGGGCGGGCACATGCATTTCGGCGTAAAGCCGTGGCAGGATATCCTGCATGTGCTGTGCTTTAGCCTGTTCYAGTGTTTGGGCGGCGCGGTAGATTTGCGCGGGGTCAGGCACGTGGCCTGTTTGGGCCAAGGATTGCGCGATATCGTCCTGATTGGACGGGTGCAACATCAAGGCGCGGTAGGCCGGATCAAGKCTGTCGTTTCGCACAACCTGCGCCAATGCATCCAGATACAGCGTTTCCGGCGTGGCCCCCTGCGTGACCATGCGCAGCATCAGATCCTTGCCCAAAACGCGCCCTGCCTCCCAGCGGTTGAACTGGTCCGTGTCATGCGCCAGCAGGAAGGCGCGTTCCTTGTTGCTGGTGTCGCGGCGCAGCACCACGGGGGCGGAAAACCCGCGCAGGATTGACGGGACAGGTTTGCTTAAAAGTCCCTCAAAGCTGAAACTTTGTGCGGATTCAGTCATTTCCAGCACCGTGGTTTGCAGCACCTCGTCGCCGTTTTGGCCCAGCAGGCCGACGGCAATCGGCAACACTTGCGGCTGCTTTGTCACCTGCCCTGGTGTGGGAGGGGTTTTTTGTTTGAAATAAAGGGTGTATGTGCCGTCCTTATAGTCATCTGTCACGGTCAGGATCGGGGTGCCGGCCTGTGAATACCAGCGTTTGAACTGGGTCAGATCGCGCCCTGTGGTGTCCTCGAACACCTGCAACCAGTCCTCGATCGTGGCGGCGTCGCCGTCGTGGCGCTCAAAATACAAATCCAGCGCACGGGCGTAATCCGCATCCCCGACCAGACGCTTCAACATGCCGATCACTTCGGCACCTTTCTCGTAAATCGTGGCGGTGTAGAAGTTGTTTATTTCAACAAAACTGGCGGGGCGAACGGCATGCGCCAGCGGCCCCTGATCTTCGCTAAATTGCCGCCCGCGCAGCTTTAACACATCATTGATCCGCTTTACCCCGTGGTCACGCATATCGCCGGTGAACGACTGGTCGCGGAACACTGTCAGACCTTCTTTTAGGCACAGCTGGAACCAGTCGCGGCAGGTTATGCGGTTGCCGGTCCAGTTGTGGAAATATTCATGCGCGATGATCGCCTCGATGCGTTCATAATTCGCATCCGTTGCGGTTTCGGGGCTGGCCAGCGCGCAGGATGAATCGAAAATATTCAGCCCCTTGTTTTCCATCGCCCCCATGTTGAAATCATCCACCGCAACAATGTTGAACAGGTCCAGATCATATTGCCGCCCGTAAACCTGCTCGTCCCACACCATCGATTTTTTCAGCGCCTCCATACCGAAGGCACATTTGTCGATGTCATCGGGCCGCACCCAGATATTCAGGTCGACCCTGCGCCCTGACATGGTGGTGAAGGTGTCAGCGTGGTTGCGCAAATCGCCCGCCACCAGCGCAAACAGATAGGCCGGTTTTGGCCACGGGTCGTGCCATTCAGCCCAACCGTCACCATTGGCCGTCGGGTTTCCATWGGACRACAGCACCGGCAAATCGCCTTCAATGCGCACGGTAAACACTGCCATCACATCGGGGCGGTCGGGGTAGTAGGTGATGCGCCGGAACCCCTCGGCCTCGCATTGGGTGCAATACATATTGTTGGACATGTATAACCCTTCAAGGGCGGTGTTGCTCTCGGGCGCAATCTCGACCTCGCATTCCCAGATAAAGGGCGCGTCGGGCACTTGTGCTGTCAGCCCCTCGTCGGTCACGCTGGGTTTGCAGTCCTGCCCGTCGATTGAGGTGCGGATCAGGGTCAGGTGCTCGCCGTGCAGGAAAAAATCACGATTTTCGGCTTGGGGATTGGGCCTAAATTGGATTTTCGAGATCACCCGCGTCGCTGTGCCTGACAGCTTGAACGTTAGATGCACCGTATCAACCAGATAGGCGGGCGGGGTGTAATCGGACAGATGGATCGTGACGGCGTCTTTTGGCATTTTGGGCATCCTTTGGGAATTTGCGCTAGGGTAACGGATGCAAAACGGGGTGCAAGCTGCTTTCCTTATGGCGGGCAATCTTCGAGCGTGCGAAATTGCACATAAACTGCCTTGAGTGTGCRCAGCGTGCGCTATGCGAGAGGTTAATTGTGCCGTATACGGARCCCGCAACAGTCAACAACAGGTCACACATATGRCACGCCCAATCATCGGAATTATCGCCAACTTCAATACGCTTGAGGGTGATTATACTGTGCACGCCAGCGGCACGATGAACGCGGAGGCGATCAGCAATGTTGCCGGCTGTATGCCGCTGCTGATCCCGAGCAGCCCGAAATATGTCACGGTAGACGAGCTGCTGGAGGCTTGTGACGGGTTTTTGTTCACCGGCGGGCGCCCCAATGTGCACCCGACAGAATACGGCGAAAAAGAAACCGAGGCGCATGGCGCGTTTGACCGGTGCCGCGATGAAATCACCCTGCCGCTGATCCGTGCTTGCGTTGATCGGGGCCAGCCGTTTTTCGGCGTTTGCCGTGGGTTTCAAGAGGTGAACGTGGCGATGGGTGGCACGCTTTATCCTGAAATCCGCGACCTAGAGGGGCGAATGAACCACCGCATGCCGCCCGAGGGCACGCTGGATGAAAAATTCGCGCCGCGCCATTGTGTGCGTTTTGCCAAGGGCGGGGTGTTCGAGCGTATTTTAGGCGATACCAACGTGATGACCAACACATTGCACGGGCAGGGGATCAAGGTCGCGGGGCCGCGCATTGTGGTTGACGGCTTTGCTGATGACGGCACCCCCGAAGCGACCTATGTGCGCGATGCTGTCGGCTTCACCCTCGCCGTGCAATGGCATCCTGAATATAATGCGGGCAATGATCCGGTTTCGCGGCCGCTGTTTGAACATTTCGGCGATGCGGCGCGTGACTGGGCAGCGGGACGCACGGCCGCGCTAAAATCTGCGTGATAAAGGCAGATTAACCGCTTGACCCTCCACGAACTGGAAGCTGCACAGCCTGCAGACGACAACAGCAAAGTGGAATGATATGAACAAGAATTTACCCAGCGGTATTGCGGTGCTGGCAGTGGCCGGTTTTGGCGCGTTGATCTATACATCCTATAGCAAGCCAGAAGCCGCGCCGGCAACGAATGAGGCGCCCACAGGCCGCGCTAATGTCGAGGTCGTGCGAAACGGGGTGCGCGCGCATCACTGGAAGTTCGGGAGCATGCCACCGGTCGACGGGATCACGGATGCCGAAGACGGCACAATCGTCGCTTATGTTCGGGCGCTCCAGCGGGCCAACGGCATTAACTGAATATCCCCGCTTGCCGGTTAGTATTTCGTGCGCCTATGGTGCATGGAGCTGCTAAAGCAATTCGACTTATGTTTGAAACACATTAAGCTGCCTTTCGCTAACGCTCAAACGCGTAATGTGTTGCTTTATGATTCAAGGTAAAGTCGAAACACTATCGGCAAGGGGAATGATCCAGTGAAACGCTCGACCATCAACGATATTATGGCATCGGCGGACGATATGATCCGCGGCTTTGGCTTTACCCTGCCGCCCTTTGCTTATTGGACGCCGGATGAATTCAAGGCCAACGCCACCCGTGCCAATGCGGTGATATCGGCGCGGCTGGGCTGGGATATTACCGATTACGGGCTGGGCAAGTTTGATGAGATGGGCCTGTTTCTGTTCACCCTGCGCAACGGACGGCTGGCCGATCTGCAACGCGGTGGCGGCATGTGTTACGCCGAAAAGCTGCTGATTTCGCGCCAGGGCCAGATCAGCCCGATGCACACCCATCTGATCAAGGCCGAGGACATCATCAACCGTGGCGGTGCAATGCTGGCAGTTGAGTTGTTCGGCTCGGACGGGGATGGCAACTTTGACAAAACCGCAGGTGGCACCGTATTCTGCGACGGGGTTGCGCGGCCCTTTGCGGCGGGCGAAATCCTGATGCTGGCCCCTGGCGAAAGCGTCACCCTGATGCCCGGTGACTGGCATGCGTTCTGGGGCGAGGGGGGCGATGTGTTGATCGGCGAGGTCTCGACCGTCAATGACGACGAGACTGATAATGTGTTCCGCGAGAAAATTGGCCGCTTTGCCAAAGTGGACGAGGATGTGGCCCCGACCCACCTGCTGGTTTCGGACTACCAGCAGTGGCTATAGTGCTGTGACCACCTAATCAGGTGGCAAAGTCAAAGGTTTTCGACAGGGGCAATTCCCGCGCCCGCGTCCCCGTTAAATCAAACAAAGCATTGGCCAAAGCGGGCATGGATGGCGGTGTTCCAGGCTCCCCTACGCCGCCCATATGGATGTTATTCTCCAGAACCTTCACCTCGATATTCGGGGCGGTCCCCATCCGTAGTGCGTCATAATCAGGAAAGTTTTCCTGCTGCACCTCGCCATCCGCAAAACTGATTTCACCATGCACGGCGGCGGACAAACCGTAAATCATCCCGCCCGACATCTGGGCGCGGATATTTTGCGGATCCAGCGCTGTGCCAACGTCACAGGCGATCCATGCGTTGGTGATGCGGATACCGTCACCGGTGTCCGTCACCTCGATCACTTGGGCAACGGGGGTTCCGAACGACCATGTGAACGCCACGCCAAGGCCGGTTCCGTTCGGTTTTTCACCGCCCCAGCCCGACATTTTGCGCACCTCTTCCAGCAAACGTGCGGACGGGATGCTGTGGGGGGCAATCAGATCTATGCGGAACTGTAGCGGGTCGGCACCCGCCGCATGGGCCATCTCGTCAATGAAGCTTTCGTGGAAAAACCCGTTGAACGAATTGCCGACTGAACGCCAGAACCCGATCGGCACATCGACATCGGCCAAGTGGCCCGCCACGCGGTAATTCGGGATGGCGTAGGGCTGATTGCTGGCCCCTTCCATATGCGCCACATCAGCGCCAGGGGGCGCAAAGCCGGAAATCCGCAGTAGCGATTGGCGGGTCACGGACGGGGCGGCGATTTTGGCGTCAAACAGCACCGCTTTGCCGTCTTTCACAGCGCCGCGCATCTGGGCGATGGCGGCGGGGCGGTAGAAATCATGTCGCATGTCCTCGCTGCGGCTCCAGGTGACTTTGACGGGCACATCCGGCATGGCTTGCGCAACTTTGGCCGCCAACACGGCCACGTCCGCTTCGGCGCGACGTCCGAAGCCGCCGCCCAGGAACGGAGTGTGGACCATCACTTGCGCATCTTTCAGGCCGACCGCATCGGCGGCCTTGCCCTGCAACACGATTGGTGCTTGGTTGCCGCACCATATTTCCAGCGCATCACCGGTAAACAGCGCGGTTGCGTTCATCGGCTCCATCGTGGTGTGCGCCAGATAGGGCACGCGGTATTGTGCACTGATTTCTGTGGCCCCGTCAGGCATGACATCCGCGTCGCCGTCATTGCGCAGGGTCGAATTGGGGCTGTCCTTTAGTGACGCCTCGATCACCTGCATCATTGCGTCTGTGGTCGCGGGGTAGGGGGCCGCTTCCCATTCGATCTGCACCGCATCCGCCGCTTGCATCGCCAGCCATGTGTTGCTGGCCACCACCGCAATGCCGTTGCCAAGGTCAATGACTTTCTCGACACCAGCCATGCCTTTGGCCTCGCTTGCGTCAAACGAGGTCATCGCAGCCCCGAGCCGTGGATTGATCCGCACCGTGGCGAACCTCATTCCCTCCAGCCGAATATCCGCGCCATATTCCGCGGTGCCGGTGGATTTGGCCAGCATATCGACGCGCGGCATATCGCGGCCCAGATATTTCCATTCGGATGATGGGCGCAGGGCCACGTCCTTGGGGGGCGTGATGCTTGCTGCCGCCTCGGCCAGATCAATATAGGGCAGTTTGGTGCCGTCCGGCGCAATGACATGACCGTTTTCGGTACCATAGTCGCCATCACCCATTTGTGCGGCGGCCGCCAGTTTCAAAACCTCGCGGGCGGTCGCGCCTGCCATGCGCATTTTCACGTAGGCATCAATGGTGGCCGTTGATCCACCGGTGACCTGCAAGGCCAGAGTTTTGGGCAATACATCCATCGCCTCACGGGTGAAATTCTGCCACGCCGTGCGCTTGCCATCCTCGAATTCCGCGTGGCCCGTGATCAGCGCACCGTTGTAATAGGCTTGTGCTGCGGGGCCGTGCAACACGCGTACATCTTCCCACGCCACATCCRGCTCCTCGGCCACGAGGGCGGCCAAAGTGCTGTGCACCCCTTGGCCCATTTCAGCCCGTGGCGCGATGATGGTCACGCCTTGCGGATCAATGATCAGATATGGGTTCAGGGTATAAGCGCCCTCGGCAGGGGTCAGCGGGTTTTCCAGCGTCTTCTTCGCCTGATAAACCCCAAACGCCACGCCGCCAGCCACGGCTGCGGTGGTAATCATAAAGGCGCGGC
The DNA here is from genome assembly GCA_002732995.1 of Marinosulfonomonas sp. Taxonomy (GTDB): domain Bacteria; phylum Pseudomonadota; class Alphaproteobacteria; order Rhodobacterales; family Rhodobacteraceae; genus Profundibacter. The sequence goes on along the minus strand of NVTS01000079.1, from coordinate 5,587 downwards.
GACTGTATTTTCTAAGACGTCCCATTCTATGCCCCCCGCATTTCGGCAGCCGCCGTTTTGATCGCCGCGCGTATGCGCCCGTAAGTGCCACAGCGGCACAGATTGCCATCCATCGCCGCGTCAATATCCACGTCCGTGGGGGCGGTGTTTTCGGCCAGCAAGGCAGCGGCCTGCATGATCTGCCCCGACTGGCAATAGCCGCATTGCGCCACCTGATGCGCAACCCACGCCTTTTGCAATGCGGCCATATTATCCGGTGTGCCCAAGCCCTCGATCGTGGTCACATCGCCATCCACATCCGACAGCGCCACCTGACAGGAGCGCACCGCTAAGCCATTGATATGCACCGTGCACGCCCCACAGGCCGACACGCCGCAGCCGTATTTGGTGCCGGTCATGCCCAACGCATCGCGCAGCACCCACAACAGGGGAACGTCATCCGGCAGGTCCACCTGATGGCTCTGGCCGTTGATGGTTAAGGTGGTTGTCATAGCGTGCCCCTTTTCCTGATATCTGAACTTGTTAGTTTATATGTGCGCTATCACAAAGGTCCATGCCCCTGTGCTACTTTATGCCTGCGGCGGGGATATTTTGACCATTTGGAATTATAGCTCGGTGCGCAGATGCCAAAGCTCGGGGAAAATCTCGACATCCAGCATTTTGCGCAAATAAGACGTGCCGCTGGTGCCGCCGGWGCCGCGTTTCAACCCGATGATGCGCTCTACCGTGGTGACGTGGTTGAACCGCCAGCGGCGGAAATAATCCTCGAAATCGACCAGTTTTTCGGCCAACTCGTATAGCTCCCAGTTTTCATCCGGGTTCTTGTAAACCTCGGTCCACGCGGCCATGACGCCTGCATCGGCCTGATACGGTTGTGACAGATCACGGTTCAGCACGGCATCCGGCACCTTGTGGCCTGCCTTGTGCAAGACCAGAATTGCCGTGTCATAAAGGCTGGGTTGGGCCAGTTCCGCCCGCAGCACCTCAGCAATATCGGGCCTGTGCTCGTGCGGTTTGATCATTGCCACATTACGATTGCCCACGGCAAATTCGATCAGGCGGTATTGCCATGATTGAAAGCCCGAGGATTGGCCCAGCGTTTCTCGAAACGTGGTGTATTCCGAGGGCGTCATGGTGCGCAGCACGTCCCACGCATTGTTCAATTGCTCGAATATCCGCGCCACGCGGGCCAGCATTTTGAACGCGTGACGGGGCGCTCCGGTGGCAAGGGCGCTGCGGGCCGCGACCACCTCGTGAATGGCCAACCGCATCCATAATTCAGAGGTCTGGTGCTGGATGATGAACAGCATTTCATCATGCGCCTCGCTTAGCGGGTGTTGCGCATCCAGTAGCTTGTCCAGATGCAGATAGTCGCCATAGGACATGCGCCCGTCAAAGGACATTTCGGCGCCATCATCGGCGGGGTTGTAAGGTTTTTTCATTTCTGATCTTCCGAATGAGGTGGGTTGTAGGGGGAGCAGTTTTCAGACCTGCAATCCGCGTCCATTCAGACAATTGATCATCGAGAGCTTGCGCCACGCTGCGACCCATCCGTTCGGGCCGCATAACGGCAGGGAATTTGTTGTTGATATGCGAACCTTGCCACGCATTTAAGTCACCCGGCTGCGCTGTTTATATTCGTCACAGTCCCACAGATCGTTCTGCATCACATCGGCAATAATTTTGATCGCGGCGTCCACATCGCCTTCGTCGATGTATAGCGGGGTAAAGCCAAAGCGCATGATGTCGGGGGCACGAAAATCGCCAATGACACCGCGGGCGGTCAGGGCCTGCATCGCGGCATAACCATGCTCGAAGTGGAACGACACTTGTGATCCGCGCTGCATCCCGTCCCGTGGGCTGGCCAGTTTCAGGGCGGGGCTGGTAGCTTCGACCCCAGCGATGAACCTATCACACAGCGCGATGGATTTTGCCCGCACATCGGCCATATCCGCCATGTCCCAAACATCCATCGCGGCCTCGAGTGCTGCCAGTTGCAACACCGGAGGGGTGCCGACGCGCATCCGTTCRATGCCGCTRCCCGCGGTATAATTCAGATCAAACGCGAAGGGGGCTGCGTGACCCAGCCAGCCAGACAGGGCAGGGCGCACCGTTTGCGCGTGGCGCGGCGCGACATAGATAAAGGCGGGCGCACCGGGGCCACCGTTCAGGTATTTATAGGTGCAGCCGACGGCAAAATCAGCGTTACATCCCGCCAGATCAACGGGCAGCGCTCCCGCCGAATGGGCCAGATCCCAGATCACCAAGGCACCTGCCGCATGTGCCTGTTCGGTCAGCGCCTTCATGTCGTGTTTGCGCCCTGTGCGGTAATCAATCTCGGTCAACATCAGCACCGCCACATCTTCGTTGATGTGATCGGCCACATCTGCGGGGGCGGGGGTTTTCAACTGGTGTTGACGACCCAAGGATTCGATCAACCCTTCGGCCATATACAGGTCCGTCGGGAAGTTGCCGTTATCGGACAGGATCACCCGCCGATCAGGGCGCATTTCCAGCGCCGAGGCCAGCGCCTGATAGACCTTGATCGACAATGTGTCGCCCATCACCACATGGCCTGCCTCGGCCCCGATAAGCCGCGCGATGCGGTCCCCGATCTGGGTGGGCTGTTCCATCCATCCGGCACGGTTCCAGCCGGTGATCAGCATCTCGCCCCACTCGTCTTGCATAGTGGTCGCCATGCGGGCGGCGGCGGCTTTGGGCAGGGGGCCTAATGAGTTTCCATCCAGATAGATCATGCGGTCGGGCAAATGGAACATGGCTTTGGTGGCGGCGAAATCGGTCATGARCGGCTCCTGATGATTGGCAAAACTGTATCGGGCTGTGGGGCGATTACAAGGGGGTATTCTGTGAATAGCTGGCGGTAGAAGCTCCAACACTACCTAGTAATTTACGGGCTATGACATCTGCGATCACAGTTCCGATTGTGAGGAAATGAGCCATTGGCGCTGTGATATTTCCCGCCTATAAGCCCTGATATGAAAAATCTTGAACTCCCCCCCGTCTGGCTCGCCGCCTTTATCGCCATTGCCTGGGCGCAATCGACCTATTATCCGATGGGGCTGAATTTCGGCACCGGCTGGGCCGATCTGTTGGGCGGGTTGCTGATTGGCGGCGGCCTGATTTTGATGTTGATGGCGGTGCTGGAATTTTACCGGCACAAAACCACCATCATGCCGCGCCGTGACAGCAGCAGTTTCGTGCAATCCGGTATCTACAAAAAATCACGTAACCCGATCTATCTGGGGGATGCGATGATTCTGGCGGGGCTGATCCTGCGCTGGGACGCGGTGCTGTCGCTGCCGCTGATTCCGATCTTTGTCTGGGTGATTGAAAAACGCTTTATCATTGGCGAGGAAAACCATCTGCGCCGCACGTACCGCGCCCAGTATGCATCTTACTTAAATCGCGTAAGGCGCTGGATTTAACGTTAGAATACAGCGTTTTTGCAACGTGTTACCAGATTGTAGTGCCGCGCAAAACTTCACCTTAACTGTTTGTAAATACTTAATAATTTTGCAGATAAACATATCTACTAACCTAGTTTAGTAGATATGTTTATCTGACGCTACCGTGGTTCAAGTTCACCTACTGGACAATGCCAAGGGCCGGACAATCTAGCGCCATAAATGGGCGTAGCTGGCGAATACACCTTGCAGTTTTGCCAGTAGCCGCAGGCTGGCCCGTTCGCGCGGAAGGGCGCTGTTTTGCAACCGTTCTACGATCACCTCGACAGGGCAGGGTTGTTTGGTGACGGGGTCAAAATAGCGCGGATAATCGATCAGGGTGGCGTGGGTCAGTTGGGCTAATGTTGGTTTTGACTGGCGGCGTTCTGGGATCAGCCCCAGATCACGGGTCAGGCCCCATCCGCTGTAGAATGGCGCACCCAGACAAGTGACGGACCTGCCGCGCATCAGGGCCTCGAACCCCAGCAGGGAGGTCAGGGTCCAGACCTCATCCACCACATCAATCAAGGTGATCGGGTCGGCGTTTTGCACTGTGATATCGGCGTATTTCGCAACCACATCCGGCGCGATCAATCCTTGGCGCAGCCCCGCCTCGACGTCGGGGTGGGGCTTGTAGATGATCACCGCATCCGGGTTCTCGGCACGAGCGCGTTTGAGCAGATCAAGGTTGCTGCATGGCCCGTTACAGCCCTTCAGGATCGAGGCGTCATCCTCGACTTGGCCGGGCACCAGAATGCGATGACCTTCGGGTAAATCGGGCAGGGTCGCCGCGCCGACATTATATTTACTTAACCCCGCGCGGGTCAGGCTGCTGATCAGCCGCTCGGCGCGCATGATGGCGTGATCGGGCAGGTCGCACGACAGCGTAATCATTTGCTCAAGACGACTGTCGCGGGTCGGATCATAGTAAATGCCAAGGTCATCGGTGACCAGTGAAAGCGGCGCGTTCAGGGTTGCGCCCAACCCGCGCGAGCGCAAGAAACCGTCCTCAACGCGCAGCACGGGGTCATCATGCATATCGGGGGGTTCTTTGCCGGCCCAGATCATCCGGCCAGCTCCGGTCTCGCGGGCCAAGGCGTTGGCCTTGGCGGGCACGTCCTCAAACCGCAGCTTTTTGGTGCGGCCATAAAATGCCTGCAACGGGGCGCGTTTCCACAGGCGCATGCCCATAGCCACATGGCCGCCTTGGTCCTCGCGCCATTCCCGCGCTTGGGCCTCGAGCGTATCAATCACGCATTCCAGCGTGCACAATTGATCGCGGTAGGGGTCATACCATTTCGGATACAGGATCATCGCGGCCCCGAACAATTGCGCGCGGGTCAGAATGCGCGCTCGCCGAGGCACCGGATTTTCATCCACCGTCAGCCCCCATCCGGCATAGAACGGCTGGCCAAAAACCCGCGGTTTGTGACCGGCGAAAATTGCCTCGAACCCCAGTTGCGAAGACACGGTATAGACCGCAATCGCCCCCTCCATCAGCGCCCACGGCGATACGGGATCGGTTAGTAGCGATACTCGGCGGCTGACATCCGACGCGCCGAAATATCCCGCGCGGTGCCCCGCAGCAGTTTCAGGGTGGGTTTTGATAATGATCTGTGCGCCGGGGTGTTCTTCCTGTGCGAACACCAGCATTTCTTTGAAACGGGCAGTATTGCCACCCGAAGCCGTGACCGAGGCGTCGCCCTTGGTCTGGTCGATTACCAGCACATATCCGGGGGCGGGCAGGGGCAGGGCGGGGTCATGGGCGTTGTATTTTGATAAATGTGCCGCCTTTAGCCGATCCACGCACACGCGGGCGCGGTTCAGCAGGGCGGTGTCGTCCAGCGGATGTGTGGCGAGCAAGGTTTCAAGATCGGTGACTGTGGCAGGGTCAAAATGCACCCCGTTTTGATCCAGAAACAGACCCAGCGGCGGCTCGCCCGACCGGCCAGGGTGGATCGAGCGCAGGAATGCATCCTCGACCCGTAATATCGGCGCATCTGTGCGGCGTGCGACTGCTTCGCCGCGCGGCGAGGTCGGGCTTTGGCCCCAGACACCGATCATGTCGTCGCCTGTGGGTTTGCCCAGTTTGATGTCATAACCCGATAGCTGCAAAATCTGCC
>NVTS01000078.1 GCA_002732995.1 Marinosulfonomonas sp. | reverse complement strand
GTCGGGAACATCAGCACATTCGCATCCCCGCCGCGGATGCCCTTGGCCATTGCAATCGCGCTGTTGAGCGCCGCATTCGCCTGTACCGGCCCGACAGAATCGCCCGCCATTGCCGCCGCTTCGCGCACCAGATCCACCGATGCCCCCGCCCCCGATGTCCCCGTGGAAAACGACAGCATCGCCACCCGCGCCTTGCCCAGCAACGCCGCACCCGACATGGCGGAGGCCCGTGCAATATCGGCCAGTGCAGGTGCGTCCGGTGCCACATTGACAGCGCAATCGGCGAACACCAATTCGCGCCCGTCCGGAAATATCATCAGGAAAAACGACGACGGCACCCTGACCCCGTCCGCCATGCCAATCGCTATGCTGGCCGCCTCGATCACCCGGCGCGTCGGGCTGGCAGCCCCTGCCACCATCAGATCCGCCTGCCCCGCCGCAACCATCGCCGCCGCGCGGATCAGCGGTTTTTGCAACATCCGCCGTGCCAAACTCTCTTTCATCGGGCGCGTGGTCAGGAGCGCCGCCAAATGCGCCTCGCTCGCAGCCCCCAGTTCAACAACCTCGGCCAACCGATCATTTCGCAGCCGCGCCACCGCCGCATCGACCCGCGACTCAGCCCCCATTTCAGGAAACACCACCCGGGGTGGCCGCGCCCGCGCCGCTTCAAATGCTTTTTCCAGTGCAGCCATGCCCGTCCCCTTTGGCCCTGAATGGGCACCCAATTGCCGCCTAAGGTCAATCCCTCTCACAGATTCCCTGCGCCCATTCATCATCCGAAACATGAATACATACAAATTATTGCATGTTAGGCCCGAATTTTGTAAAAGCTTTGAAACAACGCTGGACGCCGATTCCGGCAATTAACAGACAGGGACGCGCATGACGCATCAACAGCCTGCGATTGAGACATCGCCAAAGGTCTCGGACGAAATCCGCAAAACCACATGTTATATGTGTGCGTGCCGTTGTGGCATCAACGTGCATATGAAGGACGGTAAAGTTGCCTATATCGAGGGCAACCGCGACCATCCTGTCAACAAAGGTGTGCTCTGCGCCAAGGGTTCGGCCGGCATTATGCAGATCAATGCACCATCGCGTTTGAAGAACCCGATGAAGCGGATCGGGCCGCGTGGCTCTGGCGAATTCGAGGATATTTCGTGGGAAGAGGCGCTGACCATCGCCACTGACTGGATGAAACCGCTGCGTGAAACCGCGCCCGAGAAGCTGGCGTTTTTCACTGGTCGTGATCAATCCCAAAGCTTCACCGGCCTGTGGGCGCAAAATTTCGGCACCCCGAATTACGCGGCCCACGGCGGCTTTTGCTCGGTCAACATGGCGGCAGGCGGCATCTACACCATGGGCGGCGCGTTCTGGGAGTTCGGCCAGCCCGACTGGGACCGCGCCAAACTGTTCATGATCTTTGGCGTGGCCGAGGACCACGATTCAAACCCGATCAAAATGGGCATGGGCCGCCTAAAGGGCAACGGCGGCAAGATTTACGGCATTAACCCGATCCGCTCGGGCTATAACGCCATTGCCGACGAATGGGTCGGCATCACGCCGGGCACCGATGGTCTGTTTATCCTTGCGCTGGTGCATGAGCTGCTGAAAGCCGGCAAGGTTGATCTGCACTATCTGGCCCAGTTCACCAATTCGCCGGTTCTGGTCAACGATGATCCGAAATCCGACGATTACGGCCTGTTCTTGCGCAACAAGGCTGGAAAAATGCTGGTGATTGACCGCAAAACCGGCAAGACTGCCGCCTTTGATAAAAAAGGCGTCAAACCTGATCTGGCGGGCAGCCATAAGGTTGGCAAAACCCCGTATCGCACCGTGTTCCAACTGATGGCCGAACGCTATCTGTCGGAGGACTACGCCCCCGATGCGGTGGCGGAGCGTTGCGGCATCACCGCTGGCCGCATCCGCGCCATTGCCGCTGACATCGCTCGCGTGGCGTTCGATGAGGCATTCGAGCTGGACATCCCGTGGACCGATTTTCGCGGCGACAAACATAAGAAAATGCAAGGCCGCCCTGTCGCCTTCCACGCGATGCGCGGGATTTCGGCGCATAGCAACGGCTTTCAGACCGCCCGCGCCCTACACATGTTACAAATCTTGCTGGGCAGTGTCGAGGCGCCCGGTGGCTTCCGCTTCAAACCACCTTATCCGAAACCCGTCGAGGGCCACCCGAAACCGCATTTCGATCACGCCCCCGGCAAGCCGCTGAACGGCCCGCATCTGGGCTACCCACTTGGGCCGGAAGACCTGGGGCTGAWWYYKGAMGGSWMYSMNNTKCGTATCGACAAAGCCTTCACTTGGGAAAACCCGCTGTCGGCCCACGGCCTGATGCACATGGTGATTTCCAACGCCCACGCGGGCGATCCCTATAAAATCGACACGCTGTTTATGTTCATGGCCAACATGTCATGGAACTCGTCGATGAACACCACCGGCGTGATGAAGATGTTGACCGACAAGGACGAGGACGGCGAATATGTGATCCCGCGGATCATCTATTCCGACGCCTATTCATCCGAAATGGTCGCCTACGCCGACCTGATCCTGCCTGACGCGACATACCTTGAGCGTCACGACTGCATCAGCCTGCTGGACCGCCCAATCTGCGAGGCCGGCGCGATGGCCGACAGCATCCGCTGGCCGGTGATCGAGCCTGACCGCGACGTGCGCGGCTTTCAATCCGTGCTGATTGATCTGGCCGTGCGCCTTGGCCTGCCCGGTTTTGTCGATGATGCGGGCGCGGCGATCTACAAGGATTACGCCGATTACATCGTCAATCATCAGCGCCGTCCAGGTGTCGGCCCGCTGGCCGGTTTCCGTGGCAAGGATGGCAAGGGTGTGGGGCGCGGCGAGCCGAACCCTGATCAAATGCAAGCCTATATCGACAATGGCGGATTTTTCGAGCAACACATCCCCGAAGAGGCCAGCTATTTCAAACCATGGAACGCGGCCTACCAGAAATGGGCGGTCAAAGTCGGGCTGTTTGATCACGAGCAACCCTACCTGTTTTCAATCTATTCCGAGCCCCTGCGCAAATTCCAGCGCGCCGCCGAAGGGTTGGGCGAACATCAACCGCCAGAGCATCTGCGCGACCAGTTGAAACGCTCAATGGACCCGATGCCGATCTGGTATTCCCCCAACGAGGAAGCCGCCGAGGATGGTGGCAAATTCACCGTCAACGCGCTGACCCAACGCCCGATGGCGATGTATCACTCGTGGGGCACGCAGAACGCGTGGCTGCGCCAACTGCATGGTCATAACCCGATGTATATCCCCACCAAACTGTGGGAAAAGCACGGGTTTAGCGAGGGCGACTGGGCCGAGATTTCTTCGCCACATGGCAAGATCACCGTGCCGGTYKCMSRSMTSSMGGCGCTGNAANCGGYRRYRSCRTYTGKRNNCATGGAACGCCATTGGCAAACGCAAAGGYGCMTGGGCMYTGGACNAAGGNCGCGCCMGARGCCACMAARGGCTTYYTGYTGAACCATCTGATCCACGAATTGCTGCCCGTCAAAGAGGACGGCATGCGCTGGAACAACTCGGACCCCGTAACGGGTCAGGCCGCGTGGTTCGATCTGAAAGTGAAGATCGAAAAAGTCGCGGCCCCGACCGAGAGCCAACCCGCCTTCCCGCCGATCAAATCACCGGTCGGTAAAGGTCCGAAAAACCTCGCATGGAAGGTTGGCAAATGACCCAGTTACCCGAAACCACCGCCAAAAAGCTTGGCCTTGTCATTGATCTGGACACTTGCGTTGGCTGTCATGCCTGCGTGATTTCCTGCAAAGGCTGGAACACCGAAAACTACGGCGCACCGCTATCGGATGTTGACGCTTACGGCGCGGACCCGCACGGCACCTTCCTGAACCGTGTGCACAGTTTCGAGGTGCAGCCCGATACTGGCGGCTGTGCCCAGACCGTGCATTTCCCCAAATCCTGCCTGCATTGCGAAGACGCGCCTTGCGTCACCGTGTGCCCGACGGGTGCCAGCTATAAACGCAGCGAGGACGGCATCGTTCTGGTCAACGAGGACGACTGCATCGGTTGCGGGTTGTGCGCGTGGGCCTGCCCATACGGCGCCCGCGAATTGGACCAACTGGCTGGCGTGATGAAAAAATGCACCCTGTGCGTTGATCGCATCTATAACGAAAACCTGCCCGAGGTGGACCGCATCCCGTCATGCGTTCGCACCTGTCCGGCTGGCGCACGCCACTTTGGCGACTTCGCCGACCCGGACAGCAACGTGTCCAAACTGGTGGAGATGCGCGGCGGCATGGATTTGATGCCCGAACAAGGCACCAAGCCTGAGAACAAATACCTGCCACCGCGGCCCAAAGACACCTTGGCCGGGGTATCGGCCGATGCCCCCATCCTGACCCCCGTCACCGACAGCCCCAAGGGCTTCCTCGGCTGGCTTGATAAAGCACTGGAGGCTCTGTAAATGCATCCCGCACCATCCGTCATCTTCTTCACCGTCTTTTCCGGCCTTGGTTTCGGCTTCCTCGCATGGCTTGGCATCGGCATTCCCGCCCCACAGGGCTGGGCCGCATTCCCGTACTTCTTTGTCGCCTTTGCAATGGCGGTGGGTGGCCTGATCGCCTCGACCTTCCACCTTGGCAATCCAAAGAACGCTATAAAAGCATTCAGCCAATGGCGCACCAGTTGGCTGTCGCGCGAGGCGGTTCTAGCTGTGTTGACGCTCAGCATCATGGGCATCTTTGCCGCCGCCAACATATTCCTCGGCATCTCGATGCCGCCGCTGGGCATCATCGGCTCGGTTCTGGCCCTGATCACGGTTTACACCACCTCGATGATGTATGCGCAACTCAAAACCGTGCCGCGCTGGAACCACTGGACAACCTCGCTGTTGTTCATCCTGCTGGCACTTGGCGGTGGGGCGATCCTTGCCTCTCACAGCCTTGGCACCATCTTATTCATCGGCCTTGCCGCGATTACCCAGCTTTATGTCTGGGACGCAGGCGATAAACGGTTTGGCAAACGCGGCCACACGATGGAAACCGCAACCGGCCTTGGCAGTATCGGCAAGGTGCGGATGTATGAGCCGCCCCATTCCGGCACCAACTATCTGCTCAGCGAAATGGTCTATGTGATCGCCCGCAAACACGCGATCAAACTGCGCATCATCGCCTTTGTTCTGGCCTATGTCGCGCCAATGGTTCTGGCGATGACCTCGGGCCCCGGGTTCAATCTGTATATCGTGGCGTTGATTGCCCATATCATCGGCATCCTTGCCCAGCGCTGGTTGTTCTTTGCCGAGGCAGAACATGTTGTCGGACTCTATTACGGCAAGCGATGATCGCAAAAGGTGATCATTGGCGGCATCGAAATCATCGAGCGTGACACGCCCCCGCGGCTGGTCACCCTCACTGAAACCGGCCGCCTGTTCCTGAACCCGCTTGTCACCAATGACTGGCGCATCCGCCCCGCAATCAAAGACCGGCTGATGGCCGCATCCGGCGCTCTGCCCGACGGGCTTTGCCTGATGCTCTACGAGGCCTTCCGCTCGCGCGCCCGCCAGCATGAATTGTGGCAGCCGGTGTTTGCCCAAATCAGCGCCGATCATCCTGACTGGACGCCCAAGCAGCACTATACTGAAACCTCCCGCTGGGTTTCGCCACCCGACGGGTTTGGCAGCGGCCATCAGGCGGGGGCGGCGATCGATATCACTCTGGCCACTAATAACCGAAAACCGCTGGATATGGGCACCGGCATGCAAGCGTTTACGCCCCTCACCCCGACCGCCTCGGACGTGCCTGATACCGCCCGCCAAAACCGTGACGTGCTGGTGAACACTTTGCAGGCCCAAGGCCTGATCAACTATCCCGATGAATGGTGGCATTTCAGTTATGGCGATAGACTCTGGGCTGAAGTAACGGGCCAAACACAGGCATTTTTCGCGCCAATAGACTAGCGCCCGCTTTTGGCAAAAACCGCACTCGCCACGAACACCCCCGTGGCGACAACCACGATGCTAGGCCCCGCCGGTGTGTCCCATTGCAAGGACGCCAGTAACCCGCCCACACTCGCCACCATCCCGATCAGCACTGCCCAGACCGCCATCGCCTCGGGTGTGCGCACCAGACCGCGCGCCGCCGCCGCCGGTATGATCAGCATCGCCGCGATCAGCAACGCGCCAACCACCTTGATCGACATCGCCACCACCACGGCCAGTGCCAGTGTTAACACCAGCTGCTCGCGCTTGGGGTCAAGCCCCGAAGCGGTTGCCAAATCCTCGTTCAACGTGGCCGTCAGCAATGGCGCCCAGCGCCAGACCAACCCCGCCAGAACCAGCAGGGATCCACCCCATATCACCACCAGATCACCGCGCGACACCGCCAGAATATCGCCGAATAAAAACGCCGTGAGGTCCACCCGAACCCCGTGCAGGAACGACACCGCCACCAGCCCCAGCGCCAATGCGGAATGCGCCAAAACCCCCAGCGTGGTGTCCATCGCATGGCCCCGTTGTGCCAATGTTGTAACCACCAGCGCCATCGCCAAGGCAACCAGCAATATTCCCAGATAGATCGGCAAGGACGCCCCCAGCGCCAGCGCCACGCCCAGTATCGCCGCATGCGCTGTGGCGTCGCCAAAATACGCCATTCGCCGCCAGACCACAAACGCCCCCAACGGGCCTGTGGCCAGCGACAGGCCGACACCAGCCAACATCGCGCGGATCAGGAAATCATCCAGCATGGTCATGCCCTTCACCGGTATGGTCGTGGTCACAATGCTCTGCATGTGTGTGCTGATACAGCGCCATCGTGCCCTGCGTTCCCGCCCCAAACAGCGCACGGTATTCCGGTGCCTCGGACACCACCGTTGGTGTGCCCTCGCAGCAGATATGCCCGTTCARRCARATCACCCKGTCCGASGCMSWCATCACCACATGCRRATCATGGCTGACCAACAGCACCGCACAGCCCATTTCGCACCGCACCTCCTCAAGCAATTGATAAAACGCCGCAATCCCCGGCTGATCCAGCCCCTGCGTCGGCTCGTCCAGCATCAGGATATCGGGCCGCCCCAACAACGCCCGCGCCAACAGAACCCGCTGGAATTGCCCACCCGACAGCGCCACCAGTTGGCGGTCCTCAAACCCCGCCACCCCGACCCGCGCCAGCATGGAGGCAATTTCATCCGCTCTATGGCGCACAGGTAGCGACAAAAACCGGCGCACGGTCAGCGGCATATTCGCATCAAACGCCAACCGCTGCGGCACATAGCCAATGCGCAAACCGGCCTTGCGCGTGATCGTCCCCACCGCGGGCTCCTTTGCCCCCAACAGCGCCCGCAACAAGGTGGATTTCCCCGACCCGTTCGGTCCGATCACCGTCACGATCTCGCCAGCTTCAATCGCCAAATCAACGCCCTGCAACACCGAAGCCGCACCGTAATTCAGGCTCACGCCCTTGGCAGAAATCAGGCTCATTGTGCACACCTCGGGCACAGGCCCAACACCTCGATATTCATCCGCTCCACCACAAATTTTGCCGCTTTCGCCGCCCCCCTGACCGCATCCGCCACATCCCCTGCCACCGCCTCGGCCACCGCATTACATTTACTGCAAATCATGAACACCGGCGCATGGTCGGTCTCGGGGTGCATGCAGGCCGCATAGGCGTTCAAGCGCCTGATCTTATGGGCAAATCCGTTCTCGACCAGAAAATCCAGCGCCCGATAGGCAACGGGCGGCTGATCGCCAAACCCGTCCTGCGCAAGGCGCTCCAAAACATCATACGCCCCCATCGCCCGGTGGTTCTCCAACAGGATTTCCAACACGCGGCGGCGCACCGGCGTCAGCCGCAACCCGTCATCACGGGCGCATTGATCGGCATAGCCCAACACATCGMCCGTGCAACAGGCATGATCATGGCTGTGAAACGCAATTTGGTCCGGCACGGCATTTTCCTCTTGTTATGTTATAACATGTTATAATATACAGCCCCTGCATCCCGCAAGAGGTTTTCTAATATGCTGCGTATCTTGTCGATATTCCTGCTGCTCATCACCGGTCCCGCCCGCGCCGAAGCGCCAAAGGTGCTCGCCGATATCCCCGCCGTTCATTCGCTGGTGGCACAGGTAATGCAGGGGGTTGGCACACCCGATATCCTTCTTACCCAAGGATCCGACCCGCATGATTTTCAACTCCGCCCCTCACAGGCACACGCCATTTCACAGGCAGACTTCATATTCTGGATCGGGCCGGAACTGACCCCGTGGTTAGAGCGCGCCATTGAAGGTGTCGGTATTAAAGGCAAGGCAATAGAGCTGCTTGAAGTCGAAGGCACTGTTTTGCGTATGTTCGGGAAACCTGAAGAGCATAGTGATGAAAATGTGGCTGAACCCGAAGAAAGTGGGCATGACGAACATGGCCATGACGGTATTGATCCGCACGCATGGCTTTCGCCAGTTAATGCAGCTGTCTGGCTGGATAAGATTGCAGCTGAACTATCCGGGATCGACGCAGATAATGCTGCCCGATATTTGGAGAATGCAAACGCCGCCAAGGCGCGGATTGTGCTACTGGACGCTGAAATCAACCGCATACTGGCCCCGATGAAAGACACGCCGATTATCGTGTTTCATGATGCCTATGGATATTTTTCCGACCATTACGGGCTGATCATTCCCGGTGCGATCCGCGAAGGGGACGCGGCCACCCCCGGTGCGGCGCATCTGGTGGAACTGCGCCAGACCATTGCACAATCCGGCGTTGCTTGTGCCTTTGGTGAATATCAGCATGATCCGGCTTTGCTTGATGCCGTATTTGCAGACACAAATGTAAGCATCAGAGGCGCGCTGGACCCTTCCGGCACCACGTTGGAATATGGCCCAGACCTGTATAACACACTGATCCGCAATCTGGCGACCGAGATCGCGCAGTGCCAACGCGAGTGACAACGTGAGTGACAACGTGAGTGACAACGTGAGTGACAACGCCCCCTTCCCCTTCTTCTTTTCCTAAATACCTGCGCGTTGCACGGCGCAACCCCTGCTCACCGGATCACCCGCCTGTTGCCGCCCGATACCACGCCACCAATACCGCACGATCCTCGGCTTCCAGATAAGATACACTTGGCGGTGGCATCGCATGGGTCACACCAGCCTGCAGGTAAATCCGCTTGGCTTCAAACGCCACCTGCGCCTCGGTCTCCAGATGCACGCCCCTAGGCGCCCATGGAATACCCTCATACCCAGGCTCCGCCCCGTGGCACATCGAACAATTGCCAACCACAATATCATAGGCATCCTCAAACCCCTCTGCATCGACAAACCGCTGGATTGACGGAGCGAGAGTAGCCTGATCCGCATCATCCGCAACCGGTGCTGTTAACGTCGACAACCAAATGATCACCAAAAACAAAACCGTGGTTGCCGCCCATGTCCACATCGGCTTGCCTTTGCCCGCGTGGGTCGAATTGAAATAATGCCGGATCGTCACCCCCATCAGGAACACCAGCGACGCAATCAACCAGTTATATTGCGACGCGAACGCCAGTGGATAATGGTTCGACAGCATCAGGAAAATCACCGGCAAGGTCAGATAATTGTTATGGGTCGAGCGCTGTTTGGCAATCTTGCCATACTTCGGGTCAGGCGTTCGCCCCTCTCGCAAATCGGCCACCACAATCCGTTGGTTCGGCATGATGATCACGAATACATTCGCCGTCATAATCGTCGCGGTGAACGCCCCCAGATGCAGCAACGCCGCGCGACCGGTAAACACCTGCGTATAGCCCCACGCCATCGCCACAAGGATGATATACAGCAACACCATCAGCCGCGTATTATCCTCGCCAAATTTGCTTTTGCAGATCAGATCATAGATCACCCAACCGAATGCCAGTGACCCCAGCGAAATCAAAATCGCCTGCCAGATCGGAATATCCAACACGTTCGGATCGACCAGATACAGCTCGGCCCCCATGTAGTAGACCAGTATCAGCATGGCGAAACCCGACAGCCACGTTGTGTAGCTCTCCCATTTGAACCAGATCAGGTGTTCGGGCAGACGGTCCGGCGCGACCAGATATTTCTGAACATGGTAAAACCCGCCGCCATGCACCTGCCATTCTTCGCCATGCACATTTTGGCGCCGGTCCGGCGATTTTTTCAGCCCCAGGTCAAGCGCGATGAAATAGAACGACGATCCGATCCACGCAATGCCGGTAATCACATGCACCCAGCGCACCGCAAATTCCAGCCAAGCCTCTAAAATCACATAATCCAAATCGCACCCTTTCCGTTTTTTTCTTAGGCTATACCAAAACCCTCTTTTTTGTTAATCCGTATAATAGCACAGGACTTTCAACAGGATTTTGGCAATAACATGGCCTATGTAAACAATATCAGAATGTTCGTGCGGGTCTATGAACTCGGCTCGATGTCGGCTGCCGCCCGTGATCTGCGCACCTCGCCTGCTGTGGCCTCCTCGCGGATTTCCGAATTGGAAAAACATCTGGGTGTGCGCCTGTTCAACCGCACCACGCGCGCGCTTCAACCAACTGAAAATGGTAAAGAATTCTACACTGGAGCCCATAATATCCTGTCCGCTATTGCCGACGCCGAAGCCAATATTATCGACGCTGCCAAAAACCCGCGCGGCTCCGTCTTTGTTGCCGCACCGCTTGGGGTCGGTCGCCGTTTCATCGCGCCCTTTGTGCCCGCTTTCAAAGCTGAATACCCGCAAATCGAAGTGCGCTTGCGCCTGTCCGACCGTTTGGTCGATGTCACCTCCGAGGGGCTGGATGTGGCATTTCACATGRGCCCACTGGCCGACAGCACCCTGAAAATGCGCAGCCTTGCCGACTGCCCGCGCCTGCTCTGTGCCGCCCCAGACTATATCGCGGCGCATGGAAATCCGCACGATGGCGAGGCCCTGATCCAAGACGATCACGCCTGCCTGAACCTGCGCTATCCCGGTGCGCAGGAATTCCAGTGGGCCTTGCAAACACCGGGCGGGGTAAAACGCTATGACGTATCAGGCCCGTTTGAATCCGATGATGGCGATGTTCTGACCGAATGGGCCTTGCAAGGGCATGGCATTATCCTGAAACCGGTGTTCGAGATTGCCGAGCATCTGCGAAACGGCGCATTAATTCCCGTTGCCACCGCCACGCCGCCGCTGGCCACACAACTGGTCTGCCTGCATCCGCCGCATAAATTGAAAGACACCAAGGTGCAGTTGTTCGTCGATTTTGTCACCGCGCGGTGCAAGGCCGAAATGGCGCGGCAGACGGTTGGGCTTTAGCTGCCCCGATACGTTGAATAGCCAAACGGCGACAGCAGCAGCGGCACATGATAATGCGCATCCGCTTCCGAGATACCAAAGCGGATCGGGATCACAYCCAGAAACCGCGGATCCTCCGCCGGTGTGCCGATCGCATCCAGATACGCCCCCGCATGAAACACCAGCTCGTAAGTGCCGGTGGCAAACTCGTCCGTCGGTAATATCTGGCCGTCCGTGCGCCCGTCCTCATTGGTGGTCAGACTGCGAATATGGGTGCGGCTGTCGCCCTCGATTCGAAATAGATCAATCGCCATCCCCGCCGCCGGCCTGCCCCGCGCCGTGTCCAGTACATGCGTCGTCAAATATCCCTTGGCCATGATTGCCCTCCATTTCCAGCCAGTTTGCCCTGAAACCAGACAAAAATCGAGTGCCRTTATCTACAATAAGACTTTCAAAATTATTTTGAAAATCAATCCGGATTATTCATAATACACTACATTACAATCGCAGGAGCACCCAAATGAACCGCTACCCCCGAGATATGCACGGCTATGGCCCGACACCCCCCGACGCCAATTGGCCGGATGGTGCCAAAATCGCCGTGCAATTTGTGGTGAATTACGAGGAAGGCGGCGAGAATAAYATCCTGCACGGSGATGCYGCCTCYGARGCGTTYYTGTCYGAWATYSYCGSRGCMKCSSMATGGSMKGGYCARCGSCACTGGAACATGGARWSSATCTATGAATAYGGCGCACGSGCCGGKTTCTGGCGGCTGCAYCGCYTGTTCACCACCGCCAACATCCCCGTCACGGTTTACGGCGTGGCCACAGCACTGGCGCGCTCACCGGTTCAGGTCGCAGCGATGCAGGACGCGGGCTGGGAGATTGCCAGCCACGGGTTGAAATGGGTTGAATACAAGGATTACAACGCCAGGGACGAGGCTGCAGATATCGCCGAGGCGATCCGCCTGCACACCGAAGTCACCGGCACCCCGCCGCGCGGCTGGTATACGGGGCGCTGTTCCGTCAACACCGAACGCCTTGTCGCCGAACAGGGCACACTGGATTATGTGTCGGATTCCTACGGGGATGATCTGCCCTACTGGGTGCGCTACGGCGACCATGACCAGCTGGTGATCCCCTACACGCTGGACACCAACGATATGCGGTTCGCCACGCCGCAGGGGTTCAATTCGGGCGACCAGTTTTACACCTACCTAAAGGACAGCTTTGATGCGCTTTATGCCGAGGGCGTGGCGGGACAGGCCAGAATGATGTCGATCGGTCTGCATTGCCGCCTGATCGGGCGACCCGGCCGCGTCATGGCGCTAAAGCGGTTCATCGACTATATTCAGGGCTTTGAAGGCGTCTGGACCCCGCGCCGCATCGACATTGCGCAGCATTGGCAACAACACCACCCTGCCCCCGCCCCGTGGGAGCGCCCATCCGGAATGGATCGCGACACGTTTGTTGCTGCATATGGCGGGATATTCGAGCATTCGGCATGGATTGCTAAGGGCGCACATGCGCTGGAACTTGGCGCAGCCCATGATTGCGCCATCGGGTTGCACAACGCGCTCTGCCGGATTYTTCGCAGTGCTGATCACGCCGCGCGTCTGGGCGTGCTGACCGCCCACCCCGATCTGGCCGGTAAACTGGCCGCGGCCAAGCGCCTGACAGACGAGAGCACCTCCGAGCAGGCCAGCGCCGGGCTGGACGCCCTGACCGATGCTGAACGCGAAAGCTTCACCAAACAGAATGACGCCTACACCGACAAACACGGCTTTCCCTTTATCATCGCGGTGCGTGACCACGACAAAGCCAGCATCATGGCCGCGTTTCAGGCCCGCATTGCCAATGACAGCGACACCGAATTCGCCGAGGCCTGTAAACAGGTCGAGCGCATCGCCCATTACCGCCTAAAGGACATCCTGCCATGACTTATGCGTTCCCACAGGGCGGCCTACCGGAGCAAACCGAAAACCCCGAAGGCACCGCCATTTTCACCGAGGCCTACGCCGTGCTGCCCGCGGACACCATGCGTGACATCACCGCCAGCGCCCTGCCTAACTGGGCCGGCACCCGCGCATGGATTTTGG
Source organism: Marinosulfonomonas sp. (assembly GCA_002732995.1). GTDB lineage: Bacteria > Pseudomonadota > Alphaproteobacteria > Rhodobacterales > Rhodobacteraceae > Profundibacter. The sequence continues at coordinate 212 of NVTS01000078.1, read as the reverse complement.
CCCGCCCGATGACCGGCTTTGCCGAAACCTTTGCCCAATACGCGGTCGAGGTTGCGCCAGACGGTGGCTCAACCACACCCGAACCCGACAAGGGCGCCGAGGCTGGCCTGTTCATCGCCAAAGGTGAAATGCGCCTGACGGTGAATGGCACCCACCACACGCTGACCGCTGGCAACTATGCCTTTGTGCCTGCCGGTGCGGATTGGGCGGTG
>NVTS01000077.1 GCA_002732995.1 Marinosulfonomonas sp. | reverse complement strand
CGCCATAGCCAATCACCGCGTCCTTTTTGGCTTGTGGGGCGGTGCGGGGCATCACGACGTGGCACGGGATGCCACGCCGACCCGCCGCATATGACAGGCTCAGGGCGTGGTTGCCGGAACTGTGGGTGGCGACGCCACGCGCCAGCATATCATCCGGCAGGCCAAACACTGCGTTACAGGCACCGCGCACTTTGAACGCGCCCGCCTTTTGGAAGTTTTCGCATTTGAAGTACAGCTCGGCCCCTGTCAGATCATTCAGATAGGTCGAGGTCAGCACAGGGGTTTGGTGGATGTAGGGGGTGATGCGCGCACGGGCTTGCAGCATGTCATCGAGTGTCGGGATATACATCAGTCGTCCTTTATGCTGTCGTTCTGTAGTGGGCTTGGGCAGCGGCAACACCAGAGCCTAGCGTAATATCCAGCCCCAGATCAACCATGCACATTTCAGCTGTGGCAATACCCGACAGCGCCATCACATCCGTCAGGCTGCCCAGATGGCCGATGCGAAACAATTTACCCGCGACAGAACCCAGACCAGCACCAAAGGACACATCGTATTTCGTTGAGGCATGCGCAACCAGAGCGTCGGCATCAAAGCCGTCCGGTGTTTTGATGGCGCTGACGGTGTTGGAATAGAGGTCGGGGCTGGCAGCATAGAGCGGCAGGCCCCACGCGGCAATAGCCTTGCGAATCCCTGTGGCGATGCGGGTATGGCGTTTGAACACGTTCTCCAGCCCCTCGTCCAGCAGCATTTCGGTCGATAGTTTCAAACCGTTCAACATGYCGACGGGCGGGGTGTAGGGGTAGCCGTTGATCGCATATCCGGCGCGCATGTCGCAGATGTCGAAAAACCAGCGGGGCAGGGTGGCGGTTTCAGTCGCGGCGATTGCTTTGGGGCTGAAGGCGGTGATGGCCAGACCGACGGGCAACATGAAGCCCTTTTGCGAGCCGGTCACGGCGACGTCCACGCCCCATTCGTCCATGCGAAAATCCATTGAACCGATGGAGGAAACCCCGTCGACAAACAGCATTGCCGGATGCTTTGAAGCGTTCATAGCGGCGCGAACGGCGGCAATGTCGGACACCACGCCGGTTGCGGTTTCATTATGGGTGGCCAATACCACTTTGATGCTGTGGCCCGTATCCGCCGCCAGAATTTCAGCAAAACGGTCTGCGGGGATGCCTTCGCCCCAAGGCACATTGACCACCTCGACATCCAGCCCGTGGCGCATGCACATGTCGATCCATTTCTGGCTGAACATACCGTTGTTGGCCGCCAGCACCTTGTCGCCCGCGCATAACGTGTTGCTGAGCGCCGTTTCCCAGCCGCCGGACCCCGTGGAGGGGAAGATGAACACCTCGCCATCACGGGTTTTAAGCACCTGCTTCACACCATCAAGGGCAGGGTGCAGAATGTCTTTGAACGCGGCCGAGCGGTGATCCATGGTCGGCATATCAACCGAGCGGCGCAAGACCTCGGGGATGTTGGTCGGGCCGGGGATGAAAACCGGATTATGTGCGGAGCAATGGTTGGGCATGGCGATTCTCTTGGCTTGAGTGCAGGTTTGGTAATAATATTTGACCAGAGCATTTTTTCAATTTTTCTGAAAAGAATTTTCATAAAGCGGGTTTAATTCCTATTGCATTGAAAATAATGATGAATTATTTTTCCATTTCCCACCATTAGAATCCTCAGGGAATCTTTTTTGCGCTGAAAGGCACCGCTATGACCGAGCAACCGATTGAAAAACGCAAACGCGGGCGGCCCCGTAACGCAACGCCGAATGCCGCTGGCGGGACGGTGMAGGCGCTGGATCGCGGGTTGGTGATACTCGAGGCTTTGGCGCAGATGCACAGCGCCACCCTTGGTGATCTGGCGCTGCATGTGGACATGCCCCCCTCAACAGTTCACCGGATTTTGGCGACCTTGCAAAACCACGGGTTCACGGATTTTGACACGGGGCTTCAGGAATGGGCGATTGGCATTGGGGCCTTTCGGGTTGGCAACACCTATCTGGTGCGCACCAATCTGATCGAGGCGGCACAGCAGTCCATGCGCGATCTGATGGAGCAAACCGGCGAGACCGCCAATCTGGGCATCGCCGAGGATGGGCATATCGTGTTTGTGTCGCAGGTGGAAACGCACAACCCGATCCGCGCCTTTTTTCGGGCGGGCACCCGCAGCCAGATGCATGCCTCGGGGATTGGCAAGGCGATGTTGGCCAACATGCCGGACAAACAGGTGGCCAGTATCATATCCAAATCGGGCCAGACGGAATTTACCTCGCATACCCTGACATCGGCGGATGCGCTGATTGCTGATCTAAAGGTTGCAGGGCGGCGTGGTTGGGCGATTGATAACGAGGAGCGTTACTTGGGGATGCGCTGCATTGCGGCGGCGATTTATGACGCGCAGGGCAACGCGGTTGCCGGGCTGTCGGTGTCGGGACCAGCCGCAAGGTTCACCGATGCGATGACCCGACAGGCCGGCCCGAAGGTTCAGGCCGCAGCTGACAAGGTGACGGTGATGACCGGCGGAAAAACCCCGCCCCGTTGAATGAAAAGCACTATAATCAAACGTGTTTTGCCACAAGTTTGCCCGTCGTTAGCCCGTTGACCTTTTCAACAATCGACGCCGCATCTATGCCGTAGTGGTGGTAAAGGTCGGCGATGGTGCCGGTTTGGCCGAAGTGTTCAATCCCCAGCGGGATGGTCTGATGCCCGTGAACAGCACCCAGCCACGCCAGAGTTGCCGGATGGCCATCAATCACGGTGATGATTTTGCAATGCGTGGGCAGCTCCGCCATCAAGGTCTCGATGTGGCCAGTGGCCGCAGCATTGCCCCGTGCGCGTGCCCGTTGCGCCGCCGTCCAGCCTGCGTTCAGACGGTCCGCCGATGTGACCGCCAACACCCCCACATCGCGTCGCCCGCCACCGATGATGCCCGCCGCCTTGATTGCCTCGGGCGCAACAACACCTTGATAGGCAATCACAACCTCGCAGTTTGGCCCCGGTTTGCGCAGCCAGTAAGCGCCGTCAATCGCGCCTTGGCGAAACGCATCATCGACCCGTTTTCCGGGCTGCTCCAACGGGTTGGTCGACAGGCGCAGATAGACCGATCCACCGGTTTCATCGCGCAGCCATGTGCGCTCATTCGGATCCCCCTCGCCATTTTTTTGGATATATTCAAAGGCCCACCCCATGATCACCGCCAACTCGTCAACAAATGCAGGCTCGAATGCGGCCAACCCGTCTTGGGACATGCCGATCAGCGGGGTGCCGATGGATTGGTGCGCGCCACCCTCAGGGGCCAGCGTGATGCCGGACGGGGTGCCGACCACCATGAACCGCGCGTCCTGATAGCAGGCGTAGTTCAACGCATCCAAACCACGGACGACGAACGGATCATACAGCGTGCCAATCGGGATCAGGCGTTTGCCAAACAGCGAATGTGACAGGCCAGCCGCACCCAGCAACAAGAACAGGTTCATTTCGGCGATGCCCAACTCGATATGCTGGCCGCCCGGGGTGAAATCCCATTTCGCGGTCGAGGGGATGTTTTCAGTGCGGAACGTATCGACCAGCGGTTTTCGGGCAAACAGTTTGCGCCGGTTTACCCACGGCCCAAGGTTGGTGGTGCCGGTCACATCGGGGGATGTGGTGACGATGCGCTGGGCCAGTTTGCTGTCGCCTTTGGACAGATCACCGAGGATTTTGCCAAATGCCATTTGGGTTGAAATCTCGCGCTCGGAGGCCAGTGTAATTTCCGGAACATCAATCACATCATCCTGGAACCGACGCGGCCCTTTGGCGAAAAACGGCACCTGATCAAGGAACCCTTGCAAGGCGGGCACGTCATCCACGGTGGCAAATTTTTCCCACTCATCCCCCGCAGCAACGCCCATATCGGCCTGCCATTGCCCCATCTGGACCTTGTTCATCAGTCCGCCGTGGTTGTCCTTGTGACCGGCAATCGGGGTGCCCCAGCCCTTGATTGTATAGGCCAGAAAACAGGTGGGGCGGTCGTGATCGATGGCGGCAAAAACATCGGCCATCGTGGCGACACAGTTGCCGCCAAGGTTTTCCATCAATGCGGCCAACGCGTCGTCTGATCGCGCTTTGATCAACGCCGAAACATCGCCCTGATCCCCCAGATCATCCAGCAGCCGTTTGCGCCACACCGCCCCGCCCATATAAGTCAGTGCCGAGTAGAGCTGATTGGGGCAAGCGTCGATCCAGTCGCGCAGCGCAGCGCCGCCCTTTTCCTCGAACGCGGTCCGTTGCAGCACCCCGTGCTTGATCCGCACCACGTCCCAGCCAAAGGCATCGAAAATCTTCTCGACCCGCTCAAACAGCCCTTCGCGCACGATGCCGTCCAGCGATTGACGGTTGTAATCAATGATCCACCAGCAATTTCGCAGATCGTTTTTCCAGCCCTCTTGCAGCGCCTCGTAGATGTTGCCCTCATCCAGTTCCGCGTCACCCACCAGCGCCACCATCCGGCCCGGCGTAAGGTCCGCGCCCCAGTCCTTGGCCTCGATATAGTCCTGCACGATGGATGCAAACGAGGTGATCGCCACGCCCAAGCCCACCGATCCGGTSGARAAATCYACATCGTCAATATCCTTGGTSCGGCTGGGRTAGSWTTGCACSCCGYSMAWRCCGCGAAAAYYYTSCATTTTCTCAMSSGTYTGRTTRCCCATMAGATATTGMATYGCGTGRAAAAYMGGYGAGGCATGCGGYTTSACCGCCACRCGGTCYTCGGGGCGCARSGCMSTRAAATAYAGCGCSGTCATRATCGACACCATYGASGCYGAAGAKGCCTGATGCCCGCCRAYYTTRATSCCSTCYGYCTTSGGSCGGATGTGGTTGGCGTTATGGATCATCCAGTGCGACAACCACAGCAGGCGTTGCTCGATGGTTTTCWGGTGTGGGCGACTGTCAGCGGGGGTCATCAAAACTGTCCTTGTCAGGCGKCGGCAGTTACGTTTGTGCGGGGCAGCGCCTGTTTGATGTCGTCCAGAATGTCGCCGATATCCTCCAGCCCGACCGAAAGGCGCACCAACCCTTCGCTGATGCCGTGCTCGGCGCGCTCCTCAACGGTGTATGTGGCGTGGGTCATGCTGGCGGGGTGCTGGATCAAGGTTTCAGCATCGCCCAGTGAAACGGCGCGGGCAACCATTTTCAATCGGTTCATCATCTTGGTCCCGGCCTCGTATCCACCGGCCAACTCGAACGAGATCATGCCGCCAAAACCTGCCATCTGCTGTTTGGCCAACTCGTGCTGTGGGARACTGGTCAGCCCCGGATAATTTACGGTCTCGACGGCATCGCTGGCTTCCAGCAGTTCCGCCACAGCCATGGCGTTTTCWCAGTGGCGATCCATCCGCAGGGTCAGTGTTTTCAAGCCGCGCATGATCAGCATGGCGTTGAACGGGGCCATCGCCGCACCTGTCATATCTTTCAATCCATAACCGCGGATTTCGTCGGTCTGTTCTTGGGTGCCAGCCACAAGACCGGCAATCACATCGCCATGGCCGCCCAGGTATTTGGTGGCGGAATGAACCACCAGATCAGCGCCCAATTCAATCGGGCGGGTGATGTAGGGGGTGGAATATGTGTTGTCGACCACCACGGACGCGCCATGTGCATGGGCAATTTTCGATACCGCCGCGATATCCACCAGTCGCATGTTCGGATTTGCCGGGGTCTCGAAATACACCACGCGGGTTTTGGCGGAAATTGCTTTTTTCAGGTTCTTGGGGTCGGTCATATCAATGTGGGTGATGGTGATGCCGAATTTCGCCAGCCCGTGATTGAAATAGGAAAAGGTGCAGCCGTATAATGTCTGGTCGGTGATTATCTCGTCACCTGGCTTGAGCAATGTCCACATGACCGAGCTGATTGCCCCGATGCCCGACGCCAAAGCGATACCTGCCTCGGCCCCTTCTAAGGTTGCGATGCGTTGTTCCAGCAGATTGTTTGTCGGGTTGTTGGTCCGTGAATATACGTATCCCTCGCGCTCGCCAGCAAATATTTCGCCGCCCTGTTCAGCCGTCTCGAATGTAAACGTCGAGGTCAGGTGCAGGGGCGGCGTCAGGGCACCTTCGTTTTTACGCGAGTCATAGGCGTGATGGATGGCGCGGGTGGCAAAGCCTTTGGGGGTGTTTTTCATTGAAGAATCCTCTTTCTGGTTGGGGACAGGGTACTCTTTCCATCGGGGTGTTTTCTTGCTATTTGTGCTAATAAGGGCAACAGTATTAGCAGTTCTAACTAAAAAGAGTCTACTTATGGATATAAAAGACCGCCAAATCCTGCGCGCGCTTCAGCAAAATGGGCGCATCACCAATCAGGAATTGGCCAGCAAGGTCAACCTGTCACCATCCCCCTGCCTGCGCCGCCTTCGCATTCTTGAGGAAAGCGGCACCATTCGCAGCTACAGCGCCGAGGTGGATGCCAAGGCCTATGGCCTGCCGGTCATGGTGTTTGTCCGCATCCAGTTGAACCCGCATACCAAAGAAGTTGTCAGCAACTTCGAGCAGAAAATCCGGCTGTTGGACGAGGTATTGGAATGTCATTTGATGACAGGCCCCGCTGATTACCTGCTGCGGGTTATGGTGGCGGATCTGGACGCCTACGAGGCATTCATCAGGGGTAAAATCCACCCGATCAACGGCATTTCTTCTATCGATACCAGTTTTGTTTATGGCACCGTCAAGAGAACCAGTGTGTTTCCGGCTTGCGACTAAACGACCGGCTGATGCCATCTTTGAATGCGTGCCTGTGCAGGCTGGGCCCAATACCCCGCAGGGCCACAAATTGGTCAGATGCAATGTTCCAAGCCCATTGTTTGCGCAGACAATTCTGCCAAAAAGCTTGTCTTTTAATTATTTCTGGTCAACCATCGCTTTGGGCTGGCGACAACAGCTAGGGGAAAGCGCTGGCGGTTATCAAAAAATATTGCACAATTYTACCCGTTTCATAGTGCCTGCAAAGGCGAAAACCAGTTGCGTCACAATACTGATACGTACCTGTGGAATATGAAAAACGAGACGGTTTCTAATAGAATCACAACGGAGAGGAAAAACAATGAAATCACTATTATATTCAGGTGTCGCGCTGATCGCGCTGGCGGGCGGGGCAACTGCTGCTTCGTGTCCGGCGGTTACGGTCGCGGACATGATGGGGGTTGGCGCTGGCGCTTTCCCGCAGCAATACGAGTTGGCCGAATTCCAGTCACTGGGCGATTGCACCGTGGAGTTTTCTGCCAACCCTGATTCGGATGCTTTGAATGCACGTATCCTGGGGAATGGCGATCTGCCATCTCTTGCGGAGCGGCTGCCAAGCGAACCACTGGTTCTGGCCCCGTACGATGCCATTGGCACATACGGCGGCACACTGGATGCATTGTCGAATGCAACAGAATCCGGCACGTCGGACTTTATGTCGATCCGCCACGTAAACCTTGTGCGTTACTCGGATGATCTGGCGACAATCGTGCCGAATGTTGCCAAAGCTTGGGAGTGGAACGATGATTTCACCCAGCTGACATTCTTTTTGCGCGAAGGCCATAAATGGTCGGATGGTGCCCCGTTTGGTGCCCGTGACGTCAAATTCTGGTACGACAATCTGGCGCTTGATTCCAACGTTCGCGAGAAGCCAAAGGATTATGTTCTGGTTGGTGGCGAGCCGATGGAAGTCGTTGTCTTGAATGAGACAACTGTGCAGTTTAACCTGCCATCGCCAAAACCCGGCTTGCTGTCACACTTTGCCAACCATTATGCGCAGGGCTTTCAGCCGATGCATTTCCTTGGCCAGTTCCACCCCDATGTKAATGCCGATGCTGATGCAAACGCAACCGCCGTCGGGTTTGAAAACGGCTATGCGGTGATTTCGGCCTATTACGGCAACTCGGACTGGATGGATACAGCGACACCGTATCTGAATAGTCCGGATCTGGTTGCAGGCCTACCGGCCGGCACTGTGCCGACGCTGGAAAGTCACATCATTATCGCGGAAAGCACGGAAGGGCGCCGTCTGGTTGCCAATCCGTATTTCTTCCAGATTGATACTGCGGGCAACCAGTTGCCATACATCAGCGAACAAGACGAGGTGTTTGTTGGCGAGGCCGAGGTGCGCCTTCTGAAACTGATCAACTCGGAAGTTGATTATAAATCACAGGCGCTGAACCTTGATTCAGCACCGATGCTGCTGGAAGGTCAGGAAAAAGGCAACTTTACGGTTGAACTGAAACCTGAAATTGCGCTGCCTACTTTCGCGTTCAACGTGACATCGGATAACGAAGCCAAGCGCGCCGTATTTAGCGACCTTCGGTTCCGTCAGGCGATGTCTGTGGCAATCAACCGCGATGAAATCAACGAGGTTGCGTTCTTTGGCTTGGGCCGCGCGCAACAGTATACCGGTTTCTCGCCAACGCCTGCGTTTATCAGCGACGAAGTCGAGCAAAGCTATGCCCAGTTTGATCCTGATATGGCCAAAAAGCTGCTGGATGAAATCGGCATGGTTGATACCAACGGTGACGGCATGCGGGAGTTGCCAAATGGTGATCCGCTGGTTCTGAACCTTCAGGTGGCGACACAGGGCATTTCGATCAAGCTGGTCGAACTGGTTGGTCAAAACTGGAAAGATGTCGGCATCGACAGCACGGTGAAAGAAGTGACGACGGATGAATTCCGCTCGGCACAATCCTCCAACTCGCTTGATGTGACCATGTATTCCAAAAGCCAACCGCTGGCGGTTATTCTGGGTGTGTCGGAACTGTTCCAGCCACCGTTCGATAACTACTTCAACCTGCGGTCCGGTATCCGCTGGGGTGAATATCTCGACACCGATGGTGCCACAGGTATGAAGCCACCGCAGTATGTCTATGACATGATGGATGACRTCAATGCGTTTCAGGCCGCGATTGTCGGCACGGATGAGTCCAATGAAATCGGGGCACGTCTGGTGAAAACCATGGTCGACAGCCTGTTGTTCATCGGCACTGTGAAAGCGGTATCACCGATCTATCACAACAACGACCTGAAGAACTTTACCGAGWTSWMNAACASSSWYYYRCSYSWRYWRSYKRWCRWMWSCSTRWMSWYCWWYYMWRWSRTTSCYGRASRWRYMATWSKKWWRAKCKGMSRARAAMKSCTSWRGKYSRKKSKSRMYSGSCYRCWGSMCACTCTAATAACAAGCCGAATGGCTGATCAGGGCTCAGGGGGAATAGCATTACAATGCTACAATTTTCTAAATTTGTTGCGATCCGTGCGGCGCTTGCGATCCTTACGCTGATATTGGTCTCGTTCATTGTTTTTACCTTGATGGAGCTGGTCCCCGGTGATTGCGCCGAGCGGTATCTGGCCTTCAAGAACTCCCAAGGCGCGGTGATCACACCCGCCGATATTCAGGCCGAACGCGTGCGTCTTGGTTTGGATCAACCTTATGCTCAACGGTGGGCAAGCTGGATCCTGAATGCGTTTCAGGGTGAATTTGGCGATAGCTGCATCCTGCGCCTGAACATCAGCCAGTTGTTGGGGCAAAAGTTCTGGCTTAGCCTTGGCCTATGTCTGTCGGCCCTGCTTCTGGCCTATGCCATCGCAATTCCCGTCGGCATTCTGGCGGCCACATCACGCAACGCGATTTTGAACAACAGCTTGCGTCTGGTCAGCTATCTGGGTCTGGCGTTGCCGAACTTCTTGTTGGCGTTGATGATCATGCTGTTTTCCACCATGGTGTTTGGCAACAGTTTAACGGGGCTATTTTCAAAAGAATTCCGAGATGCGCCGTGGTCTTATGACAGGGTGATGGATTTTCTGGGCCATGCGTGGCTTCCGGTGTTTATCCTTGGCTGGTCGGCCACCGCCTTTGCCATTCAAACCGTGCGCGCCCTGATGTCGGACGAAGTTGGCAAGCTGTATGTGACCGCAGCCCAGGCACGCGGGGTGTCAGGGCGGCAATTACTGATGCGCTATCCGGCGCGACACGCGCTTAGTCCGATCATCAACTCGCTGGGTTTTGATCTGAACCGTATCTTTAACGAACTACCGATCGTGGCGCTGATCCTGACTCTGACCGAGGCTGGATCGCTATTGATCGAAGCCTTGGCGCGGTCCAACGATCAACAACTTGCCGGTGCGATTATTTTCTTGCTGACTGCCAGTATCGTGACAATCAACTTTGTCACCGATATTATTCTGGCGCTCACTGATCCGCGCGTTCGTCGCAGCATTGTAGGGTGATAGATATGAGCGACCAAACAAACACACCTTCAGCTGCCGACCAGAAACTGAAAGAGGCGTATTTCACCGCCTCGCAAAATCAGCTGATCTGGCAACGGTTCAAAAAGAACAAGTCAGCTCTGGCAGGGGCATGGGTGCTGATTTTCCTGATTTTGTCAGGAATATTCGCCCCGTTCCTTACACCCTATGACCCGACGATTGCCGGACGCGATAAGGATTACATGAACGGTGCCCCGCAAATCCCCAGCTTTTGCGATGATAACGGCTGCTCGATGCGGCCCTTCATATATACCAGCGAGCGGACCCGCTCGATCCAAACCAACTTTCGCTGGGTGACCGAAACCGACACCAGCTTAGAGGGGCGCAGGTATGTCCAGTTTTTTGTTGAAGGGGCTGAATATTCCTATTTTGGCATGACCTTCAACACGCGTTTGTTCGGTGTCGACAAGGGCATGATCCATATCTTTGGCACGGATTCCACGGGCAAGGATATCTATTCCCGAACGCTAACCGCGGTCAACACATCTATGGCAGTGGGGACCATCGGCGTGTTCATTGCCTTTGTTCTGGCGTTGGCGATTGGTGGGGTCGCCGGATATTACGGTGGCTGGATTGACTCAACCTTGCAGATGATAACCGACACGGTGCGCACCATCCCCAGTATTCCGCTGTTCATGGCGCTGGCCGCATTCATCCCCGATGTCTGGAGCGCCGAGATGCGAYTTTTCTTTATCTCGATGGTGTTGGGCCTGATCGGCTGGCCCACCTTGGCTCGACGAATACGAACGCACCTGTTGACCGAACGTAATCAGGAATATGTGCTGGCGGCACAACTGTGCGGGGCCACGCCGCGCCACGTGATCCGCCGCCATCTGTTGCCCAGCTTTACCAGCTATATCATCGTTGATCTGGTGATCTCGTTTCCTTACATGGTGCTGTCGGAAACCGCGCTCAGCTTTATCGGGCTGGGGCTAAAGGATCCGGTGAACTCATTGGGGGTGATGTTGCAAAACGTAACTTCCGCCGATGTTCTGCTGAATTATCAATGGTATTTCATACCGGTGATTTTCTTTATTATTCTTGTGTTGGCCTTTGTGTTCGTCGGTGACGGATTGCGCGATGCTGCCGACCCTTATTCGGATCACAAATAATGACGCGCCTTCTTGATGTTGAAAACCTGACCCTGCAGTTCGATACGGACGAGGGACGGATCACCGCTGTCGACGATGTGTCGTTCACACTGGAAGCTGGCGAAGTTATGGGGCTGGTCGGCGAAAGCGGATCGGGTAAATCCGTGACCGCCAAATCGGTGATGAAACTGAACCCGTCAAATGCGATTTACGGCGATAAAACCAAAATCATCCTGCACCTTGAAAGCGGTTCGATCGATATCATGTCGCTGAAATCCTCCAAAGATTTGCAAGTGGTGCGCGGCGGCGCAATCTCGTTGATCTTTCAGGAGCCGATGGCCAGTTTTGCCCCGGCAATCACCATTGGCAACCAGATGGTTGAGCAACTGCTGATCCATACAAATATGAACTCCAAACAGGCGCAGGAATTCTCGATCGAGATGCTGGATCGTGTCGGTATTTCGGATCCCTCGATGCGTTTCAAGCAATACGCGTTCGAGCTGTCGGGCGGGATGCGCCAGCGGGCGATGATTGCCATGGCGCTGTCGACCAAACCCAAACTGCTGATCGCGGACGAGCCGACAACCGCGCTGGATGTGACCATTCAGGCCCAAGTAATCGACCTGATGAAGGATCTGGTGAAAGAGTTCGGCATGGGTATTATTTTCATTACCCATGATCTGGGGGTGATTGCCCAGACCGCCGATAAGGTGGCGGTGATGTATCTGGGCCGGTTGGTAGAACAGGGGGCGGTGCGTGACGTGATCCGCAACCCCGCACATCCTTATACCAAAGGCCTGCTGGCAGCCCTGCCCAGCCTTGATGATCTGGACACGCCGCTGACGCCGATTCCAGGCGACATTCCTTCGCCACTGGAGCGCCCGCCGGGCTGTGTGTTCCACACCCGTTGTTCGGCCAACCTTGGGGCGCGATGCAGTAGTGAAATTCCGGGGTTTTCGCCCGTATCGGACAGTCATACTGTTGCCTGCCATCTGTATAACGAAGAGGGCGCAAAATGAGTGATGACGTTCTGATCCGCGCACGTGACCTGTCGGTCCACTACCCTCTTAGTGGTGGCAGGCTGTTCGGCCCCAAACCCGTGGTCAAAGCGGTAGAGGGTGTGAACCTTGATATCACCAAGGGCAGCTTTTTCGGGCTGGTTGGTGAATCCGGCTCTGGTAAAACCACACTGGGGCGCGCCTGTTTGAAAGCGGCACCGATTACCCGCGGCACGGTACAATACACCGATGACGAGGTGGATTACGAGTTGACCACGATCGATAAGGTGCAGTTGAAAGACTACCGGTCCCGCTCGCAACTGATWTTCCAAGACCCCTACGCAGCGCTTAGCCCGCGTATGACGGTGCGCGATATTATTGCCGAGCCGCTCGAGGTGATGGGCCTGACCAAAACCCGCGAGGAAACCGACGAACGGGTGCGTGAAATCGCTTCCAAATGTCGTCTGAACCTTGAACATCTACGTCGCTTCCCGCACGCGTTTTCCGGTGGCCAACGCCAGCGGATCTCGATTGCCCGCGCGCTGGTATCGCGCCCGCATTTTGTGGTGGCCGATGAATCCGTGGCGGCGCTGGATGTGTCGATTCAAGCCGACGTTCTGAACCTGCTAAAGGAAATCCAGCAGGAAATGGGTCTGACATTCCTGTTCATCAGTCATGATCTGTCGGTGGTTGCCCATGTGTGCGATCATGTGGCGGTGATGTATCTGGGGCGGCTGGTTGAAACCGCGCCCACCCGCGAATTGTTCAACGCCCCGCGTCATCCTTATACCAAGGCATTGCTGTCCGCGATCCCGTCGCTGGACCCGGATGATGCTGGCAAAGCGCAAAAGCTGGAGGGTGAAATCCCGTCCCCGACCAATCCGCCGCCAGGCTGTAAGTTCCAGACCCGCTGCCCGTTTGCGATAGATATTTGTCGTGTGGACGAGCCAAAGCTGGAGCATTCCAGCAGCGGGCACGAGGTGGCGTGCCACCGCTGGCAGGAGCTGATGGATTAGGGCTTAAGGTCTAAACCCGACTGCACTATCTGACATGATCTTTACATCTGCCAAGGTGCGATCAGCATGGCGCATTCTGTGGCTTAACAGCTTTTGCGTCAGGCGTGGCAGCGTGGCGGTGTGAGCTGGATCATTCGCTAAATCAGCCATCTCGTCCGGATCATTTTCCAGACCAAACTGAAGTATTCCGGCAAAACTGGGCAGCGTGTTAAGGTGTATTCAGCAACAACGACTGGATATAAAAATGACCAAGAGGCGCAAATTTTCGGATAAGTTTAAAGCCAC
>NVTS01000076.1 GCA_002732995.1 Marinosulfonomonas sp. | reverse complement strand
CCGAGAATATCGAAAGGACATAAGTGGCCGGTTTTTACGCCGCCCGCGACAGCAATATGCCCCCGCTACTGTGGCCTAGTATTGCGCCGCCGTTTACAGACAACTCCGCCATGGTCATTTCCTCACGGATCGCTCACGCACAGCAAGGCGATCAGCATGTTCGCACGGTATGCCAAATTTCATCTTTCAGATCACAGGCCATTGTGGAGGGAATTGCGAACCAACTAGGGCCTGTTGACAGGCTACGCATTTTCAAGCAAAAGACCGCTGTTTTGCCCGACTATTGAAACGCCACAAGGTATCACTTCTCCTCCAGCAAATGCTCATATCGCGCGTCCGTCAGAGTTTCCAGAAACGCCACGATCGCATCGATCTGCGCATTTGTTAAGGCGGGCCCATGGGTCAATTCCCGCACGGCCAGAGATTTCGGAACCTCGGGCCAGCCAAACCCCTTGCCGGTTTCGGGGTTGATCTGCCATTCGGGCTCTAGCGTATTGTATTTGTTATAAAACAGAACCACCGTGCGCAGATCCGTGAAAATCCCGTTGTGCATATACGGCCCCGTCACCGCGATATTGCGCAGCCCCGAAGTGCGGAATTTGCCCATTTCGATCACGTCATTGACCTCGGGATGGCCCAACAGCCCGAAATCAATCTTGCCCTTCAAAACCCCGTTCGCCTCGCGCCCCGGCCCGTTGGTCGGCACCCCGATATTGAAATATTCATAGGCAGTGAAGGTCTCGCCCTCCTCGGTCGGGAACTGCTTTAACATATGGCACATGGAGCAATTGGTGCGATCCTTGTTGAAAAACAGTGCCTTGCCCAGCGCCTCCTGCACCGACATCCGGTATTCCCCGCGCAACGCACGATCATACTTGCTGTCAAACGGCGCAAACAGATCGGTGGACTCGAACGCCGCAATCGCCTGCGTCATCGCCCCGAACGCGGCCTCGTCATCACCAAACACATCCGTGCCGAAATACGCCTCAAGCCCGGCGATATAATCCTCGCTCTCGCGCAGACGCACCACCACGCTTGCCTTATCCGGCATGCCCATTTCAATCGGGTTCAGCGGCGGACCGCCGGCCTGATCTGCCAAATCCACAGCCCGCCCATCCCAAAATTGCCCGCCCATATGAAAACCCATATCGTTCAACCGGAACGGCGGCGTCAGCATCGCATAGGTTAGCGTCGGCGCATTGCGGTCCCCCAACGACACCCCGTCATCCCCTAATGAAAACGCCCGCCCCGCGTCCGTTTCGCGCRCATCGACAAAAGCATGTTCAGGCGCATGGCACGTCGCACAGGATTGGGTGCGGTTCTGCGACAGGTTCACATCGAAAAACAGCGCCTCGCCCAGCGCCTCGACACTGTCAAACCCCGCCTGCGCCATTCCCGCACTCGCCGCCAAAACTATCATTGCATATCTCGTCATGCCCCCTGATACCAAACCACCACACAATCACCAGCCGACAAATCCGCCCATGCTTGACTCTTGGCTCACATCGGCCTAAATCGGCGCTATATCCGGAAGTCTTATAAAACTTCCGGTCCCTGCCTATGTAGGGATCGCCCCCCGTCAGCGAGTTTCGCCCACGGGGGTGATTGGCATTTGGTTTGATGAAAGGGCTGATACGATGTTTGAAAATCTATCCGAACGCCTCGGTTCGGTCTTTGACCGCCTGACCAAACAAGGTGCGCTGTCCGAGGACGATATCAAAACAGCGCTGCGCGAGGTCCGCGTGGCCTTGCTCGAGGCCGACGTTTCCCTACCGGTGGCCCGCGATTTCATTGCGGCGATTTCCGAAAAAGCATCCGGCCAGGCCGTCACCRAMKCSRTCACCCCCGGCCAGCAAGTGGTCAAAATCGTCCATGACGAGTTGATCCACGTTCTGGCAGGTGACAACGAGGCCGCAGGCGAGCTGAAAATCGACAATGCGCCAGCACCGATCCTGATGGTCGGTCTGCAAGGTTCCGGTAAAACCACCACTTCGGCAAAACTCGCCAAACGCCTGACCGAAAAGAACTCCAAGCGGGTGCTGATGGCCTCGCTCGATGTGCAGCGCCCCGCCGCCCAGGAACAGTTGGCGATCCTCGGAACGCAAATCGGCGTCGACACCCTGCCGATTGTCAAAGGCCAGTCCGCCATCGACATCGCCAAACGCGCCAAACAGCAGGCGACGATGGGCGGCTATGACGTCTACATCCTCGACACCGCTGGCCGTTTGCACATCGACGAAGTGCTGATGGACGAGGTCCAGTCCGTGCGCGACATTACAAACCCGCGCGAAACCTTGCTGGTGGTTGACGGGCTGACCGGCCAGGACGCGGTGAATGTCGCCGAAGAATTCGACACCAAAGTCGGCATCACCGGCGTGGTCCTGACCCGCATGGACGGCGACGGTCGCGGTGGCGCAGCCCTTTCGATGCGGGCCGTCACCGGCAAGCCGATCAAATTTGTGGGCCTTGGCGAAAAGCTGGACGCCCTAGAAGAATTCCACCCCGAACGCGTCGCTGGCCGTATCCTCGGCATGGGCGATATCGTGTCCTTGGTCGAAAAAGCCCAGGAAACCATCGAGGCCGAACAGGCCGAACGGATGATGAAGCGCTTCCAGAAGGGTCTGTTCAACATGAACGACCTGAAGGCGCAGCTGGAACAGATGATGAAAATGGGCGGCATGGAAGGTATCATGGGAATGATGCCGGGCATGGGCAAAATGAAAAAGCAGGTCGCCGATGCGGGCTTTGACGATAGCATCCTGAAACGCCAGATCGCCCTGATCCAGTCGATGACCAAACGCGAACGCGCCAACCCGAAACTGCTTCAAGCCTCGCGCAAAAAACGGATTGCGCGTGGTGCCGGTCTGGAAGTGAGTGAGCTGAACAAGCTGATGAAGATGCACCGCCAGATGGCCGACATGATGAAAAAGATGGGCAAAATGGGCAAACGCGGCATGCTCAAAGGCGCACTTGGCCAGATGTTCGGCAAAGGCGGCGGCATGCCTGCGGGCATGGGCGACATGGCAGGGATGGATCCCAAAGTAATGGAAGAAGCCGCCAAGAAAATGGGCGGCCAACTGCCCGGTCTGGGCGGCGGCTCGCTCCCCCCCGGCCTATCTGGTTTCGGAAAAAAGAAATGACCGTAACCATCCCCATCATAGAAACAGAACGCCTGATCCTGCGCGGTCCCGAACTCGGCTGGTTGCTTTGGCAATCCGCCGAAGGCAATCGCATCGCTTACGAGGCAGCAATCGCCGCCTGCAAAGACGCGGGTGATCTGGTTTATCGCCATCCTGCACCGGAGGCGCTGTCATGATCACCGTATGTATAAAACCCATACGTTTTCCATACGTTTTCCATACGCAGTTTTGGGGGCTAAAATGACTGATCCCGTCACCCGCGCCGCTGAGCTGCTGGCCGACCACCGCGAGAGCATTGACCGTCTGGATTCGATCCTCGTTTACACCTTGGGCGAGCGGTTCAAGCACACTCAGGCCGTGGGTAAACTAAAGGCCGAGCACGATCTGCCCGCCTCTGATCCCGCCCGCGAAGCCACGCAAATTGCACGACTTGAGGAGCTGGCCGAAAAAGCCAACCTCGACCCGAAGTTCGCCAAAAAATTCCTGAGTTTCATTATTCAGGAAGTCATCCAACACCATAAAGAACACAAAGAATGACAGGGCACTAAGCCCTTCAATTAGCTAGGAAAATAGGAGAAACTACTCATGGCTATGAAAATCAGACTCGCCCGTGGCGGTTCCAAAAAACGCCCTTTTTATCGTATCGTTGCGGCCGACAGCCGTATGCCCCGCGATGGTCGTTACGTTGAAAAACTGGGCACATATAACCCGTTGCTCGCCAAAGACTCTGAGGAGCGCGTGAAAATGGACATGGATCGCATCAAATATTGGCTTTCCGAAGGTGCGCAACCAACAGATCGCGTATCGCGTTTTCTGGAAGCTGCTGGAATCCTTGAGAAAAAGACCCGTAGCAACCCGAACAAAGGCACACCAGGCGAAAAAGCAGTAGCGCGCGCCGAAGAGAAAGCCGAGAAGGCAGCGGCCCCTGTTGAAGAGGCACCCGTTGAAGRAGTAGTTGCCGAAGAAGCGCCTGCTAAAGAAGAAGGAAAAGCTGCTGAGTAATCAGCGGGTTAGGTCCACTCATGCCTGATTTTTCCGATCAGTTCCGGCAAGAGTTTACCCAGCTATTGCGCTGGCGGCGTGACGTGCGCTGCTTTCGCACCGACCCTGTCGAGGGCGCTTTGGTTGATCGTTGTTTAGCAACGTTCAATCTGGCGCCCTCTGTCGGTTTATCCGAGCCGTGGCGGATTGTTCGGGTGAATTCCAAAACTGCCCGCAAGGCCGCCACCGCTAATTTCGAGGCCGCCAATGCCGACGCCCTCAAAGGSKMSWYCSRTGAARWMGSCCMWKYRYWKKCMRKMSYYRMRCYRASMRSCRYSCWSGMYKYYCYCKYKYWKKTASCRAYMWWKTKYGAYGRCRWWRCSMMMWWAGGKSWSRKKKYSGGTGYCGSCRYSATSMCCGAAATGCGCCGCTATTCCGTGGTTGCCGCCATCACCCAGTTCTGGCTTGCCGCCCGCACCGAAGGCCTTGGGGTGGGGTGGGTCTCCATCCTTGATCCTGCCCGCCTGACCCGCGATCTGGACGTGCCCGCAGGCTGGACCCTGATCGCCTATCTTTGCGTTGGCTGGCCGCAAGATGTTAAAACCACCCCAACATTGCAATCCGTCGGCTGGGAAACCCGCAGCTCGACGCTGGACATTCTGGAGCGCYAAATGACCGAGACCGATCACATTTGTGTCGGGGCCTTTTCCGGCTCTTACGGGGTCAACGGCGAAGTGCGGCTGAAAAGTTTCTGCGCCGATCCCGAAGCGATTGCCGATTACACCCCGCTGACCAGCGAGGACAGCAAACGCACCTTTGCCATCACCCTGACCCGCAGCATCAAAGGTGCGCTGGTCGCCAAGGTCGAGGGCATCACCAACAAGGAAGACGCCGACACCCTGAAGGGCATCCGCCTGTTTGCCAAACGTGACCAACTGCCCGCCCTGCCGGACGATGAATTCTACCACGCCGACCTGATCGGCCTGACGGTTCTAGATACCGGCGGCACGATTTTGGGCACGGTYCATGCGGTGCAAAACCACGGGGCCAGTGACCTGCTGGAGGTCACGGTTGAGGGCAGTAGCGCCACCATCCTGCTGCCGTTCACCAGCGAGGTGATCCCGACAGTTGATCTGACCGCTGGCCGCATCATTGCTGATCCGCCCGAAGGAACGCTTTAGGAAACAGAACAGAGACCCACTCTCGTTCCTGAACTTGGCTGCCAAGATGCCCTATCCAGCCTTCGGTTTTATACCGACGTTCTGGGGTTCCATATTCGCTATGACCGGCCCGAAAACGGGTTCTATTATCTGGAACGACAGGGCGCCGAAATTATGATCGAGCAGATGAACGAGAGCAGTTGGATCGCGGCGTAGGCCATGCCGCCATTGGTTCGGGGAATGCATTTTCAAATCGGCACCACTGATCTGGCCGCACTGTATGAAACCTGCAAAACCGCAAACGCCATGATCTTTCGTGATTGGGAGGAAGCATGGTATCGGGCGGCTGGTCACTACATTGGGCAGGTGCAATCCATAGTTCAGGATCCAGATGGATACCTTTTGCGGTTCGAGCAAGGGTGAGCACAAGCAAGGAGCCACGCACCGGAAGGCTCGTCAGGTGAAGCGCTAAATCTGGCCGCATCATTGCCGATCCGTCTGGGGGGAAACAGCTAATCGGAACCCCCGCAACCTGGTTCTTCTGCTATAGAGACCTCAGCATAACCCGCCTTTTCAGCCTCCCGTAGACCGCAGAGCAGAAGGTGAGCAGAAGGAATTTCGCGCCTTTCCGGATGTTGTGGGCGATAGCGGCCAAGCCATAAAAAGCCGGGCTTGTGGCCAGGCCCATCAGCCGGGTTCGCGCCAGTCCGTAGCGGGATTTGCAGCTGGCAAATGGGCGCTCGCCGCCGGACCGTGTCACGGCAATCGCATCATTTCTGATAATGTCTGCGCCGGACAGAGGGTGGCCACGATAACCTTTGGGCTGCACTTGATCATCAACACCGAACCGTTCCAACGTGTTGCGCGTGATGAATAGGCCGCATCCGCATAAAGCGCCGTCTCGTCACCCGGCAAAACTCTGACCCCTGCAACAAGGCCAATTTCAACAAACCACACGTCGCCGTACAAACAATTTTCCAGCTTGGCTGCTTAACTCTAGCAAAACCCGACTGAATCAGCCTCAGGAAAATTTTGTGACAGAATCCGCAATTCCCGTTCGAGCATTTGCAAAAGGTAGGAAATTCACGTTTCAATAGTAAGGCGAAAGGCTTTAGAGTATTCACATGTTGCGCATCCTGAAACACCCCGTCTTCGCCCGCCTGTTCCTTGCGCAGGTCATCGCCCTGCTGGGAACCGGACTGTTGACCGTTGCACTTGGCCTGCTGGCTTATGACCTGGCGGGTGATGCGGCTGGCGTCGTTTTGGGCTTTGCCTTTACCATCAAAATGGTGGCCTACGTTGGTCTTGCGCCAATCGCCCATGCGCTGGTTGAAAGATTTCCCCGCAAGGCCGTTCTGATCGGCGCCGACCTGATCCGCGCCTTTGTCGCGCTGTTTTTGCCATTCATCGATTCCGTTTGGCAAATCTACCTGCTGATCTTTGTGCTGCAGGCCGCCTCCGCCACCTTCACCCCCGCCTTTCAGGCACTGATCCCCGACATCCTGAAAGACGAGGGGGATTATACCAAGGCCCTGTCCCTATCGCGTCTAGCCTATGATCTGGAAAACCTGATGAGCCCTGTGCTGGCCGGTATCTTGTTGATGTTGATGAACTATCACTGGCTGTTTGGCGGCACTGTGATCGGCTTTGTGGTCTCGGCCCTGCTGGTGGCATTCACCGCGATCCCTGCCCTAAGGCGCCAAACCAAACAGCGCCCGTTCCATGAGAGGTTAACGCGGGGCACACGGATATATCTGGCAACCCCCCGACTGCGTGGCCTGCTGTCGCTTAATCTGGCGGCGGCGGCAGCCGGTGCGTTTATTCTGGTCAACACCGTGGTGATTGTGCGGGTGGGGTATGGTGGTGAAGCCGTTCATCTGGCCTATGCCATGGCCGCCTTTGGCGG
Source organism: Marinosulfonomonas sp. (assembly GCA_002732995.1). GTDB lineage: Bacteria > Pseudomonadota > Alphaproteobacteria > Rhodobacterales > Rhodobacteraceae > Profundibacter. The sequence continues at coordinate 6,572 of NVTS01000076.1, read as the reverse complement.
TGGTTCGATGCTCGCAGCCCTTACCTTGCCGCGCTTGCTTGAAACCCTCACCGACCGCAGTGTTATGGTTGTGGCGGCGTTTCTTTTGGCGGCGCTAACCCTTGGGCATGCGATCTATTCCCTGATTGCAACCCCTGTTATCTGGGGCACTTTTCTGCTGATCTGGGCCATCAGCGGTATGTTGTATTCCGCAATCCTGACGCCATCAGGCCGCCTGTTGCGCCGCTCGGCCCACGCCGAGGACCGCCCCGCGATCTTTGCCGCCCAGTTTGCCCTGTCGCATGCCTGCTGGTTGATAACCTATCCGGTTGCGGGCTGGGCGGGTCATGCATTCGGGATGCCGGTGGCGATGATTATTCTGGGGGTGGTGGCCCTGTTTGGCGCAATACTGTCGCTGCTCCTCTGGCCAAAAGGCAGCGCAAATGTGATTGCGCATACGCACCCTGATTTGCCCGCCGACCATGCGCATTTCAAGCACCACCAAGGGCACGGGAAAACCCACGCGCATGTATTTGTTATTGATGATGAACACAAAGTCTGGCCAACCCACGGGTAACGCCAACCACCCATAAAATCTATTTTCCATCCCTGCAAATCCCCTGCTTCCAATGATCAACGCGGCACCATATAGTGCCCGTAATTATGGGTATGGTAACGGGGTTACAAACGTGGCGCATATTATCGTCGTTGGGAATGAAAAGGGCGGATCWGGMAAAWCSACCACCGCCATGCATGTGGCCACCGCACTGGTGCGAATGGGGCATTCTGTGGGCGCGCTGGATCTGGACCTGCGCCAACGCACCTTCGGACGCTATATGGAAAAACGCAAAGCCTATTGCGCCAGTCACAACATTGATCTGGCGATGCCCGATTATCATGGCTTGCCGGAAATTGACCGCGCGAAACTGCGGCCCGGTGAAAACATCTATGATCACCGTCTGTCCGCCGCCGTGGCCACGCTGGAGCCGGATAGCGATTTCATTCTGATCGATTGCCCCGGGTCACACACCCGCCTGTCGCAAGTGGCGCATTCGCTGGCCGACACCCTGATCACCCCGCTGAATGACAGCTTTGTCGATTTCGATTTGCTGGCGCATATCGACCCCGGTACCGATAAAATCCTTGGCCCCTCGGTCTATGCCGAGATGGTCTGGAACGCGCGCCAGTTGCGCGCCCAAGCGGGCCTGCCGCCGATTGACTGGATTGTGGTGCGCAACCGTCTGGCCGCCCAGCGCATGCACAACAAGGAAAAGATGCAGGATGCGCTCGAGGCGTTGTCAAAACGCATCGGGTTCCGTTTGGCGCCGGGTTTTGGTGAGCGGGTGATTTTCCGCGAGTTGTTCCCGCAGGGCCTGACGTTGCTTGATCTGAAAGACATCGGCGTCAAAGGGCAGATGAATATCTCGAATGTGGCCGCACGCCAAGAGTTGCGCGAGCTGATGAAAGCGCTGAACCTACCTGGTGTAACCGTGGATTTCTAGGTGGCGGACTCATAATACTGGCACCATAGTTTGAACGTGGCCAGGTTGATGAATGCCATGAAATTGCGGGAAGTTTTGTCGTATCTTGTGGCGATCCGGCGGAATGAGCGTTTGATCCTCCCAAAGACCTCTCGATTTTATTTCTGTTTTATACAAAGCCTTATCGAATTCCTTAGGCAGTTTCCGGTTGGATTTCGATGGGATGACCGCCTTGGCGCCTTGCTCCCAAATCATCTCCCTGATCCAGTCGGCGTCGTAAGCTTTATCGGCCAGAACCACCTGCCCGGGCGTTAACAAATACCGCAAAGGTAAGCCGTCTTCGTTGATCAGAGCGTGGATTTTTGTGGTTAATCCGCCGCGCGAGCGTCCCATGCACCGCTGCGGCTCTCCTCCTTGAGGACGCGGTTTTCACGGCGAAGGCGTTCATTTTCTTTAACTAACTCTTGATCTTCTTTAGGAATAATATCCGTGTCGCGATATGTTTTGATCCACTTGTTCAGGATCGACATGCCACCCCCCAAATCAGATGATGCTTGTCGGTGCGTCAGGCCGCTGGTTAATGCAATATGAACTGCGTCACGCTTGAATTCTTCGGAATGTTTTGCTGCCATGGTTTATCTCCTTTGTGGCAGAATATGCCCTTAAAGGAGCGAAATAAAACCGCGACAGGTCCAATGATGGAAATATCCCCGTCACAGGCATAGAATCTCTTTCTCAGCCCCATCCGATCTACTACTGTCGCCACAAATCACCTGGAAACGTAACGGAGCACCCCATGACCCAACGCCTACACCTCGTCTTTGGTGGCGAACTGATCGACCCGACCAAAAACGCGTTCAAAGACGTGGATGCCATCCATGTTGTTGGCATGTTCCCCAACTATGACGCCGCCTATAATGCCTGGAAAGCCGAGGCTCATCGCACGGTCGATAACGCCCACATGCGGTATTTCATCGCCCATATCCACCGCCTTCGTGACGAAGAGGTCGAGGCCTCTCCAACTGAAGAACTGGACGGCTAGGCTCGCATGTCACTCGGCCTGCGCCTCTATCTTGCTGCCGCTCGCCGCGCAGGGAAATCACACGACGATGGTGCCTCAAAACGCCTTGCCCGCCCTACTGGTAGGCTGGTGTGGCTGCACATATCAGACCAACAAGAGGTTTCCTCGATCCAAGTGTTGATCCGCAATCTGGCCGAGGACCTGACCGAGGTGTCGTTTCTGGTTACGACCCCTAAAAATACACATGTCGAAACCCCGTTTCAGGAGTGCTGCGATCAACCTTGCCTGCACTTGGCCGCACCGGCAGATGCCTTGCGACAGGTGGCAGAATTTCTCGACCATTGGCAACCAAGCATTGCCATATGGGCCGGATCAGCATTGCGCCCCGCCCTTGTGGTCGAGGCCCACGCCCGCGCCATTCCACTCCTGATGCTGAATGCTCGCACCCGCGCCACCGTAGACGGGCACAGCCTCTGGAACAAAGGCGTCATTCGCGCTACACTTGGCCTGTTCAACCATATCCTTGTCAGCCATGAAACCGTTAAAACCCGACTGCTCCGGCAGGGTGCTGACAGCATCGGGATTATGACCAGCGGCCTGTTAGAAGAAAATGCCACCACCCTGTTTTGCGACGACCGCGACCGCGATGCGATGGCCGAAACCCTCGCCGCCCGCCCTGTCTGGCTGGCCACTTGCACCGATAGGACCGAGGAGGCGTTGATCGTAACCGCCCATCGTGCCGCCAGCCGTTTGTCGCACCGTTTGCTGCTGGTCCTTGCACCCAAAGATACCGCGCGTGGGGATGATATCGCCCGCATCCTGACCGATGACGGCTGGCAGGTTGCACAGCGCTCACTCGATCAGGAACCCGATGAACATGTCCAGATACTCATCGCTGACACCGATGATGAAATGGGCCTGTGGCTGCGGATTGCGCCGGTCTGTTTCATGGGGAATTCATTGATCAAAGGGGCCACGGGCTGCTCTCCCAATGCGGCGACGTCCCTTGGTTCTGCCGTGCTTCACGGGCCGTTTATTAGTAAATACATCCTCGGCTATGCGCGACTGGATACGGCTGGAGCTGCGCGCGAAGTCGGGAACGCAACCCAGCTTGCCGCCGCCGTGCAAGATCTGTTGGCCCCCGATAAAGCCGCCGAAATGGCCCATGCCGGTTGGGAGATTTCCACCAGCGGGGCCGAGGCTATGGACCATGCAATCGCGTTGATTTATGATGTTCTAAATCCGCAAGAGGCATTGTAATGCAGCCACCCCGTTTCTGGTTCCATCAGCCAAACCGCCCCGGCCTGATGGCGCGTATCTTGTCGCCGCTTGGGGCAGTTTATGCCAGCGCAACAGCCCGTCGTGTGGCCAAACCGCCCAGCTATACCGCCCCCGTTCCGGTGATTTGCGWCGGCAACATCAATGCAGGCGGCACCGGCAAAACACCAACCACCATTGCCATCGTGCAGCGCCTTCAGGAGGCTGGCCGCACGCCTCATGTGGTGTCTCGCGGATATGGCGGATCACTGGATGGCCCCGTGCATGTTGATGAAACCGCCCACAGCGCCGACCAAACCGGAGATGAGCCACTGCTGCTGGCCGCCTTCGCCCCGACCTGGGTTGCCAAGGACAGGGCCGCGGGGGCGCAGGCCGCAGTTGCGGCAGGTGCCGACATCATCGTGCTGGATGACGGGTTTCAAAACCCGGCCCTGCACAAGGATATCTCAATCGTTGTGGTGGACGGGGCCATCGGATTTGGCAATGGTCGTGTGCTGCCCGCAGGCCCGTTGCGCGAACCTGTTGGTGTCGGACTGACCCGCGCTGATCTGTTGCTGTCTATCGGCGCAACGAAGGCGCAAAAGGTATTTCTGCAAACATCGGGGCCGGTCATTTCCCTACCCCACATGACCGGCCGACTGGCCCCGATGCAAACCGGAATTGACTGGCAGGATCAGCCGGTTCTGGCCTTTGCCGGCATTGGCCATCCTGATAAATTCTTTGCAACGTTGCGTGCGCTTGGCGCTGATCTGCTGCATACCGAGGCGCTGAGTGATCATCAGCCGCTGACTGTGGCCCTGATGAAACGCCTGTCGTTCGAGGCCAAGGCATTGGGTGCAATCATGGTCACCACGGAAAAAGACGCCGTGCGCCTGCCGCCCGCGTTTCGCGCCGAAGTTCTGACGTTGCCCGTGCGTCTGGAAATCACCGACTGGAGCGCGTTTGATACAGCACTCGCAGTCGTGATCAAATAGCTACTCGGCCAGTTTTTCGTCCAGAATTTCCGAGAATTTCTCATAGCCCATGTTGGGATATTTCTGCCCGTTGATCAGGAAGGACGGGGTTGAATTCATGTTATCGCGGCTGAAATTTCCCTGATACCACGCCACCAGCGCCTGCACCTGATCGCCGTCGTTAAAACAGGTGTCCAGACTTTCGTTGGTCATGCCCGCTGTCAGGCCGATGCGACGCAGATTTTCAACCACGACCGCAGGATCGCCTTCGCCCAGCCACGCGCCTTGGTCTTTCATCAAAATATCGGTGATCCCGAAATAGCGCATCTCGCCGCCGCAACGTGCCATCAGGCTGGCCCACAGCCCGTATTTATCAAAATAAGCCTCGCGGAAAATGAACCGGACCTTGCCGGTTTCAATATAGTTTTTCTCGATCTGTGGCAGGACATTCTTATGGAAGGTCGCGCAATGCGGACAGGTGAATGAGGCGTATTCAACAACCGTCACCGGCGCGTCTTTGGCCCCCAGTGTCATTTCGATAATACCGGATGTGTCAACCTCTGCGGTGGTTTGCGCCACCGCGGCACCAAATCCGGCACTACTGGATGTACCCAGCCCTGCATCAGTTGCATTCAGCCAGTAAGCAGAACCGCCAGCCAATGTTAGTGCACCTGCACCGATGAATATTCTACGTTTCATGGATAATCCTTTTTTCAGTGTCTGGAACGGGATATAATATTTTCACCCAATGCCTCAAGCGCCGCACGCAGCCCCTGATCGGCAATAGGTTCGGCCGCTTTGCGCGCAGCCTGCTTGTTGTCGGGGCTCACAACGGCGGGTTTTGATTGGGGGGCCGGTGCAAACTGCGCCTGTCCTTCGGCAAATCCGGTGGCCGCCGTCTGGGTGATGCGGATACGCGAAATAGCGGTGTAGCCATAGCAGCTGTTGACCCGCTCGCGCAATGTTTCCTTTTGCATTTCCAGCATCGGGGCTTGTGCGCCGGTGGTCAGCAACGTCAGCGTCGTGCCCAACCCTTGGCGTCCGTATTTCACATCAACAGGGCGGGCGATGCGGGCGGTATCTTCGCCCACGATCTCGGCCCAGTGGGTCAGTAGACGGGTCACAGCAAACCCACGGGATTCACCCACTGATCGAATGCGCGATTGCAACAAGTTAGACGTGCGTCTGAACCCCCGGCTGGTGCGTTTACGTTGTTTGTTACCGTCTGTTTGCTTCATCTGTCTTTCCGTCAGTTGCCCGCTATTCTAAACAGGTTCGGGCGGGGTGCCAGAGCAATAGCACAAAAGGCGGATAAAGATTGCGTGATTTGAAATTAAGCGACGGGCTTTTGGACTGGTATGATACCCATGCCCGCGAGATGCCGTGGCGCGTTCCGCCTGCCCAGTCAAAGGCGGGTCTGCGCCCCGATCCCTACCGCATCTGGCTGTCCGAGGTGATGCTGCAACAAACCACTGTGGCGGCTGTGTCCAAATATTTCCACGCCTTTATAACGCGTTGGCCGACGGTTTCCGCATTGTCCAGCGCTGCAGATGAGGCCGTGATGGCCGAATGGGCTGGCCTTGGATATTACGCCCGCGCCCGCAATCTGCTGAAATGTGCGCGGGTTGTGGTGGCGGATTTCGGCGGGCGGTTTCCGCAAACCGAGGCGGAGTTGCTCGGGGTTCCAGGTGTCTTTTTTGCGTGCGATGCGGGTGACATGCAGGAGCATGATCGCGCCGCCGCCAAAGCCGAGGAAGGTAAAGAGCCACTGCACGGGGATGTCGTAGCTTGCCAGCGGCTTTGGTTTGTCGGTCGTTTTTTTCCACTTCTCGTCGAGCGCTTCGAATGTATCGCGTGGAT
>NVTS01000075.1 GCA_002732995.1 Marinosulfonomonas sp. | reverse complement strand
ATTGCGGCGCAGCGCTTGCCCATGGGCGCGATCGAGGCCGTGGCGCTGGGGCTGGCCGATGCCGCTTATGGTCATAGCCGCGCCGGTTTCGATGCCGAAACCGCCACGCGCGCACAGGCGCTGGCCGCGGATTCCAGCACGCTGATGGCGGCAAAACGGGCGCGCCGCGCGGCTGACGAAGCCCGAAAACCGCTGGCGCAATACCGCGCCGAAGAGCTGGCCCGCATGAAACGGAATTTCTATGGTTTTGATCCCAGCTACCATGTTGCGCGCTATAATTTTGTGTATAAAATCTGCAAATCCCGCACCCCCGTTACCCTGGCCCGCCACCGCGACAAACGATTATGCCAGACGCAAAGGAACGCCTCATGAGCACCGGAAAACCCGCCATTCTGATTGTTGATGACGAGCGCCGGTCGCTGGAATCGCTCGAGCGCAATCTTGCCGACGAGTTTGACGTGCTTTTGGCTGAAAACACCGCCGAGGCAGAGCAATTATTGGCCGATAACTGGGTGCAGATCATCCTGTGTGACCAGCGCATGCCCGACAAGAGCGGGGTGCGGTTTTTAACCGAGATGCGCGAGAAATGGCCCGATGTGATCCGCATTATCATTTCGGGCTATACCGACGCGGATGACATTATATCGGGCGTGAATGACGCCGGTATCTATCATTATATTACCAAACCGTGGAAGCCGGAAAAGCTGATTCTGGTTTTGCGCAATGCGGCGATGATGTTCGAGCTGGAGCGCCAGAACGAATTGCTGGCGATCGAGCTGCGTGTATCTGCGGGGGCGGCAAACACCAAGGTTAACGAGCGCCGCCAGAGCCTGCGCAAAACCTATGATTTCGATGACGGGATCATCCGCTCCAAAACCAGCCCGATGAACGGGATTTGCGATACATTGATCCGGATTGCGCCGTTTGATCTGTCGGTGCTGATTTGCGGCGAATCCGGCACCGGCAAAGAGCTGGTCGCCCGCGCTATCCATTATAATTCCGGGCGCTGGAACAGCCCGTTTGTGGTGCAGAATTGTGGCTCCATGCCGCAGGAAATACTCGAGGCCGAATTGTTCGGCTTTAAAAAGGGCGCATTTCCCAGTGCGGTGCATGATTATACCGGCCTGCTGGAGCGGGCCTCTGGCGGCACCGTTTTTCTGGATGAAATCGGCGATACCACACCGGCGTTTCAGGTGCGCCTGTTGCGGGTGATGCAAGAGGGCGAGCTGCGGCCTGTCGGCTCTAACCAGACCCGCAAGGTGGATGTGCGCATTCTGGCCAGCTCGCAAAAAAACCTCGAGGAAGAAGTGCAGGCCGGACGGTTGCGCAAGGATCTGTATTTTCGCCTTGCGGGCTTGTGCATTCAGCTTCCGCCCCTGCGTGATCGCCGCGAGGATATTCCGCTGCTGGCCCGTTTTTTGCTTAATCAGGCCATGCCGAAACTGGGGAAAACCGCCGCCGGATTCACCGTCGAAGCCCTGTCTTGCATGAAGCGCTATTGCTGGCCGGGCAATGTGCGCGAAATGCAGAACGAGATCGAGCGCATGCTGGTTATGGGACCGGAAGATGAGTACCTCGGGGCGGAGCTGCTGTCACCCAAAGTGCTGATGGCCGCAGATCCGGAGGTAAGCGATGATCTGGCGCTGGTCGGGGCTGTTGGCGGCACATTGAAAGAGCGGGTGGAGAAATTCGAAGTGAAAATCCTGCGCGAGGCGCTGATCCGGCATCGCTGGAACAAAAGCAAATCCGCGCGGGAATTGGGGCTTTCGCGGGTTGGTTTGCGCGGCAAGCTGGAGCGCTACGGGCTGGAGAAAGACGAAGGCAAGGCCGCGCCACAGCCCGAATTTGTAGAAAACAAGGGGGTGCCATGATAGATAAACAAGGCCTTCCGGATAAGACAACTGCCGCTTTGATAGCGCAAACCGGCGGCAGTGCGACAGGGCTTTCGCCCTCCGACGAGGCGGTCTGGATCGAGGTCATCCAGCAGATGGATCGGGTCTATTCCGAGCTGGTGGATTCGCAAACCGCACTGGAGGACAAAAACCACGAGCTTGAAACCGCGCAGGATTTTATCGGCAGCGTCATGCAGGCGATGACAGACCTGATGATTGTCTGCGATACCAAGGGCCGCATAGAGCAGGTTAACGATGCGCTGACGCGGCTGACAGGATTGCCCGCCGAGAAATTTGTCGACCGCGCTGTGCTTGAGGTTTTGACCGGGGGGAATGCGGGGATGCAATCGGTGTTTCGGCAGCATTCGGCCTCGAAACCGCATTTCACCAATTGCGAGGTGCAGATCCGGCAGGCGGATGGCGAAAATATTGCCCTTGCGATCAATTGCTCGCCGCGCTTTGACCACCAGAAAAANCCTTGTGGGTATGGTGATGATCGGCCGCCCGATGCAGGAATTGCAGCGCGCCTATCACGAGCTGGGCGRTGCCTTGAAGAAATTCGACACCGCCAAGCAACATCTGGTTGCGTCCGAAAAAATGGCCGCCTTGGGCCGGTTGGTGGCGGGGGTGGCGCATGAGCTGAATAACCCGATCAGTTTTATTTTTGGCAATATGCATGCGCTGCAATCTTACGGCGAAAAGATCACGCTTTTTCTGAATGCAACCGAGCAGGGCCTATCCGGTGGCGACATGCAAAAATTGCGTCAGGAATTGCAGATCGACCGGATCGCCAAGGATATCCTGCCGCTGGTCGAGGGCACCTTGGAAGGTGCCGAACGGGTGAGCGATATCGTGCAGGATCTGCGGCGTTTTTCGGGCAACCAAAAGCAGGGGGTGGAAGAATTCGCTCTGTCTCCGGTGCTGCACACGGCGGCAAACTGGGTGTTGCGCGGGGCAAAAAACAAACCGTTGATGCAGATAGACTGCGCCGAGAGCCTCCATATTCATGCACAAAAAGGCTATATTCACCAGATTCTGGTCAACCTCGTGCAAAACGCAGTCGATGCCATGGAGGGCGCGCAGGCGGGCAAGATCGAAATTGGCGTTGGCCGGCATGAAGGCAGGATATGCATATCCGTTCGGGATAATGGCCCGGGGATATCCGCGCAAAACCTTGGCAAGATATTCGAGCCGTTTTTCACCACCAAGCCGGTTGGGCAGGGCACGGGGCTGGGGCTGTATGTCAGCTACCGCATGGCCGATGAAATCGGCGGCACATTGAGGGTGGAAAACCATGCCGGTGGCGGCAGCCGCTTTGCGCTTTGCCTGCCCGAAAGGCCGCTATGAGCATGCCCGCCTCGAACCGGCGCAATTTGCTGTGGCTGCAATCGGGGGGCTGCGGGGGCTGCACCATGTCGTTGCTCGGTGCCGAGGGGCCGGATTTTCTGACTGCGTTCGAGGCCGCTGGGATCAATGTTTTGTGGCACCCCGCCCTTAGCCGCGAAACCGGGCACGAAGCGATGGCGATCATTGACGATATTCTGGCGGGCCGCATTGTGCTGGATATTCTCTGCCTTGAAGGCTCGGTGATGATGGGCCCCAATGGCAGCGGCAAATTCCACATGATGGCGGGCAGCGGCAAGCCGATGAAAGATATGATCGACGCGCTGGCGCAACAGGCAAAACATGTGGTCGGGGTCGGGTCCTGCGCCGCGTTCGGGGGTATTACCATGGCGGGCGGCAACCCCGGCGAAGCCTGCGGGCTGGGCTATGAGGGCCGCACCAAAGGCGGCCTGCTGGGTGATGATTATATTGACCAAAGCGGGCTGCCGGTGGTGAATATCCCGGGCTGCCCTGTGCATCCGGACTGGGTGACCGAAACCCTGTCCCAGCTGGCCTTGGGCCTGATGGCACCGGATCATCTGGATGGCTATGGCCGCCCGCATGCGATTTCCGGCACCTTGGTGCATCATGGCTGTGCGCGAAACGAATTTTATGAATACAAGGCCAGTGCCGAAAAGCTGTGCCAGATCGGCTGCATGATGGAGAACCTTGGCTGCAAGGGCACACAGGCGGCGGGCGATTGCAACAAGCGCAGCTGGAATGGCAGTGGCTCGTGTATTTCGGGGGGCTACCCCTGCATTGCCTGCACCGAACCGGGCTTTGAGGAGCCGGGCCACAGCTTTGTCGAGACCCCGAAAATCGCCGGTATTCCCGTTGGCCTGCCCACGGATATGCCCAAAGCGTGGTTTATTGCTCTGGCGTCGCTATCCAAGGCCGCCACCCCGCCGCGCCTGCGAAAAAATGCAACGGCAGACCGTATCAGGGTTTACCCCCAGCGGCCTAAAAAAGGAAAAAACACATGAGCCGGCTTGTGGTTGGCCCGTTTAACCGGGTCGAGGGAGACCTTGAAGTGCGCCTTGAGGTGGTGGCTGACAGGGTGAAAACCGCCCATGTGGTCTCGCCGCTTTATCGGGGCTTTGAGGAAATGCTGAAGGGCAAAGACCCGCGTGACGGGCTGGTGATCAGCCCGCGCATCTGCGGGATATGTTCGATCAGCCAGTCGATTGCCGCCGCCGAGGCTTTGGGGGCCGCGCAAGGGCTGGTGCCGGTGCCAAATGGCCAGCTGGTCAGCAATATCGTGCATGCTGTGGAAAATATCGCCGATCACCTGACCCATTTTTACATGTTTTTCATGCCCGATTTTACCCGTGATATTTACCGTGACCAGCCGTGGTTCGCCGATATCACCACGCGGTTTGCCGCGATGACGGGCAGTGCTGTGCAGGATATGCTGCCCGCCCGCGCCGAGTTCATCCATATTGTGGGCCTGTTGGCGGGCAAATGGCCCCATACGCTGGCGCTGCAACCGGGCGGGGTGACGCGGGTGGTTTCGCCTTCGGAAATACAGCGGCTGCTGGCCATCCTCACCGCATTCCGGCGCTTTTTACAGCGCCATGTGTTTGGCTGTGAACCGGAGGCATTTTCAGCGATCAAATCCGTAGCGGCGCTTGACGCATGGGCCGACAAGCAACCTGCAACCAGCGGTGATTTGCGCCGTTTTTTACAGGTCAGCCGCAGCCTTGATCTGGACCGGCTGGGCCGCGCCACGGACCGTTTCCTCGGTTTTGGCGCCTATCGGCACCCGAACGGCCACCTGTTTGCCCGCGGCCTTGCTGACATATCTGGACCCTTGCAGTTGAATACCGGCTTGATCACCGAAGATATTTCCAGCGCATGGATGCAAGGCAACGGCCAGCCCCTGCACCCTTTTGAAGGCGAAACCACGCCCGATGCCGACATGGCTGACGGTTATACATGGTGCAAGGCCCCGCGCCTCGAGGGGCAGGTGGCCGAGGTGGGCGCCTTGGCGCGCCAGGTGGTGACGGGCAACCCGCTGGCGCTGGATATGGTGGCGCAGCATGGTGGCAATGTGGCGGCGCGCATCGTAGCGCGCTTTATCGAGGTGGCGTTGCTGGTGCCAAGCATAGAGGGCTGGCTGCGCGATATATCCCCGCCTGATCCCTTTATGCAGCACGCCGATATGCCCGATCAGGGCCAAGGTGCGGGGCTGGTCGAGGCGGCGCGCGGGGCTTTGGGCCACTGGATACGGATCAAGGATGGCAAAATCGCCAATTACCAGATCATTGCGCCAACCACCTGGAATTTTTCGCCCCGCGATCATACCGGACAGGCCGGACCGCTGGAAATCGCCCTGCAAGGCGCGCCGGTGCGTGCAGGCGAAACCGATCCGGTTTCGGTGCAACATATCGTGCGATCATTCGATCCTTGCATGGTTTGCACGGTGCATTGAGTGCTGCTGGCGTGGCAAATACGGGTGCGCGGCTTGGTGCAGGGGGTGGGTTTTCGCCCGTTCGTGTGGCGGCTGGCCAAAGCGGCGGGCCTGCGCGGCGAGGTCTGGAATGATGCGCAGGGGGTGATTATCCGGCTGGCAGGTAGGCCGCGCCAGCTTGCGGCATTCAAGGCGCAGCTACAGAAGAACACGCCGCCACTGGCGCGGATTGACGCGCYTGAGGTCACCGCGCTTGAAGCCCCGCCGGACTGGCCGGATTTCAGCATTGCCGCCAGCCTGACGGGGCAGATCAGCACCGGCATTACGCCTGATGCCGCCACCTGTGCCGATTGTCTGGCCGATATAAACACCTCTGAAAACCGCCGCTTTGGCTATGCCTTTACCAATTGCACCAATTGCGGCCCGCGCCTGTCGATCACCCGTGCCATTCCTTATGACAGGGCCAATACTTCCATGGCCGCGTTTCGGATGTGCGCGGCCTGTCAGGCCGAATATGATGATCCGGCCGATCGCCGCTTCCATGCCCAGCCCAATGCCTGCGCCGATTGTGGCCCGCAGCTGTGGGTGGTGGACAAACAGGGGCGCAAGCTGGCGGGCGCGGCCATCAGCATCATCGGGCAAGCGCTGAAGGCGGGCAGAATTGTTGCGATAAAAGGGCTGGGCGGATTTCAGCTGGCGGTCGATGCGGGTAATGAGCTGGCCGTGGCCATGCTGCGCAGCCGCAAACACCGCCCCGCCAAACCGCTGGCCTGCATGGCGCGGGATCTGGCGATGGTGGCGTGCCATGCCCGTTTGGACAAGACCGCCGAACAGGTGCTGGCCAGCCCGCAAGCGCCGATTGTGCTGCTGCCGGTTTCCGGCGCGCCTCTGGCTGGCGGGGTGGCCCCGCGGCAAAGCCGCCTCGGGTTTATGCTGCCCAACACACCGCTGCATCATTTGCTGATGCAGCAGCTGGATAGGCCTGTCGTTCTGACCTCGGGCAACCTGACAGACGAGCCACAGGTGACAGGTAACGACATCGCCCTGGAAAAGCTGACAGGCATTGCCGATCTGTGGCTGCTGCATGATCGGGATATCATCAACCGGATGGATGACAGCGTGGTGCAGATAACGGGTGGTGGCGTGCAGATTTTGCGCCGCGCGCGCGGCTATGCGCCGGCCCCTTTGCGCCTGCATAAGGGGTTTGCCGCTGCGCCGCCGGTGCTGGCCATCGGTGCCGATTTGAAAAACACATTTTGCCTGCTGAAAGGCGGGCAGGCCATTGTCAGCCAGCATATGGGCGACATGGAAAACCCCGAAACCCAGCGCGATTTCATCGCCAATCTGGCGCTATACCGCCGGATTTACCAGTTTGCCCCGGCGCATATCGCAACCGACCTTCACCCCGGTTATTTTTCCACGCGGCTGGGGCAGGGCATTGCGGCCCAAGCGGGCTTTGAGGCCTCGGGGGTGCAGCATCACCATGCCCATATTGCCGCGGTTCTGGCGGAACACGGGCATGGGCCGGACACCAAGCCGGTGCTCGGGGTTGTGCTGGACGGGGCGGGCTATGGCATGGATGGCCATATCTGGGGCGGTGAGTTTTTGCTGGCGAATTTTCAGGGCTTCAAGCGGTTGGCGCATTTCAATCCGGTGCCGCTGCTTGGCGGCGAAAAGGCCAGCCGGCAACCGTGGCGCAATGCTCTGGCGCATCTTCTGGTGGCCTTCGGGCCGGAGGCGCTGGCCGATCTGGCTGGCCGCTTCGGCCCTCTGGAGGTATTTTCCAGGCTTGCGGAAAAACCATCAGACCTGCTGACGCAAATGTTCACCCAAGAGCTGAACGCCCCCTTGGCCAGTTCGGCCGGACGGCTGTTTGACGCGGTGGCCGCAYTGCTTGGATTGAGCTTTGATCAGACGGAATTCGAAGGCGAGGCCGCGATGCAGCTGCAATCTCTGGCCGAGGCCTGCCCGCAAGAGCAGGGTGAATATCCCGTTATTGCAGCAAATACCATCACATGGCAGCCGCTTTTTGCCGGTATCCTTGGTGATTTGCAGGCGGGTATCGCCCCGGAAATCATCGCGCGCCGCTTTCACAACACTCTGGCCGCCGTTATCAGCCGCATGGTGCAGAAAATGTCTGCGCAATATGATGTGGATATGGTTGTGCTAACCGGCGGGGTGTTTCAAAACAGCCTGCTTGCAAGTGCAACCCGACAGCGGATAATGGCCTCGGGCCACGCGGTTTTGTGCCCTTCGGGCTTTCCCGCGAATGATGGCGGGGTTTCACTGGGGCAGGCGAGCATCAGGGCTGCAGGTTTATCTGGAAAATGGGGAGGTAGGGCCGACGATAGCGCACAGCAATTACTATTGCGGAAATAAGCTGCGGTCGGCTAAAAGCAAGTCGTAATTTTTGCGGAGGACCAATTTTTGCGGTGGACCATGGTGTTAAGGTCCCCATTTTTCCAGAGAACGTTCGCCCCCAGAACCGTCTCCTCCGCCACTATCCCCCGAGAACCCGTTCTCCGATTTTGGCTGACCCAGAATTTTCTTGTTGTTTTCAAAGGTTATAGCCGATGGGCTGTTAAGTGCCCTTCTGGCGGGTTGGCCGGAAATGGTTCTCTGACCCCCGATATTCTCCAAAGCTGTTGCCTAAAGGGGGTTTGGTTCAGTTTTGTAAGTCGTTGTAAAGAAACGAATATTTAGAACGCCCATTTTTCATAGTTCGAACTTCCGCGCACTGTGCAGACGGGGCTGGGAGCGAAAACTCAAGCGCATAGTTATGTCAAAAAGTTTAAAAGCGAAACACGATCCAAAAGAGTATTTCGGCGTTCACAGCTTGTCTCTGCAGTGAACAAGCATCCATGACATGCTGCTCCATTTATCATGTCAATATCGGATGTTAGTAGTGCCGATTCCGTTGAACATATTGGATCGTTTCCGCAGACCGCGTGGCGCTTGGCCCCACGTTTCAGAATTGCAGGCAAGTTTTTTGCCTGTTCCAGCAGGCCGCCAAGTGTCCCCTGGGAACCTCCGCCAGCAGCATAAATCAGCAAACCAAGTTTGGATATTTGCGTGCCACCCTCAGGCTTTAAAGCATAAATTCTTTCTGATAGCGATGTCGAGGGATACCCTGCTTCAAGTGAAATTTGCTCGATTAAGAGGTGAGAAAGTGAGTGTATGAGGACATATTCATCGCCAGGATAGGGACGACGTTTTTTAGAATCTTTTTGGTACCAGTCATCATACCGCTGTTTCAGTTCGACGAGAGGGCCCTTATCACCCAGCGACGTGATGCGTTTCTTGACTTCAACAACATCAAAATTCAGAAAGAGACCTTCGCCAAACTGCTCCATAGCTGGAAGCCAAGTAACTTTATCTGCCAGAGATTGCCCTTTCACCTCAAGCGTTATGTCTTCCTGAACCTCGTCAAAAGGTGATGGAGCCGGTTCAATTCGCGTAAAACCATACAGACAACTAACCTCACAAAGCCTATGCACTTTCACCAGTGATTGAATAAATGAAGTTTCATTAATTGCCTGACCGCGCCATTCTGTATCTTCTAAGGTTTCGCCGTGAAGCCGTGCTCCAAGACTGTTTTGGCCGATCAGCTTTTTCCCGCTGGCAAGGATTGTATATTCCTCGACTTTCGGATTTTCGATATCGCTGGTTTCTGCACTGACCTGATCAGTCCTTATTTTTTGGAGTGCGGTCCAGATTTCGGGTGGTGTAATACCCTCAAAGGCCTTCTTGATTGGACCTTGCCCGTATTGAACGGGATTGAACGCTTCCTCAGGTAATTTGACGTTATCGAACGCTGGAAGATAGTTTTGAATTTTCTGCTCTACCTGACTTTGATCTGTCGGCAGAGCAATGAGTTTTAAGACCTGTGAATAGTAATTGTTAATGGCACCGCGGGTCATCGGGCGCTGGGTTTCGGTGCAGGGAGCAGCTGTATAGCCCTCAATCCACGGGCGGTAGCCTTTGCAAATTCCAAGGGCATTTTCTGTATACAGCTCACTCAGTTTCCGATTGGCACCACAATCGCATAAGACGGTAATATACTGGGGGTCACCCGCTGCTCCTTCGTCTTTCATATACATGGTTTGTTGGCAGCTCTTGCCTTGATGAACAAAATAACGCCAATCGATATCGTCGATATGACCCTTGCTGCAAGCTGCAACCCAGCGAACCGGTGATATGGTTTGTCCCTTTTTACCTTTTGGTTTTTCACCAGCGCTGAACCTTCGCAATACCTGCTTTGTCAAATCTGTAGGGTCAGAAACAACTTCCCACCTAGGGTATTTTACAGCAGGAACAGCAGGTGTTTTGCGTCCAGCGGGCGTATCACCATTCAACGGCGGCTCAAACAGGCTTAGGGTGGTGCCTTCTTTAAGCCAGCTTTCGCCATCCTCGGTGTTGTTCAACAGTTTGGTGAGATAATTGACGAGCCTCGGTTCCGTGATTTGCCGCATGCTCTGGTTTCCAAAGGCAATCGGCCAGCTGTCCAACCCCATGATCATGACCGACTGCTCCGGCAGGTCAACAATTGCGCCAGGTCCAAAGGTCTGGATGAGTTGTGACAATCTGATTTCGTCGTTGGAACT
Source organism: Marinosulfonomonas sp. (assembly GCA_002732995.1). GTDB lineage: Bacteria > Pseudomonadota > Alphaproteobacteria > Rhodobacterales > Rhodobacteraceae > Profundibacter. The sequence continues at coordinate 3,717 of NVTS01000075.1, read as the reverse complement.
CATGTCATATCCACCTTTTTGATAATTTGTGGCCCAGCCAGGTATTCCTTGATATCAAGATCCACCCCGGGCTGAACGTCGCGCATTGACCAGCCTGCTCGATATAATTCAAAATCAGAAGGAAGGGCGGATAAGTCCGTCAGGGGGTTATGCATCAACCCTTGATCATCGGCCCGATTTGTATCCCAAAACAGGGTTTCGCCGTCTTTATCAGTAAGCAGTTGCTGCCAGCTTGCAACTAACCGGTCAATATCTGTCTGCGAACATATGCGCGCCCTTAGGAAGTTACTGGCTTCAATGACTGCGGAATCTGTCGGGTCGAATTTTGATGCGCCAGACTTGACTGAAAACTCTGGGTTCAGATGCCTGATCAGCCCCGCAAACACTGCTCCAAGGGCGCGGTCCTTGGCGCGCATTGAACTGGGAGTAACGCTTGTAGCCTCAACGGCCCGATAGAAAGCTTTATGATAGGTTTCAAAATCTTCAAAGTGGGCGCGGTCGCGCGCCCGGTGCATGTTCAAAATAACCAGAACCACGCCCGGCCTGTCAGAATCACGCCCAACGCGGCTGGTGGCCTGAATATATTCGGCCGCAGATTTGGGTTGGTTCTGCACCAGCATCAATCCAAGACGGGTGATATCCAGCCCCACCGAAATCATATTGGTTGCCAAAGCGACATCAAGCTGTCCATCTTTGCCTTTTGGCGGGTTTTTCAAAAAGCCCTCCGCCAGCCGGTTTTTTGCTCTGGCCACCAGATCTGTACTTAGGCGCGAGGTCAGTTCTTCGGGCGCAGCAATGTTACGATTGGCAAATTCGGAATTGGCAATGTCCTGGCCATCGCGCAGGCGTTTTTTCGGCCAGGACCGCAGATTGTTGGCGACTTCGTCTTCAACAATACGGCGGCTGGCTCCCAGCTCACGAAGGGCATTGAAATAACAAAGCGCTGTCATATAGGGATCGGCGGGGTTTTCCTCTCCGTCACGGGGGTCATCATCAAACTGTTTTTGTGCCGCCGAGAGCAACGGCACGATGGAACRTAGCAGAACCTTGCGTGGGCCAATACCAAGGGCACTGATGGCGAGATAACGACGGCCATGAGCCTCAACCAGCGAACGGGTAATGGCGAAATAACTGTTGCGGCGATCAATGCCCGGTGGCGGGAAGATCGCGGTTTTGTCGCGACCAAACAGTTTTGAAATTTGGTCCTCGGCGCGTCGAACCGTAGCGGTGGAGGCGACAATCTTGGGACCGCGCAATTCGCCGTTAATCTTGCGTGAGGCCAGCCTGTCGACCATGGCCTCATATAATCCTGCTATGGTGCCAAGCGGGCCGGAAATCAAATGTAATTCGTCTTGAATAATCAACGACGGCGGTGGCAGACATTGGCCCTGATCATCAAGCATAAATCCGACACCAGGCTCATCGGCCCCGTAAAACCGCAGGTGTTTGGGGTCGCTGCTGTCAGAAATACGATCAACGTGATCAAAAAACCGGCCCACTTCTCCGCGCCTTGGCAGGGAGGCGAATTTATCGACGGTGCCGACAATGAACGCAGGCAGGCGATTATAGATTTCCTCGTCAACGGCCAGCACCGGCAGGCCGCCGTTTTCGCCGCTGAAATCGCAATCAATATTTTCGCAGTTGATCAGCATGCGTTTGCCGGTCACTTGAAACGTATCCTTGCCGAAAGGCGTGCTGCACCACGGGCATTCCTTGATCGGCGCGGGGGCCTCGCGGCCTGATTTCCTGTAGCGATTAACCTTGGTATAGGCGTGGCGGCCATGACTGTCGGTTTCACCGCGCCCGCCGATCTGGTTGGGGGTGGCCGCAGCCCCAACCCATAGGCCAATCTCGATAGGCGCAAGGCCAAGCTTTGGTTGGCCGTTTTCACTTTGCCATTCCGGCGCGCGGCGCAACAGTTCAAGCGCACAAATCATCGCGGCGGCACGGCCCAGCTGATCAAGCGTCAGCAGCCGCAACGTATAGCGCATGATCACACACACACCGCTGCCGAGCCAATCCGGGCTGGTCAGGCGTCGATAGGCGATCTGGAACGCGGCAAGGCCAAGATAGGCCTCGGTTTTGCCACCACCCGTCGGGAAAAACAGCAGATCAACCGTTTTGCGATCCTCATGCGTTGGGTCGGAAAGGCCGTTCAGGTTCAGCAGAATGAACGCCAACTGAAACGGCCGCCACCCCGCGCCGGTAATGCCGCGCTTTTCAAGGTAGGAATTGATCGACAGGTTCATAGCGCGAAAGGCATCGCGCGCGGCCTCAGAGCTGCCCAGCAGGTCAATGCCTTGCTGCATACGGGCGCGGGCCGCTTTCTGATTGGCCACCAGCTCGCTTGCCACATCTTGGCGGGCTGTGGTTTCGATTGCGCCAATGCCTGCTGACTGCGTGGCAATAAAACGGATGTAATCATCGGGAAAACTTTGCAAGGTGGCGGTCAGGGCCGCGCCGTCCCGCGCCAGCTCGGCAAGGGTCAGCATGTTGAACTCGGTCACAGCATTCAGCGCCTCGTTCTGGTCTACTTTTTCCACATCGGCCGAGGGCAGCGGGTCGGTCCAGACCTCGGGCGTATGCCCACCTTCCTCCGCGCCATGGCCAGTGCCGATATTGCGGCCACCGGAAAACCGCAGCACATCGGCGTAGTGCAGATCGTGCAGGCGCAAATCGGCATCCTCGGCCTCAAATCCGCTCATGTCGGGGTTGCCGATGAAACCAGCCCCCGCAGCCTTTAGCGACAGGCCGACCTGAAAAATGTTGGACACATCGGCAAACCGCTGGGCGGCGGGGCGGCGGTTGACGACGAACACTGTGACCGACAGACCGTCCAGATGCCCGCCTGCGCGCAGCAATCGGGTTTTCTGCACCATCAGATGCAAATGCACCACGCCGCCTTTGCGTTGCGGGCTTTCGGTGTCAAACAGCGGGATGGAAATACCACCCTTAACCGCCTCTGCCTCGGCCAGCCGCTCGGCCGTAATCCGGTATTCCACCACACGGGGGGTGCGATGCCAGCTGATATCTGACGGGGCTTTGCCGCCTTTGCCTTCCAGCACATCATCGGGAATGGGGGGCTGGGCGATGTAATCGGCATAGCGCAGGGTGGCGTCCACATGGGCGCAGTCGGGCGCGACAAAACCGGTGATGCCAAGGCTGGAGGGGGTCAGGCGTTTGCGCTGTTTGGCTTCAACCCCGCCGTCGCTATCCTCGCCGGTGGCGGTGCCCGGCTCGGGGTCGTCGTCCATGCCGGGCAGGTTTTGCTGAATTTCGGCGGCGTCGTCTTTGGCAAGGCTGATCACCGATCCCTCGGCTGGGGTCAGGTGGCCGATCAGGTAAAAGCTGGAGGGGCGGGTGGCGTTTAGCACCTCCTTATTGCCCATGTGGGTTTCGTGAAATTCTGGCCGCGTGTCGGGGCCGAACAGGTCCATGCGAAAGGCGTGAATAATGGCGTCGCGCACCTCTGCCGAGGTTTTCTGTTTGCTCATATCAACGGCCCTTTTTCATCAAGTTGTAAAACACGCGGCTGCATTTTTCCAGTATCCGCCGGYGTGGCCGCGGCGCGGGCGCGGTTCAGCGCCAGCAGCCGCGCCAGCACCTTGTCGCGAAACCATGCGGGCCAGTGATAGCGTTTTTGATAGGCAAATTCAGGCTCGTCGGTGCGGTGCAGGAAACGCGGGGCGGCGCCGCCCTCCGAGGTATCCGCCGCCA